>CANQAI010000006.1 GCA_947589265.1 uncultured Clostridia bacterium | reverse complement strand
AGTAGGCTTTAATTTTCTATGTTTACTAATTTCTCTTGCTATTGTAGATTGACTTTTATTTAATTCATTTGCAATTTCAAATTTTCTATGTCTTTGGTTTAACATTTCTTCTATTTTAATTCTTTGGCTTAATGATAATTGTTTTGAATTTTGAATCATAATTATACTCCATTTCCACCAAAAACATTTGCAAATACAATTATATCAAAATTGCATTAAATTGTACATTAAGGGCTTGTGTAAGACTAAATTCTATTTACTATTCTCATAATTGCATTTAACTTTTCACTTGACGAGTATATTTATTTGATAGAAAATTGGGCAAATTACTTGCTATTTAATAAAAAACGTGTTAAAATATTATTTGTTAATTTTGAATACTTCAAAGAGGAGGTGCTATTAAATGCCAAATATTAAGTCAGCTATTAAACGTGTTAAAGTTATTGAAACTAAAACATCAAGAAATAATATGATTAAAACTGGATATAAATCAGCTATAAAAAAATTTGAACAAGCTGTTGAATCTGGAAATAAAGAAGAAGCTACAAAGTTATTATCTGCTGCTACTAAAAAAGTAGACCAAGCTTGTACTAAAGGTGTTATTGTTAAAAACACAGCAGCTAGAAAAAAATCTAATATGGCTAAAAAATTAAATGCCATGGCTTAAGTTTTAAAAAATTGTGCACAGTTTTTTAAAATGCAGATGCTAGAAATAGCATCTCTTTTTTTGGTTTAATAATTCTTTATGCCAAAAATTACCTTTGCTTTTTGTTTTGTATTATGTTAACATAATATTAGTTGATATTATTTTTTTACCTTTATTATAATGAATTGTGAGGTTTTGCTTATGAAACAATTATTGGTTGAATTTAAAAATATGGATGCTAAAATTATTAGTATTATAAAGGCAGGTATTAAATTTTCTTTTGGTATTAGTATTATAGCTAGTCTAATTTTACTTACATATGAACTTTTATATACTACCCCTATTACATATTATATTGGCATTTCATTGTTTAAAACTAGCTTATTTTTTATTTCTTTTTTCATCATTTGTGGTTGCTCTTTTAGTAAGATTAAGTTGGATTTAAAAAATTAATGTCGAATTTTGGCGCACGATTTTTATTGACAATTTATTGTTTTTAATATAGATTATGGATGTTTACATCTATAGTCTATTTTTTCTAATTTTTTAATTCTTTTTTATTTTTTCTATATTGTAAAACTTAACTAATTGTGTTATACTAAAGGAGGTGTTCTATGCCTTTAATTTCTAATTTTTATGGTATTCTTATCTATTTATATAAAGAATTAGGCAGTCATCATAACATCCCTCATTTTCATATAAAATATAATGAATATGAAGCATCAATGACATTAGATGGTACTATTATAGATGGCAATATCCCTAATAAGCAATTAAAATTAGTTCAAGCATGGGCTGAAATTCATTATGATGAACTTATAGCTTGTTGGTATTCATATAATAATGATGGTGAAATTTTAAAAATAAAAGGATTGGAGTGATTTAAAATGCGTCCTAAGGCTATAGATGTAAAGCCACTTAATAATTATTTATTATTAATTTCTTTTGATAATGGAGAGCAAAAAATTTTTGATGTAAAGCCATACCTTTCTCATAAAGCTTTTGAGGCTTTAAATAATAAACATCTTTTTAATACTGTAAAAATTTCAGGCTTATCTATTTCATGGGCTAATGGTGCAGATATTTGTCCAGATGAGTTATATAATAATAGCAAAAATATAAATTAAAATAGGCACAAAGAAAGTTTTTTCCTTGTGTCTATTTTTATGTTATTTATTTAATTCTTTTAAGAACTTCTCATTTAACATTTTAGGGTTTGCTTTTCCTTTTGTTTCTTTCATTGCTTGGCCAACTAAAAATCCTAGTGCCCTATCTTTTCCTGCTTTAAAGTCTGCTATTGATTGTGGATTGTTTTGTAATATTTTCATTACTACTTCTTCAATAGCACCTTCATCTGAAATTTGAATCCACCCTTTTTCTTCAATTATTTTTTCTGGGTCTTTTGGATTTTCAAATAGTTCTTCCAATACTTTTTTACCAATAGCAGAACTAATTGTTCCTTTTTCAATTAGCATAATCATTTTTGCTAAGTTATCTGCTGTAAATGGTATTTGTTCTGGTTCTATTTCTTTTTCATTTAATATTCTAGATACATCTGAAAGTAGCCAGTTTGCAACTATTTTTGCATTACCACATATTTTTAAAGCTTCTTCAAATAAGTTAGACATATATTTTGATGCAGTTAGCATTTTTGCTTCCTTTTCTGTTAATTTATATTCTTCTAAGTATCTTTTCTTTCTGCTTTCTGGCAATTCTGGTAAGTTTTTACGGATGTTTTCTATATATTCTTCAGATAATCTAATTGCTACTAAATCTGGCTCTGGGAAGTATCTATAATCTTGTGCATCTTCTTTGTCTCTCATTGAGAAGGTTCTTCCTGATACGTCGTCCCATCTTAAAGTTTCTTGGTCTATTTTTCCACCTTCTTCTAGTATTTCTATTTGCCTTTCGGCTTCATAATCAATCGCTCTTACTATTGACCTAAAAGAGTTCATATTTTTCATTTCTGTACGTGTTCCAAATTCCTTTGCTCCAATTTTTCTAACAGAAACGTTAACATCTGCTCTTAATGATCCTTCTTGCATTTTACAGTCTGATACTTCAATATATTCTAGTATAGATTTTATTTTTCTTAAATAATTTTCTGCATCTTTGCTTGAACGCATATCTGGTTCAGATACAATTTCGATTAATGGTACTCCTGCTCTGTTTAAGTCTACTAAACTTCCACTTCCAAATTCATTATGATTTAATTTTCCTGCATCTTCTTCAATATGGATTCTAGTAATTCCAATTGTTTTAATTTTGCCTTCTTCTTCAATGTCGATTTTACCATTTGCGCAAAGTGGTTTATCAAATTGTGATATTTGATAAGATTTTGGAAGGTCTGGATAGAAATAATTTTTTCTATCATTTTTGCTTTCTCTTGCAATTGTGCAATTTGTTGCTAGACCTGCCTTTACAGCATATTCTACTACTTTTTCATTTAAAACAGGAAGTGCTCCTGGCATTGCCATACAAACTGGGCAAGTGTGTGTGTTTGGTTCTGCTCCAAATTCTGTAGGGCAACTACAAAATATTTTTGTTTTTGTAGAAAGTTCTGCGTGTACTTCTAGTCCTATTACTGTTTCATAGTCTTCTCTTGACATTAGTTAGCACCTCCTTTAAAAGTTGGCTGATAGTTTTCTCTAAATTTTGTTTCTTGCTCATAAGTATATGCTGCATTTAAAATTGTTTCTTCCATAAATTTATTGCCTATAAGCTGCATTCCTATTGGCATACCTTTGCTATCTACTCCACAAGGAATTGAAATTCCAGGAAGTCCTGCAATATTAACAGAAACTGTACAAATATCTGCTAAATACATTTCTAATGGATTATTTGATTTTGTTCCTATTTCAAATGCAACTGTTGGTGATGTTGGTGTTAAAAGTACATCATATTTTTCAAATGCTTTGTCAAACTCTTTTTTTACTAATGTTCTTACTTGTTGTGCTTTTTTGTAGTAAGCATCATAATATCCAGATGAAAGTACATAAGTACCTAATATAATTCTTCTTTTTACTTCTTCTCCAAATCCTTCGCTTCTACTATTACGATATATATCTTTTAAATTTGTATAGTTCTCTGTTCTATATCCATAACGAATTCCATCAAATCTGCCTAAGTTTGAGCTTGCCTCAGCACAGGCAATAATATAATAAGTAGCTAATGCATAATCTGCAATACCTAAAGAAAATTCTTCTACTGTAGCACCAAGTTTTTTATATGTTTCTATTGCTTCTTTTAGTTTTGCTTTTACCTCGCTGTTAATACCATCTCCAAAATATTCCTTTGGAATTCCTATTTTTAGGCCTTTTACATCATTTTTAAGTGCTTTTGTATAGTCTACTTTTTCTTTGTTTACAGATGTGGTATCTTTTTCATCTTTTCCTGCTATTACATTTAATAATATTGCTGCATCTTTTACATCTTTTGTAATTGGTCCAATTTGGTCTAAAGATGATGCAAATGCAACAAGCCCATATCTAGAAACAAGTCCATAGGTTGGTTTTAATCCTACTACCCCACAAAAAGATGCTGGTTGGCGAATAGATCCTCCTGTATCTGAGCCTAATGCCCAAGGCACCATATTTGCTGCTACTGCTGCTGCTACTCCTCCTGATGAACCTCCTGGTACTGTATTTAAATTCCAAGGGTTTCTAGTTTTTTGAAAATATGAATATTCTGTAGAAGCTCCCATAGCAAATTCATCCATATTAAGTTTTCCTAGGTTTATCATATTTTCATCATTTATTTTTTCCATTACTGTTGCATTATATGGTGATATAAAGTTTTCTAACATTTTAGATGCACAAGTTGTTTTTATTCCTTTAGTACAAATATTATCTTTAATTCCTATTGGAATTCCTGCTAGATTGCTTTTTATTTCTCCTGCTTCTACTTTTGCTTCTAGTTCTTTTGCTTTTTCTAGTGCCTCTTCTGAAAGAGGAGTAATAAATGCTTGTACATCTTTTTCATATTTTTCTATATTGTCTACGTAAGCTTTAGTAATATCTGTTATACTAATTTCTTTTTTAGATAGTTTTTCTTGTAATTCGTGTACCGTTAATTTTGTAATATCCATTTATAACCTTCCCTTCTAAAATTACTTTACTTGTTATTAATACTAATTTTACTGAATTACTTTTGGAATTTTAAACATATTTCTTTCTTTTTCTGGTGCATTTTGAAGCAATCCTTCATTATTTTCAAATACTTTTACTTCATCTTTTCTAAATACATTATAATTATCATTTGCACCAATTGTTTCTTCTAGGCCTTCTACTTTAGCATTGTTTACAATATTTGCGAAGTTTAAAATATCTTGTAAATGTAAAAGGTAGGTATCAATTTCTTCTTCCTTTAAATTTAAGTTTGCAAGTTTTGCAATGTGTATAAGTTCTTCTTTAGATACTTTCATATTATTTTCAACTCCTTTTTATATATCTTATTTTAATTTAAACAATATATTATCTTCATTAGTTTTTATAATTAATACTTATATATTATACCACACGAATATGAACTTCTGTCAATTGTTCTTTAGTAACTTTTCCAGGTGCTCCCATCATTAAGTCTTCTGCCCTACTATTCATTGGAAATGCTATTACTTCTCTTATAGTTTCAGCATCTGTTAAAAGCATTATCATTCTATCTATTCCAGGTGCTATTCCTGCATGTGGTGGTGCTCCATATTTAAAAGCATTAAATAGTGCTGAAAATTTTTCTTCAATGTCTTGCTTTGTGTAACCTGCTATTTCAAAAGCTTTTACCATTATTTCTGGATTGTGATTTCTAACTGCTCCTGAAGAAAGTTCAACTCCATTGCATACTATATCATATTGGTATGCCAAAATGTCTAATGGCTTTTTAGTATTTAAAGCTTCCATACCTCCCTGTGGCATTGAAAATGGGTTATGGCAAAAGTCAATGTTCCCATGTTCATTTAATTCATACATTGGAAAATCTATAATCCAAGCAAAACTAAAACTATTTTTATCAATTAAATTTAGTCTCTTCCCTAATTCTGTTCTTATTTGACCTGCTAAATCTGAGGCCCTTCTTTCACTATCTGCAATTAAGAATATTGTATCATTTATTTTTGCATTTGTTAGCACTAAAAATTCTTTTTTTAAATCCTCTGGTATGAATTTATCAATCGGCCCTTTTAATGTTCCATCTTCTTGTACTTCTAAATAGCCAAGTCCTGGCATTCCAATATGCATAGCATAGTCTAGCATTTTTTCATGAAATCCCTTTGACAAATGTTTTTCTACTTTTATTGCTCTAACTGTTCTTTCTATAAATGGTTTAAATGTACATTTTTGAAAAAATGCTGTTAAATCCATAATTACTAGTGGATTTCTTAGGTCTGGTTTATCTGTTCCATATTTAAGTATTGCATCTTTATATGAAATACGTGGGAATGGATAATTTGTTACTTTTTTGTTTGAAAATTTTTTAAATGTGTTATATATAACTGGTTCTATTGCCTCAAATACATCTTCTTGAGTGCTATATGCCATTTCCATATCTAGTTGATAAAATTCCCCTGGGCATCTATCTGCCCTTGCATCTTCATCTCTGAAACATGGTGCTATTTGAAAATATTTATCTATGCCAGATACCATTAATAGTTGTTTAAACTGTTGTGGTGCTTGTGGAAGTGCATAAAATTTGCCTGGATGAAGTCTGCTGGGCACTAAATAGTCCCTTGCTCCTTCTGGTGATGAACTTGTTAGTATTGGTGTTTGTATTTCTAAAAATCCTTGCTCTATCATTTGTGTTCTTAAGTATTGAATTACACTAGCACGTAAAACTAAATTGTTTTTTAATTTTTCATTTCTTAAATCTAAAAATCTATATTTTAATCTTAAATCTTCTCTTACTGTTTGATTATTATTTACTTCAAATGGTAAATCTTTTATTCTTTTACCTAAAATTTCAATTTTCTCAATTTTAATTTCTACTAAACCTGTTTTTAGTTTTTCGTTTACTGTTTCTGGATCTCTTTTTTTCACAATCCCCTCAACTGATACAGATGATTCAATTGGAATATGTGATGCAAAGTCCACATCTTCTGTTCTTCCTGATGTAACTACCTGTGTAATTCCATACATATCTCGTATGTCTAAAAAAACTAGACCTCCTAGGTCTCTAATAGTATCTACAAATCCTGCAATTTTTACTTTTTGACCAATGTTATCTAAACTAATTTGATTGCAGTTATGTGTACGATAGTAGCTCATATGGCATTCCCCTTTCTAAATGAATTTTAAAATAGTGTAAGGAAATAATTATGAGCCAATCAAAAAGTCCCTAACACTATTTTTATAGTGTAGGGACGAAATATTCTTTTTCGCGGTACCACCCTGCTTGAAACAAAACTTCGAAGCTTTATTTCCACTTGTATAGTAAAAAAGCTTATTACTCCTATGTGTTGGCAAAGTTACGTTTTCTACAAAAGGCTTTCAGCTCAAGTTACCTTTATTCTCTACTAGCAACCTTTAACTTGTCGTCATATTCAACATAATAAACAATTTCATTAACTAATAATGCAACTATTATACTTTATTATATTAAAATCTGTCAAGATTTATGCAAGAAAATTAAAAAACACCGTGGAATTTCCACGGTGCTGTTGAGATTTACAGTCCATCCTCAATACGGAGGCGATCGGCAATCATTGCGATAAACTCACCGTTTGTTGGTTTGCCCTTTTTTGATTTGATAGTAGATCCAAAATACTTATCAAAAGTAGCAGTATCTCCACGATTCCATGCCGACTTAATGGCTCGATCTATAGCTTGTTCAACGTGTGCATTCGTGGTATCATACATTTTTGACACATTAGGGTAAAGAATTCTTGTAATTCCTCCAACGGTCAATGGAGTTTCGTAGACCATTTCGATAGCCGTACGAAGGTATTTATATCCCAGAAGATTGGACGGCATTCCCAGTTCATGAAGGATATCGCTAATCCTTTTATGAAGGGTGTTGTTTTGATCTTTCTTGTGGAAGTCAATAGCTTCGATTACCTGAATTAGGTCCTTGAGGTCCATGCCCTCTTCGTCCATTCTCCGAAGAATTTCCAAAGCTTTTTCTTTGCTGCCACTAGTCATGTTTATAAATCTCCTTTTGATATTTATTTCAACCTATTGGTTGATCATACTATATATTATATTATTTTTAAGTTCTTATGTCAAGTTTTTCTTACTGCTAATGTAAGTCATTAATAAGAAAAATAAGCCCACGGAAATTCCCCGTGGGCTTGTTGTGAGAACTTACAGTTTGTACTTAAGGCGCAGGCTGTCAGCAATCATAGAGATGAATTCGTTGTTGGTCGGTTTTCCCTTCTCAGGATTTATGGTATACCCAAAATACCTTTCGAGCACTTCCGGTTTTCCACGAGTCCATGCAGTCTCAATTGCATGTCGGATAGTGCGTTCCACCCTAGTTGGAGTCGAGTTGAATTCCTTTGCCAACACAGAATACAGATCCTTCGTAATAGCATTTTTGAGATTGGGATTTTTAAATGCCAACTCAATGCCACGCCGAATGTAATCGTGTCCCATGGTTTTAGCAGGAATGCCAATCTCGTGCATGATTCTGGTGATTTCCAGCTTCAGGAATCCATCGTCAATAGTTTCTTGGTTGGTAGATGCAATAGAATTAGGATACATCTTTGCCACTTTCTCAATGGCGTCAGCTAAATCACCAAGGCTTAAACCCTCCTTCTGCATCTCCCGAAGATGGCTCGCTACCTTTGTCAAATTTGTCATTCTGTATTTCTCTCTAAAAAGTATTTCAACCTTTTGGTTGATGTAAATATTATACGCCTCTTTCTAAATTATGTCAAATTATTACGTTTTTGTTAATATAATATAAAAATCATTGCTTTTTTCTTTCTATTTTCCATAGTAACTATCTAACAAGATCTGCTTTAATTCCTCTACTAATGGAAGTCTTGGGTTTGATGTTGTACATTGATCCTCAAATGCCCTATCAGCTAGCATATCAACCTTACTTAAAAACTCTTGCTCATTAATTCCTGCTTCTTTGAAAGACTTTGGAATATTTAAGTCATTATTTAATTTTTTGATTTCTTCTATTAATGAATTTACACCTTCTTCATTTCCATAAGCAGGGAAATTCATTCTTCTAGATAAGTCTGCATACTTTTGATCTGCTATATAATATTCATATTTTGGGAAAGATACAAATTTGGTTGGTTTTTGGCTATTATATCTAATAACATAAGGAAGTAAAATTGCATTAATTCTGCCATGTGGTAAGTGGAATTCTGCACCAATTTTGTGTGCAAGAGAATGGTTTACTCCTAAAAATGCATTAGTAAATGCCATTCCTGCAATTGTACTTGCATTATGCATCTTTTCTCTTGCAATTCTATTTGAGCCATTATTATATGCTTCTCTAATATTTTTAAATACTAGCTCAAATGCTTTTTCTGCTAAACCATCTGTAAAATCTGATGCCATATTAGAAACATAAGCTTCTATTGCATGTGTTAATACATCCATTCCTGTATCTGCTGTAATTGTTTTTGGAAGGCTCATTACTAGTTCTGGGTCCACAATTGCAACATCTGGGGTTAATTCATAGTCTGCCAAAGGATATTTTTTGTTTTGTTTTTTATCTGTAATAACTGCAAAAGAGGTTACTTCAGAACCTGTTCCAGAAGTTGTTGGAATAGCTACTAATTTTGCTTTTGTTCCTAATTTAGGGAATTTATAGGTACGTTTGCGAATATCCATAAATTTTAGTTTCATTCCTTCTGCATCTGCTTCTGGATGCTCATAAAATAGCCACATTCCTTTTGCTGCATCTATTGGGCTTCCTCCACCAAGTGCAATAATTACATCTGGCTTGAATTCTCTCATTATTTCTACACCTTTGTAGATAGTTTCAAATGGTGGGTCTGATTCTACATCTGAAAAAATTTCAGAATGAACATATTCTTTTCTTTTTCTTAAATAATATAATATTTTATCTACATATCCTAGTTTTACCATTGATTCATCTGTTACTATAAATGCTCTTGAAATATCTGGCATTTTTTCTAAGTACCCAATAGAGCCTGCTTCAAAATATATTTTTTCTGGAATTTTAAACCATTGCATATTAACTCTTCTTTTAGCTACTCTTTTTATATTTATTAAATTTACAGATGATACATTTGCAGTTGTTGAGTTTCCACCAAATGTTCCACAACCCAAAGTTAATGATGGCATATTTGTGTTATATATATCACCAATTGCTCCATGTGTAGATGGTGAATTTACAATAATTCTTCCTACTTGTACTTTTTCTGAGAATTTTTGAATTGTATCTTCATCTTCAGAGTGAATAACTGCTGAATGACCCATTCCACCAAATTCAATTAGTTTTTCTGCTAAGTCAATTCCTTCATCTGCATTTTTTACTACATAATATGCAAGTACAGGGCTTAGTTTTTCTTTTGAAAATGGATATTCAATACCTACACCATTTTCTTTTAGCACTAATACTTTTGTATCTTGTGGAACTTCTATTCCTGCCCCTTTTGCAATAATATATGGACTTTTTCCTACTATATCTGCATTTAGGCTACATCCCTTTTCTTGTATAAACATACTATCTCTTAGTTTTTTGGTTTCTTCTGCACTTAAGAAATAGCAACCTGCATCTTTCATTAAACTTTCAAATTCTTTTGAAATTTCTTTATCTACAATAACAGATTGCTCTGATGCACAAATCATTCCATTATCAAATGATTTAGATAAAACCAAATCATTTACAGATGTTTTTAAATTTGCTGTTTTATCTATATAGCAAGGTACATTTCCTGGGCCTACACCTAAAGCAGGTTTGCCACAAGAATATGCAGACCTTACCATTCCAGCTCCACCTGTTGCTAAAATTAGATTAACATCTGGGTGGTTCATTAAGGCTCTTGTTGCATCTATTGATGGTTCTTCTATCCATAAAATACAATTTTCTGGTGCGCCTGCTTTTATAGCTGCATCTCTTAAATATGTGGCTGCTGCGACACTACATTTTTGCGAATTTGGATGAAAACCAAATATTATAACATTTCTAGTTTTGGCTGCAATTAGTGATTTAAACATTGTAGTTGAAGTTGGGTTTGTTACTGGTGTTACACCTGCAATAATTCCTATTGGCTCTGCTATTTCTTCATAGCCTTCTTCTTCATTTTCTGATATTACTCCTACTGTTTTGTCATATTTAATGCTATGATAAATATATTCTGTTGCAAACATATTCTTAGTGATTTTATCTTCGTATATTCCACGTCCTGTTTCTTCTACTGCCATTTTAGCAAGTTCCATATGATGTTCTAATCCTGCCATTGCCATTTCTTTTACAATGTAATCTACTTGCTCTTGGTCTAATTCCATGTATTCTTTTGAGGCTTTTTTTGCTTTTTGAACTAAATCGTCTATCATTTTATTTATTCTTGCTTTTTCTTCTTCACTTAATTCTTTTGCCATTTTCATGTCCTCCCTTTCTCTTAAATTATATAATGCTAAACCTTATTTTTTAATGTTACTAGTTAATTGTTTAAATAGTACTATTTTTCGCAGTTTTGAGAGGTCCCGTTCTGACTTTACTTCTTTGAACTGGCTCTTGCAACGAGCAATTTGAAAAACAAGAAAATTAGACCTTAATGTAATTAAAACTATTATATAGTAACATTTTAATTTTTAGGTTTGCTTCTTCATTAGTATTTACCACTTTTGTTATTATATACTAATGAATTTTTATTGTAAAGAAAATTTTTTTAAGCATAAAAAAAATTATTGCACATATTTTTTCATATTTTTTAGTCTTTCCCCTTTATTTTAAGCTAGATTTATTATATAATATGCTTTATAAATATTGTTTTGAGTTACTATGATAAGTATTATACATAATATTTTAGTAGTAAAAAGGAGCGAAAATTATGGCATATAACTTTAGAGAAATTGAAAAAAAATGGCAGAATAAATGGTATAGTGAAGGTACATTTTATGCAAAAGATAATCCTTCTCAAAAAAAATGGTATGGACTAATTGAATTCCCTTATCCTTCTGGACAGGGCTTGCATGTTGGTCACCCTAGAAGCTATACTGCCTTAGATATTATTGCAAGAAAGAAAAGAATGGAAGGTTACAATGTTTTATATCCAATTGGATTTGATGCATTCGGTTTACCTGCCGAAAACTATGCAATTAAAAATCATATACACCCTAAAATTACAACCGAGAAAAATATTGCTCATTTTACGGAGCAATTAAAGGCTTTAGGATTTTCTTTTGACTGGTCTAGAGTTGTAAATACTACAGACCCAGAATATTATAAATGGACACAATGGATTTTTATACAATTATTTAAACATGGCTTGGCATATAAAACTACAATGCCTATTAACTTCTGTACAGGCTGTAAAGTAGGTTTGGCAAATGAGGAAGTTGTAAATGGTGTTTGCGAAAGATGTGGAAGTCCAGTTGTTCAAAAAGAAAAAAGTCAATGGATGCTTAAAATAACAGAATATGCACAAAGATTAATAGATGACCTAGATGATGTTGATTACTTAGAAAAAATTAAAACTCAACAAAAGAACTGGATTGGTAGAAGTGAGGGTGCTGAAGTTAAGTTTCAAATTAGTGGGCATAACAAAGAACTTGTTGTATATACTACCAGACCAGATACTTTATTTGGTGCAACTTATATGGTAGTAGCACCAGAACATCCTATTATTTCAGAATTAGCAAATGAAATTACAAATTTAAATGATGTAAAAGAATATCAAAGAAAAGCAGCTATGAAATCTGATTTTGAGCGTTCTGAACTTAACAAAGAAAAAACTGGTATTGAAATTAAAGGAATTAAAGCTATTAACCCATTAACAAATACAGAAATTCCTATTTGGGTTTCAGATTATGTTTTAATCACTTATGGTACAGGCGCTATTATGGCTGTTCCTTCTCATGATGCAAGAGACTGGGAGTTTGCTAAAAAGTTTAATTTACCTATGGTGCAAGTTATAGAGTCAAATTCTCCTGATGTTGTTTGTGATATAGAAAAAGAAGCATTTACAGATGTTACTACTGGAAAATTAATTAACTCTGGCTTTTTAACAGGATTATCTGTAGAAGACGCTAAAAAGAAAGTTATTGATTACTTAGAAGAAAAGGGCATTGGAACTAGAAAAGTAAATTACAAACTTCGTGATTGGGTATTTTCAAGACAACGTTATTGGGGCGAACCAATTCCTATGATTTATTGCGAAGATTGTGGATGGGTTCCAGTTCCAGAAAATGAACTTCCTTTAGAGTTACCAAATATTGAAGATTATGAGCCTGGTGAAAATGGTGAATCTCCACTTGCTAAACACACAGAATGGGTAAATACAGTGTGTCCACATTGTGGCAAGGCAGCAAAACGTGAAACAGACACAATGCCTCAATGGGCTGGTTCTTCATGGTATTATTTACGTTATATGGATCCACATAATAAAAATGAACTTGCTTCTAAAGAAGCTTTGGATTACTGGGGTCCTGTTGATTGGTATAATGGTGGTATGGAACATACTACTTTACACTTACTATATTCTAGATTTTGGCATAAATTTTTATATGACATTGGGGTTGTTTCTACAAAAGAGCCTTATGCAAAGCGTACTTCTCATGGAATGATTTTAGGTTCAAATGGTGAAAAAATGTCAAAATCTAAAGGAAATGTTATTAATCCAGATGATATTATTAATGAATTTGGTGCAGATACATTCCGTATTTATGAAATGTTTATGGGTCCATTTGACCAAACAGCTCCTTGGTCTATGGAAAGTATTCGTGGATGCAATAAATTTTTAGACCGTGTATGGAATTTGCAAGATTTCTTAGTAGACGGAGATGAATATTCTCCTGAGCTTGAAAAAATGATGCACAAGTCTATTAAAAAAGTTTCTTCTGATATTGAAGAAATGAAGTTTAATACAGCTGTTAGTACATTTATGACAATGGTAAATGAATTTTACAAAGTAAAGAGAATTAATAAGGCTGAATTTAAGACTTTACTTCAATTGTTAAATCCTTTTGTACCACATATAACAGAAGAATTATTTGAGATAATTGGAGAGCCTAACACAATAGCAAATACCCCTTGGCCTACTTTTGATGAAGCTAAAACATTAGATAGTGAAATAGAAATTCCAGTTCAAGTAAATGGCAAATTAAAAGCTACTATATCAATTGCAGTAGATGAAAATGACTCTTCAGTAAAAGAAAAAGTACATAATGTTTCTGCTATTCAAAATGCTACTGATGGCAAAACAGTTGTTAAAGAAATTTATGTTAAAAATAAAATTTATAATATTGTAGTAAAATAAATAACATTAAGTTATGGTGGGGCTTTTCTTAAAACAAAAGCCCCATTTCCTTGTTTAAAATAATTGTTACATATTTGTAACACAACTGTAAACGTTCTGTCATACAATTTTGTCATATTATGTTGTATAATATTGGCTAGAAAAATACGAAGGAGAAACTAATGAATATTGAATCTGAACTTAAAAAGGATGGAATTGAAATAGTTGGAAGATTAGATACTTTAAGTGTTAATTCACTTGCTAAAAGTGTATCTGATAAAATTTGTAAAGCTTTTCCTAAGGCTCATTTTAATTCTAATGAATTGTTCATTGAGTTTGCTAGGCTTCCTATGTTTTTGGCAAAAATGCCTGAAGGTTTTGCAGAGGCAAACTATTTTTATAAAAATTCATCTATTTATTTTAAACAAGGTGTTCCTTTAGATGAGCTTGAAAAATTTGCTGTTCACGAGTTTATTCATCACTTGCAAGAGATTAAAGATAAGAACGGTAATTTGTATCGTTTAGGGCTTTGTGAATATAGTGAATTTAAAACTTATGGTATGGCATTGAATGAAGGTGCTGTTCAGCTTCTTACATCTAAGGTTTTAGGACATAAAGAAGATATTGTGAAATATTATGAAATTTCACTTCCTACTAATAGTCCTAATTATTATCCTCTTCTTTGTAATTTAGTTAAACAATTGACCTATTTAATAGGAGAAGATGTACTATTTGAAAGCACATTCTTCAGTACAGATAGTTTTAAATTAGAGGCTATTAAACTTTTAGGCAGAAGGGAATTTTTAAAAATACAAGAAAATTTAGATAAAATTTTGTATATAGAAGAAAAAATTATAAAATTAAATAATCAATTATTGGAAGATAATTGTGATAATGCTAAATCTCAAAAAATTGGTATGAAAATATATAATTGCAAAACAGATTTAAGAAAAACTTTTATACAAACACAGGATTTAATATTTTCTTCTTATTTTAATAAAGAATTTAATAATTTACTAACTACACAAGAAATTGAAATTTACCGTACAAAATTATATAATTATCAGAATTATATTGGTATTACAGAAAATTATTTTGATTTTAGTAATTACTATATTGATAAAATGGCAGATTTAGAAAATAGATATGATGCAATTATTAATAATACTGCTTTAGCTGTGGTAAAAGAGTCTAAACTTGCTAATTTGTTTAAGGCTTTAAGAAAATTGTTCTTAGGTAATAAGGAAGAAGAAAAAGAATAAATTTTAGGACGTCCTCTTATTTTGGACGTCCTTTAATTATGAGTGCTTTTGAAGTTAAAAAAATAGTAGGCATTTTTGCCTACTAATTTTTATATTAATATATATAGTTGCTACTGTTGTTTTTACATTCTCTTATTATGAAAGTGGCTGTTCTATTTTAAATAAAGTGCAACACGGAAACCGAAGGAAGAATAAGTACTACTAGCCCTATTATCGCCATAACGGATAGCAACGGGGAAATTAGCACCACTGCTATTGAAGCCACCACCACGATGAACGGCATGCGTCTTTTGGTCATACGTTGTCGCATTGTCATCTGTTGCTTTGTGACTTCCTCTTTCTGTTGTCCATTCATACATATTCCCTCCTAAGTCATATATGTTTTTTAGTTTTGTACTTTCACTTGTTCCTGTTGCCATTTCTACATAATAAGCATACGTATTTCCATCATTTTCTTCATAGCCAGTATAATTGGCACCTTCACCATCTTGGACCGTATAACTAGCTGTATACCCAGAAGTAAATTCGTTATCATATCGATAATTTTTTGCTGGATACCATTTACGTGATTTTGGAGTATATAGGTGCTCTGCCCATAATATCGGACTGCTTGTTGTTATTTTGCTGTCATTGGTATTATTAGCATAATTGCCTACCGTTGTACTATCTTTCTTTACTATATCAGAAAGGCTTGTATCTTCTGCTATCCACTCTACTGTTCTATCCCAAGCTATTCCATCTACTAGTCTACTCACTACTGACCTACTTCCAGCATACATATTTTCTGATACTGTTTTTGCATTTGTTTGGTTTATATAATTCCAACATTGATTTCCTGCTCTGCTCACTGGCTTCAACTTTATTCCTGATTTTGTTGTTGTTGTATTCTTTATATATGCTTCTTCACTTGAGCCTTTGTCATTAGCAGATGCTGTATAGTAATCACTTTTTTCTTCTATTGTACTTGCACCTACATAAAATTCTGCATTACTTGGCACTCCTGCCTCATATCTTGCTATATAAAAACCTCCATATTTTTCTACACTTGCTTTATTTTCATTTTCTTGACTTTGGTCCCCTGTCCAGTCTTTATATGCTCTATAAGAATACGTATTCCAACCACTTTCGTTTTCATCTTCTACATTTGTACCAGCGTCATTATTGTTACTACCTGTATATGTATGTTTTACGTATTCAGTCTTTTCGCATGGTACCCACACAAATTCGTTTCCATCTCTATCTGATATTACTATGCCTTCTTCTATTTCTTCTCCTTCTGATACTTTAAATCCTGCCGGAATAGTTATTGCTGGCGTTTTTGTAGGGGTTTCGCTATCTTCATCTATTTTGTTTCCTTCTTTATCATATTTTGTTGTGTATGAGAAATATTTTTGCTTTTCTAATGCTTCTTTTAGTGTTTCTGGGTCTTTTCCATTTACTGCCTCATCTATTATTCCTACTAGTTTATCTAAATCTTCTTGCTCTTTTTTATCTGCTTCTTTGGTTTTTTCTGCTGCTAATTGTGCCTGCCTTAGTACTCCATCTTCTCCTAGCACCATTGTTATTGTTATTCCTGCCAATATTAAAAGCACTACTATTGTTACCACCAAAGCTATTAGGGTTACTCCTTGGTTTTCTTTGTAGTGCTTAAAAAATTTGGGCTTATTTTTATATAAACCTTCACATTTTATTCTATTTTCTAAATTATAGCTCTCTCTCTCTCTCTCTCTCTCTACTCTCGCAATGGTTTGCTGTCATTTGAGTTTTCCTCCTTAGTTTATTTGTTTGTTTATTTGTTATAATTTTATATTACTTTTATTCTAATGTCAACAATTGAAATAATAAATTTTGTTGCTTAATTATTAGTGTGTAGTAGATTTATTATACATATAAAAAACTGCCAATATATCAATTAATATATTAGCAGTTTTTGCCCTTTAAAGTATGAGATAGAAATAAATTAAAAATAATTTGTTTTGATTTTTATAATGCCATATCTTCTAATACATACTTTAAATCAATAGGTGTTACTTTATTTTTTAATAAGATACTTAATAATTCTTCTACTTCTGATTTTTGCTTACATATATTGTTAAATTCTTGTTTTTCTTGATTTATTTGGTTACTTCCTATTTCTGTTTTTATAACTCCTACTCCATAATGTTTTACATTTTTGTTAAATTTACCACGTATTGTTTTATAGTATTTTAGCATAATTGTACGAGTTCCATCATTTTCTTCTTGATGAATTTTTGTTTTACCATAAGTTTTAGTATGGTTTATCATAAGTTACTTTTCCCCCTTCTTCGTTTGCAATACCTTTTAATTATATCAAAATCTTTCATAAGAGACAAGAACTTTCGTGTATCAAAATTCGACATTTTTTTACATATTTAATGGTCATATCTTTATTTGACAGGGCTTTGTGTTAATAGCCTTATGTTTTTATGATTTTATTTTCACTTTATGCTTTTATTGCTTTCTTATGGTTTTTGTAATTTCTTTATAAATTCTTTCTTCTACATTTGGAATTGATATTTTATTTGCTTTTTCTCCCATTTGTAATAGTTTCTCTTTATCTTTAACTAAGTTTTCTATTTCAGAGTTTAATTTTTCTGAATTTAAGTCTTTGTCTAGTATAATTTTGGCTGCTCCTACTTTTTCTAGTACTTTTGCGTTATATTCTTGATGGTTTTCTGTTGCAAATGGAAATGGAATAAATATTGCAGGTTTTCCTACATTTGTAATTTCTGTTATTGTCATTGCACCACTTCTGCAGACTACTAAATCTATTATGTTCATCATTTCTTCCATATTATATATATATGGTACTATTTTAACATTTGGAATAGAGTCTATTTGTAAATTATAGTTTTTATATAAGTTAGATTTTATTTCTTCATATTGTGCAGGACCTGCTGCCCACATTATTTGATAATTTTTATTTTTTTGGTTTGATATTATTTCTAGTAAACTTTGATTAATGCTTTGTGCTCCTTGGCTTCCACCAAAAAATAATACAATTGGTTTATTTTGGTTTAGTCCATTTTGTTTTAATAGTTCTTGTTTTCTATTATTTGAAATTTCTACTTTTTTTACTTTTGTTGGTGTTCCTGTTACGCATAATTCTTTGGCTTTTGGAAGTCTTTTTTTTGCGTCTTCAAATCCTAGTAGAATTTTGTTTACCTTGCTAGATAGCATCTTTACAGCGACTCCTGGGAAAGCATTGCTTTCGTGTAATATTATAGGTATTTTTTTAGACTTAGCAGCTAATCCTACTGGAACACAAATGTATCCACCTGTACCTATTACAACATCTGGCTTAAATTCTTCTATCATTTTTTTCATGATTTTTATACAGTGAAATGTTTTGTATATTTTTTTTATATTTTCAAATGAAATTGTACGGTCAAATCCATAGGCATCTATTGTTTTTAGCTCATATCCTGCTCTTGGAACTAGATCGTTTTCTAGTCCACGATTAGTTCCTATAAAAATAATTTGTGAATTTGGTTCTTCTTTTTTTATTTTATTGGCAATTGCTAATCCTGGATTTATGTGTCCACCTGTACCAGCTGCTGCAATCATTACATTCATTGTTTTTCTCCTTTCAATGTGCATTTTGTTAATATATTAAACTTTATTTCCTGCACGTGAAATATTTAAAAGTATTCCCATACAGCTTAATAGTATTATTAGTGAAGTTCCTCCATAACTAAAGAATGGCAAAGAAATACCTGTGTTTGGAATAGATGATGTTACAACTCCTATGTTTAAAATTACTTGTATTGCAACTAAGCTTGTAATTCCAATTGCTACTAGGCTTCCAAACATATCTGGTGATTTCATTGCAATTAATATTCCTCTCCAAATTAAGATTGCAAACAAACTGATAATTATTACGCATCCCACAAATCCCAATTCTTCTGCTATTATTGAAAATATAAAGTCGTTTTGTGGCATTGAAATATATAAATATTTTTGTTTACTTTCACCTAGTCCTGCTCCAAATAGTCCTCCTGAGCCTATTGCATAAAGGCTTTGTATAACTTGCCATCCATCTCCAAGTTTATCTTTCCATGGGTCCAAAAATGAAACTATTCTATCAAGACGGAAGTTTTCTCCTGAGCCTCCTCCAGATGTAAGTTTGTACATTAATAGTGCTCCTAAGCCACAACCTCCGACTGCACCAGTTAGCACAAAGTATAGCATTCTAGTTCCTGCAATTATCATCATAATGCATGATATTGCTGCAATAATTAGTGATGCACTTAAATGGTTTTGTACAAAAAACAAGATTGCAATTGGTGGAATTAAAAAACATAGTGGTTTTACAAAGCCTTTCCAAAAGTCTTTTAGCTCATTTTTATGGTCTGATAAATAGCCTGCATAGAAAATTATTAATCCTATTTTTGTTAATTCTGATGGTTGAAATTGGCCTATAGCTGGAACTCTTACCCACCTTGTAGCACCACCTTCTGAGGCTCCTAGGCCTGGTACTACTACTAGTAATAGTATTATGCAAGATGCAGCATAAACTGGCCAATAAAATTTTTTATAAAAGCGATAATCTATTTTTGATATTATAAACATTAAAACCAATCCTATAATTGCAAAAACTAGTTGTTTTCCTGCATAAGTATAGGTTTTTCCATCTTCTGCTAATGCAGATGGTGCTGATGCTGAAAGTACCATAACAACACCTAATGCTAATAAAATGAAAACTACTACACAAAGTATAAAATCGAATGGTTGGTTTACAAATTTTGATATTCTTTTTACTTTCTTTGGCATTGGCTTCCTCCTAAATTGAAGCTAACCCTATTACACAACATATTAGTGTAACAAAGCTAAATATTGATACAATTTTATTTTCGTTCCATCCAGATAATTCAAAGTGATGATGTATTGGTGTCATTTTAAATATTCTTTTTCCAGTTTTCTTGAAGTATTTTACTTGTATCATGACTGAAAGTGTTTCAATAACTGGAATTAATGCAATAATTGGTAAAAGCAATGGCATTTTTAGGTATAGTGCCATACTTACTATTGCTCCTCCTAATAATAGCGAACCTGTATCTCCCATCATTACTTTTGCAGGGTGAAGATTAAATAATAAAAATCCTAAACATGTTCCTATTAGAATTCCTCCAAATATTGTAATTTCTTTAATTCCAGAAATAAATCCAATTACTGTAAGGCATGTAAATATGATGGTTGAAACGCTTGTTGCTAGGCCATCTATTCCATCTGTTAAGTTAACTGCATTTGTAGTGGCTAACATAACAAATACTGCAAATGGAATGTATATCCAAATAGGAAGTGTTATAAAAGTTTTTAAAAATGGAATATATATGTCTGTGCCTATTTGTAAAAATTGTGTTATGCATAATATGAAGCCAACTGAAATTATAAGTAACCCAATCATTTTATATGCTGGTCTTAAGCCTTCTGTATTTTTCCCAATTAGCTTTTTTAAGTCGTCTATTAATCCTATAATGCTAAATCCTAAGCTTGAAGCAATTAGTGGAATTAAGCTCATAGCTGATTGTTTTTCTAGTTGATTTTCAGATTTATAATATGTAAAAAATGCAAATATTCCAACTAATAATATGGTAATAATCATTATAATTCCACCCATAGTTGGTGTTCCTTGCTTTTTTAAATGTGATTGTGGTCCTTCTGTTCTTTCCATTTGCCCTACTTTTAGTCTTTTTAAAATAGGGATTATAAGTAAAGAAACTACAAAACTGGTTATTATAGAAAGGACAATAATTTTAGTTTGAAATTCCATTTTTCCTCCTTCGTTAGGCTACTCTCCTAAAATTTCTTTAACAATTTCTCTTTCATCAAAAGGATATTTTTTTCCATTAATTTCTTGTGTGGTTTCATGACCTTTTCCAGCGATAACAACAATATCTTTTTTGCTTGCCATTTTAAGAGCTTTTTCTATTGCTTTTTTTCTATCTATAATACATTCATAGCTACTTTTAGTTTTTTTAATTCCATTTTCAATTTCTTGTATAATTTCTTCTGGTTTTTCTGTTCTTGGATTATCTGATGTAATAATTGTATAATCTGCTAAGGTTCCTGAAATAGAGCCCATAATTGGTCTTTTGCCTTTATCTCTATCTCCTCCACAACCAAATACACATATTACTTGCCCTTGTGTGTATTCTTTTACTGTGCTTAATATGCTTTCTAAACTTTCTGGAGTATGTGCATAGTCAATCATTATTGTTAATTCTTTAGAATTATTTACAAGCTCACTTCTTCCGGGTACGCGAATATTAAGAAGTGTTTCTTCTATGTTCTCTGGTGTTATACCATATTTTAATGCTACGCTAATTGCTGATAATGAATTATACACACTAAATCTTCCAGGTATTCCTACTTTTACTCTTTGATTTTTATCTGCTAATTTTACCTTAAAGTCTACGTAAGAATTTGTTACTGTTATGTCTTTTGCAAGTAGATTTGCTGGATTGTCTATTCCATAAGTTTTAAATTCACAATTTTGAACAAGTGCTGGTAATTTATTTGCATAAATATCATCTGAATTAATAAATGCATATTTACACATTTTAAATAATTTTACTTTAGATTCAAAATAGTCTTCCATACTTGGATGTTCTTTAGTGCTTATGTGGTCTTTTGAAAAGTTTGTAAATATACCAACATCAAATTCACATCCATCTACTCTGCCTAATTTTAAGCTCTGTGAAGATACTTCCATAACAGCCATATTACATTTTGCTTTTACCATTTCGTTTAAGGTTGCTTGAAGCTCTAATGCTTCAGGGGTAGTTCTTGCATTATTTCCTATTTTTTTATCTCCTATATATGTACATATTGTTCCTATTAAACCTACTTTGAAGCCTTGTTTTTCTAGTAAAGATTTAATCATAAAACTAGTTGTTGTTTTTCCTTTTGTTCCTGTTATTCCTATTAGTTTTAATTTTTTTGAAGGATTTTTATAATAGTTACATGCACAAATTGAAATTGCATGCCTTGTATTTGTTGATAAAATGAATGTTACATCCTTTGGTAAATCTTTTACCATTTCTTTTGATATTTTATCTACTTGTGCCATAATTACTTTTGCACCTTTTTTTATTGCTTCTGATATGTATTTATGTCCATCTTCGTCAAAGCCTTCTATTGCCACAAACATATCGCCTTGCTCTATTTTTTGTGAGTTGCTTTCTATTTTAGAAACTTCTACATCTAGGCTTCCTTTCACTTTTAAATCTTCTAGGCCTGATAAAATACTTTTTAGTTCCATACTTCACTCCTACTCTACTATATTTTTCCAAATACATTATATAACTAAATGTAATTTTTGTATAGTTCTTTTTTGTTTTTTTGTTGTATGGTGTCATATTGTAACAATTACTTTTGTTCCCTCATACATATTAATGCCTCTTTTAGGTAATTGTTCTTTTACAATTGTTTCTTTTTTATTATATTCTTCTGGTTCATCTTTTATTTGTAATTCCAGATTAACTTCTTTTAAAGTTTTAATTGCTTCTTCTATGCTTAAGCCTTCTATATCTGGTACTTCTACTTGCTTTTTTATATCTTCTTCTTTTTCGTTATCTTTTTGCAATTCTAAATATGGTAGTACTTCTGATAATACTTGACCTCCTACAGGGGCTCCAACAGCACCTGCTTGAAGTATTTTAGGAACACATACACTTAATAATATTTTAAGAATAAAAAATGAGTAAGTTTTTGAAAAAAAACTAGAAATTAGCTTTTTTCTAATTTCTAGTTATAATTTTATGTTTATAATATATTTAATAGCCAATATGGAATAAAATATAAATTTCCTTCTTTTTTTAGAATATCTTTTGTTATAATAATTCCAAATTTAGTTTGATTAATTTTTTTATTATAATGTTCCTCAATAAATTTATTAATGGCTTTTAAATCAGAACTTTCTATTTGATTAGTATATTTTACTTCAATGGGAATAATATCTATATTTCTATCTATAATTATGTCTATTTCTTCTTTGTCAGAATTTCTATAATAAAACTGTTTATAATTTTCTTTTTCACATAATAGTCTAAAATCAAAATCTACCATTGATTCCACAATATGCCCAGCCAAGTCATTATCAATATTTTTCTGCTTAAGCAAACTATTTTGTATTCCATTATCTAAAATACTTATTTTTTTATTAGTACGTATTACTTTTGCAATATTACTTGAATAATTTTCTAGTATATTAATTAAAAATGCTTGCTTTAAATAGCCTAAATATGTCATTATAGTTACTGTATCAATTCCAAAAGTATCCCCAATTCCTGAATATGCAAAAGTTTGTGAATTATTTGTAGCAATATAATATAATAATTTTTCTAAAATCTCTGGTGATTTTATATTGTATATTGTTAAAATATCTTTATATATTCCTCTTGTTATAATATCTTCTGATAATTGTTTATGCCATACTTCAATATCTTTAACCTCAAAATATTCAGGATATCCTCCAACTAACATATATCTTTTTAGAATTTTTTGTATTTTTAATTTTATATCTTGGTTATAATATATTTCTTCCAATCTTTTTATTGATTTATCCATATTGTTCAAATCTATATTAGGAATTTTTATATCTTGCTCTTTAGAAATATATGTCATATAAAAGTTCATAAATTGGTTAAATGTTAATGGTAATACATATATATTTTCGATTCTTCCTAATAAAGACTCATTTGCATCTTTAAATAGGTGCATAGATGATGAACCTGTTATGATAAATTTAATGTTATATTTTCGATCAAAATATGTTTTTAAATAATTTTGCCAATTTTTTATAAAATGTATTTCATCAATAAAAATGTATACTTTTGATGTTAGTTTTGAAATATTTTCCTCTAGAATTTCATTAAAATACACATCTAATACATCTGACAATTTATCATTTTCATTAAAAAATAAACTTGGATCATCCCCACTAAATAATAGAATTCTTTTATTTTGTATTTTTTGTTCTTCTAGTAAATAATTTATTGTTTGATATATTAAAGTAGACTTGCCAACTCTTCTTGGTCCAATGATACTTAAAATTCTTTTATTTTCAATTTTTTCTATTATATTATTAAATTCATTTCTTTTTCTTCCTAGTAAAAATTGCTCATTTATTTTTTGCTGGTTCCACCAAGGATTTGTTATTATTAGACTAGATTTAATATTCATTTTAATCACCTTCTTTTATTATTATATACATCTTATAAATTATTATAACATTTTTATTTAATCAGTTCAACAAAATTTCAGAATTTTGTTGAACTGGTTCAATAAATTTTTTAGTGTTTTGTTAGTAATAAATATTTATAATTACATTAAACTTGCCAACATTAGCAATTCTTTTGTTTTTTGAATATAATAATAAGTGAGGTGAATACTATGCTATCAAACATTTTTTATACTGCCAAAGCAATTATAAGAGGTGGGAAAAAATATTCTAAAATAAATGGTACTGTTTATTTTAAGGAAACTAAAAATGGTGTATTAATTACAGTTAAAATTAATAATTTGCCACAAGCTAAAGATAAATGTAAAGGTAGATTTTTTGGTTTTCATATTCATGAGGGAAATTTTTGTACAGGAAATGAAAATGATGAATTTGCCAATACTAAATCACATTTAAACCCTACTAATTGTTCTCACCCATATCATATGGGTGATTTACCACCATTAATTGAAAATAATGGATACGCATATATGAGTGTATTAATAGATAAATTTAAGATTAAAGATATTATTGGTAAAACAATTGTTATTCATGATATGCCAGATGATTTTACTACTCAGCCTAGTGGTAATTCTGGAGCTAAAATTGCCTGTGGTATTATTAAATAAGAAGAAAAATAAAAGTAGGAAATGCCGTTTTTTTGACATTTCCTGCTCTTACTAAACAAAACTTTGTTAAAGTTTTATTCGAAAAAAGGAAGTCTTGATTTATTAATTCTTAATCTTCCAATGACAGAAGATAATGATTTGATAATAACTCAATGTGCTGTTTTGAATGATTGTTTTGCTGGAAATTTGGATTATAAAAAACAAATTAATAGTCCAATTTCTATTAAAGAATTGGTTAATAACTTTCCAATTATACTCAAAAAGAACCATCTAAATAGCTATGGCTTTTAGTGTTATATTTTTAATTTTCAAAATTAAATTTTATAGTTATATTCCCGTTTTCATGTATATAAATACTATTTATTAGTTCTAGTAATACATCTCTTGATAATTTTGTTATTTTTTTGTTTCTTTTAAAGTTTTCTATCCATTCATTTTTGTTTGTTTTTTGAATTTCATATTTCTGTTTCTCTTTTTTTAACTTTTCTATATTTTCTTTTAATTTTTCTATATCATTTTCATACCTACTTTTATATTCTATATATTCTTCTTTTGTTAGAACTTTACTTTTCCAATCTTCGTATAAGCACATTTTGAAATTTGATAATTTAGTAATTTCATTTTGCTTATTTAATATATTTTTTTCTATGCTTTTATTTTCCTCATTTTGATATGTATTTTCATTTACTTTTTTTATAATTTCCTCTATATCAGTTAAGAAACTTATGTGATAATTAATAGATGCCAAAACTGCTTTTTCTAAGTTTTCTATCTTTATTGTATGTTTTGTACACATTTTATTTGATTTTTTCTTATATGTACTGCAAATATAGTACTCATAGGTGTTTCCAGTTTTGTTCGTGCTAGTTTTTTTATTCATTGCCATCTTACAGTCTGCGCATTTTATTAAACCTGCCCATATTGATAATTCTTTTGTTTTTTGTGATGTTTTTGTATCTAATTTGCTTAATTTTTGTGCTTTTTCAAAAGTGTTTTTATCTATTATAGGTTTATGTGTGTTTTCTACTTTTATCCATTCTTCTTTCGGAACTTGTTCTACTTTATGTATTTTGTAGCTTTTTGCTCTTCTTTTTCCTTGAATTGTATTCCCGGCAGTATATTTCATTACTTAAAATATTCCTTATTGTAGAAGGTGTCCAGGCATATTTATTATCATTTGCTGAATAATTATTGTAATTTTGATTAAGTTCTAGTTTTTTATGCCCTGTTGGATTTAATATTCCTAAATCATTTAGTCTATGGCAAATTGCTAATTTTCCTAATCCGTAATTTACATTCCAGTCAAAAATTTTTCTAACAATATTTGCTGCTTCTTCATCTATAATAAGCTTATGCTTATCTTTTGGATCTTTCATATATCCATAACTTGAAAATGCTCCTACAAATTCTCCTTTTTTCTTTTTTGCATTCAAAGATGTTCTTATTTTTATTGATGTATCTTTTGCATATTCATCGTTAATTAAATTTTTAAATGGTACTAAAATTGTGTTTACACTTTCTTTATTTTTAAAACTATCTACACTGTCATTAATTGCAATAAATCTTATATTAAATAAAGGAAATACTTGCTCTATATAATTTCCTACCTCTATATAATTTCTTCCTAGTCTTGATAAATCTTTTACTATAACACAATTAATTTTACCGTTTTTCATATCTTCTAGCAGGTTTTGGAATGCAGGTCTATTAAAGTCGGTTCCAGTGTAGCCATCATCTATATAAGTTTTATAAATTATTAAATCATCATGTTCTTTTATAAATTCATTTAATAATGTTTTTTGACTTGTTACACTATTGCTTTCTTGTTTTGTTTTTCCGAAGTTCTTCATCTTCTTGTGAAAGTCTTATATATAGTGCTGTTTGCCAAGTTTTTTTAATGTTTTCATTAATTAAATATTTAGATTTTCTTCCTGACATTTTAAGCTCCTATTTCGAAAGTATTTTTTAATATATATTTTTTAGGTTGTACAAATTTAATATAAAATTATATTTATTTGCTTAATTTGTTTTTTAAGATATTTTCTATACATTCTTCAAATTTTTTGTTGTTTTTTGAATATTCAAAATATACTGTTATGTTTTGAGGCTGTATTTTATTTTTGGTATTTTCATTTAATGTAATTTTATTTTTCATTTTTAAAATTTTTCCCCTTTATAATTAATATTTTTATTTTATTAATTTTTTTGAATTTTTATTACTATTTATTTTTGTTCAAATATTAAATTAAAGGTAAATTTTTCTTTTATTTTAATTCGTATAAAATTCAATAATACAGTACATAATAATAGCAAATACTACAAAATACAATATTTTTATACATTTTTAAAAATACGTATTCTAGTATAAATATATTTTAGAAAGGATGTAAATATTATGAGAAACATTAAAAAAATAGTGCTATTTTTAGTAGTATTATTTGCTGGTTTAATTTTAAATGCAACTATTTCAAATGCTGCTACAACTAAAACAGCAAATGATGAAACTTCTTTAACAACTGCTTTAAGTGAAGCTGTAACTGGAGATACAGTTGAAATTACAGAAGATATTAGCTTAAAAACTCCTCTTGGAATAACAGACAAAAACATTACTATAGATGGTAAAGGACATACAATAACTAAAGATGCTGAATGGGCTAATGTTGGAAGTAACGGTACTTTTATTTCAGTTGGAGCAGGTGCAAAAGTTACATTATCTAATATTAAGGTAAAAGATAGTGCAAAATATGGTGTACAAGCATATAACGGAGGTTATGTTATATTAGATAATGTTACAATTAATAACTGTGGTTTTGGTGCAGTATTAGTAAATGCTGGTACTGTTGAAGTTAAAAATTTAATATTAGGAAGAAACGGTAACCCAAATAACAATGGTATAGAAATTGCAAAAGGTTCTGGTACAGATGAAGCAAATGTTCCAACAGTTGTTATGAATGGTAAATTAACATCTTCTGAAACAGAAAATGTTGTTTATGTTGCTGAAAATAACCCTAGTCTAGAGAAATTTGAAGTTGAAAATGCAAAAGGAACAGATGACAAAATATTAATAAGTGGCAATACAGTAGTTATAACAGATAAAGAAGGTAAAATTTTATACAAAAGTAATGAAATCGATAACGTAGATGTTGCTGGTGAAAAATATACTGAGCCTAAAAAAGAAGAACCTAAAAAAGATAATACTCCTAAAACAGGTTTAGAAGATAATTTAGTATTACCTGTTGTTGTAATGACTCTTTTAGTAGCTTGTGTAGTAGTTATAGCAAAAAAAGATAACTTTTAGTATAATTTCATTTTTGTGTAAAAATAATAATAAAGTTTAAGTCTAATTATAAAAATTTAAATTAAAATGTGCCTACATTACTATAATAACAGATAATGTAGGCCTCTTTAAAATATTGCTGTTTTAAATGTATGAAAATTTCATTATTAAAATGTTTTGGTGGTGAAAATATGAAAAAGATTATTAAAAATATATTTTACATAGTTTTAGAAATAAGTATGATTTTATGTATTATATATATTTTTAAATATTGCTATGATATGTATTCTATAAATAGGCAGAGTAATTTATTAAATGATATTTCTATTAATGATACTTCTTATGAAAATGTTGCAAAGGAAAATTCTGAAAATAATGAAAATAGCCAGAATTCTGAAAATGCAGTAGAAGAAGTTAAAACTGAAAGAATGCTCAAAGTAGAAAAACTGCAAAAAGAAAATTCTGAAATAGTTGGTTGGGTTGAAATTGAAAATACTAATATAAATTATCCCGTTTTGCAAGCTTCTGATAATTCTTATTATTTAACACATAATTATAAAAAAAAGTATGCAAGAGGTGGTTCTGTTTTTTTAGATAAAGATTATATATGGAACCCACCAAGTAGTAATTTGTTAATGTATGGGCATGATAGATTACTTAAAGATATTATAAAATATAAAGATAAAAGCTTTTATAATAAGCACCCTATTATAAGATTTACTACTAATGAAGATGATGGAGATTATGAATTAATAGCTGCATTTTATTCTAAAGTATATTATACGTATGAAAAAAATGTTTTTAGATATTATTATTTTGTAAATAGTGAAAATGAAAAACAATACAATGATTTTGTTGCAAATGCTAAAAAGGCTTCTATATATGATACTGGAAAAACTGCAAAGTATGGTGACCAATTGATTACTCTTTCTACTTGTTCTTATCATACTAAAGATGGTAGATTTGCAATTGTTGGAAGAAAGTCTGAAGATTGATTTTATATAATATAAAAGAGGGTTCAGTATTTTTAAAATGGTACCTATGTCAAGTACATTCTATTTTAAGTGAACCCTCTTTTGATTTAAACTTTTTTAATCAGTATTTATAATTTACTCATTTTTTGATTTTTTATTAAGTAATTTAATTTTTACTCCAAAAATTATTGCTGTTAAAACAAATACGCTAATTAAAATATATATTACTGTATATGAATATCCTGTTGCTGGAAGTGAGCCATCTTTTATATCTTCTTTAGAAGAATTATTATTTCCTGGTTTTGGTGTAGGTTTGTTTCCTGTTTCGTTTTGACTTCCACTTTGAGTTCCACCTTCGCTTCCCCCTTGGCTAGAGCCTCCACCATTTTCGTTATCAACTATTGTTATTTTAACAGTAGCATCTTCAGATGATATATCAGTTTCTGCATTTGAACCAGAAAAGTTAGTTAGTTTTACAGTAGTTTCTCCTAATGTAGCATCTTCAGATGATATATCAGTTTCTGCATTTGAACCAGAAAAGTTAGTTAGTTTTACAGTAGTTTCTCCTAAGGTAGCATCTTCTTTTACTTTAAAAGTAATTGTTCCTATACTTTGATTTGTATTTACTACTTCTCCATCTACTGTATTTCCTACAATTCGTTTTTCTTGGTATACTGGTGCTTCCCATTTGTCTGTACCCTCTGTTTTTACATATTCAAAAACAGAAGAATTAAATTCTAAACTTGCTGTATATGCTCCAATACCTTTTTCTCCACTTTCAATAGAAATATCATTTAAAGAAATAGTAATTGTAACATTTTCTCCTCTTTTAACTGAGGAATTGTTTACACTTAATGCTGTTTTAAAGCTATCATTTGCTGCATATACATTTGTTGTAAATAACAACATTATTAAAGTTAATATTATAGAAATTGCTTTTTTACTTTTTATACTATTTTTCATTTTTTTCTCCTTAATTCATATTTTAAATATCTACTTTATATAATAATGAAAATTTTCTTCGTCTTGCTTTAATATCAATCTTTTTAATAATAATAGGTCTGTTGATGTTATTTTATTATCTTTATTCATGTCTACTGCCTTTAATTCATCTTCTGTTAAAATCCATTCTTGTTTTTCGCCTGCTATTAAATGTCTTTTTAATAATAGAAGATCTGTTGCTGTTATTTCGCCATCCTTATTTACATCTCCTAATTCAGGCTCTTTTTGAGTTTCATTTGATTTAATCCAATCAACTGTTGCTATTGCTTCTCCTTCATTTCCTGCCTCATCTTCGAATTTAAATGTAAAGCTTCCATTTTTAGTAAATGTAAATTCTCTACTTGTGCCATTGTTAGTAATTACTATGTTTTCACTTTCATCTGTTAAGCTTGCTACAACTGGTTCACTTGTAGATTTATCTGTGCTATAAGTAATTTGGGCTGTTGGTTTAACTTTATCTATCCAATCTACTTTTGCTTCATGTTCTTTAATTTCTACATTATCAAAATCTGAAGCATCTTTATATTTAAATACAAAGTTTCCATTATCTTCGAATTTGTAGTCTTTAGTAGAATTGTTATTTACAATTTCTACGTCAAGTTTTTCGCCTTTTTCATTAATCATATATGGGTTAATAGTAGCTACAACGTCTTTGTTAGTTAGTTTTGTAATATCATAAGATATATCACTTGCTATAATGTTGTTGTCTTCAAGATAGTCAGCTTTTATGCTTTTATATGCTATATTGCTTGCTTTATCAAGAAGTTTAAATTCATAGTTTCCACTTTCTTCAAATGTATATTCTAGAGGATTTGTTTTTACTTGTTGTAATATTCTTAAAGTTTCTTTTTCTTCATCTGTTACGCCTACTGCTACGCCATACTCATCAAAGTATTCTTCATTGTTAACTTTTCCGTCTCTATATGTAACCACATAGGTGTCAACTTTTGAAACTTTTCCTGTTGTATTTTTATATGTTGTTTTTACAATGTTACCTTTTTCGTCTAGTTCATCTACTTTATATACATTATTTGAAGAGTCTAAATATGAAATTCTTGATATTTTTCCGTCTTTAGTTTCAATATAATTTATTTTATTGTTGTCTTTGTCTAGTAGGTATACGTCTTCACTTATGCTATCTAATAAAATAAGTAATTTTTTATCTCCATTTAATTTGTAGTCTACATTAGCTGTTGGTCCTTCTTTATCTATCCAAGTTACATTAGCTGTTTCTGTTCCTTTGTTTCCATTTTTGTCTTCAAATTCAAATGTAAATTCTCCATTTTCTTTAAATATATATGTGTCATTTCCATTATTATTTGTAATTGTAATTTCTGTACTTGGGTCAACAAGTCTTGCAATTACATAATTACTTGTTGGTTCTTGTGTGCTATAATAAATTCCTGCTGTTGGTTTTGTTCTATCAATTTTTGTTACATCCTCAAATAGATTTATCATTGATATAGATGCGAACATATCATATGTTTCTATATCTAATTTTACATATTGTGCATATATGCTTTCATTAAATGTAATATCATATAATTTACCATAGGTTTCACAGTTTTCTACTTTTCCTGCTTCTTGCCAGGTTTCTCCATCTGTACTTACATAGACTGTTACATTTTTTATGCCATCTGGGTCATTAGTTTTATATTTAGTTTGCATAAATTCTACTGCAGATACATATCTTGGCTTATTTAATTTAATTGTAATAAATGGTTTTGTTCCTTCTTTTATAACTGAATATCTAAAGTCTGTATGCCAAAGCGTATATATATTTCCATCTATTGCATTTGGAGCATAGTATGGTCTATTACTATCAACTGACTGGCTTAAGTATTCTGAAACTTCTAAGTCTGAAACTCTAATATATTTTCTTTCATCTTTTTGATTGTCTTCTGTAAATGTATATACTTCTGATGGTGCGCTTGCAAGTTTTGTACCTGTTGGTTTTTGTCTTATTTGTACAGTTTTATTTCCTGTTAAGTCTGGTGAAGCTGTACTATATGAAGTCCAGTCATCTGATTCATTATAACGCCACTCAGTTGTTTCTAGGTTAATGCCTATAATACGGTTTTCTAGGTCATTAGCATATAAGTTTGTTAGCATTTCTTGTGGCTCGATATCTATTTTGTATACGTTATTGTCTGTATAATCAGTTCCAACTATATGAATATAAATATCATTATTTTCTGTAATGCTTTCTATTTCTTCTTTAGTTAATTGCCATTTATGTGGTTCATCTGAAGTAAAGGTTACAGTTTTCCATGTATTTTTTCCATCTAAGCTATAATCCCAACGAATTCCAGTGCTATCATAACGACTTGCAAGTACTATTTTTTCTGCGTTTGCTCCGTCAAATGAGAAGCTAGCAAGTGATGTATCTGTTTGACCAAGTAAGTAATTTGCTACTGTTCTTGTAATGCTTGAAATATCTGGTTTATTTTCTCTATTGCTAGAGTTATAATTTTTTCCTTCATTTAATAGTTCTGTTTCTAAAAGTGTAAATTTAAATGAATATTCTACACTTGTTAATTTTTTTCCAATTTGATCTAATAAGTTTTTCATTGGTAATGGATATGCAACTAGTGCTTTTCCTAGTCTTGTTGCTAAGTTATAGTAATCTTCTTCTGTTTTAGTATTATCTGCATTGTATGAGTTAATTAATCCCCACCAAGCATCTATATTAATATTTTGTACTTTTAAAGCTTCTTCATATATTTCTTGTTGTTTTTTTACATTTCCTTCATATAAATCAGCTGTCATAATTATTTTTTCAGATTTTTCATAATTTGCGTAATCATTAATAGCATCTTGTGATAGCATCATGTAAGTTGCTGCCCAGCCTTCTACATAGCTAGCATCACCCCAGCCTAAAGGCATT
>CANQAI010000005.1 GCA_947589265.1 uncultured Clostridia bacterium | reverse complement strand
GCATATTTTTCTGTTTCTGCAATTCTTAATTGTGTTAATCCATTATTTGAAATATATTCTCCGAATGTATTTTTTAGTTCTTCTGGTTTAAATGCAATGTGTACATTTGGAATAGTTGCATCATATTCTGTGAAACATACATAATGTAAATTTAAGCTTTCTGTTTCAAATTCCTTGAAATCTGGGTCTACTAAACTTCTAGTAATTTCTCTTGCTCTATCTGGTCTAAAGTTAAAAAATATAACAGAATCATTTTTAGAAATTTTTGCAACTGGTTCTTCTCCATTGCATATAACAGTAGGCTCAACAAATTCGTCAAATACTTCTTTTTGATAAGAACTTTCTATTGCAGAAATAGCAGAGCTTGCTTTTTCTCCTTCACCTTTTACTAATAAGTTATATGCCTTTTCTACTCTTTCCCATCTTTTGTCTCTATCCATTGCATAAAATCTTCCACAAATAGTTGCTATTTTTCCAACATTTTTTTCTTTCATTTTTTCTTCTAGTTTTGTAATATATGTTTCACCTGAAGTTGGTGGAGTATCTCTACCATCTAGGAAGCAATGAACATAAACATCTTCAAAGTCTTTCCTTTTAGCAAATTCTAAAAGTGCCACTAAGTGCCTTATATGACTATGAACTCCTCCATCTGAAAGAAGTCCCATAATATGAAGCTTAGAATTGTGTTTTTTACAGTTTTCTATTGCATCTGAAAATTCTTTAATACTAAAGAAATCTCCATCCTCTATTGATTTTGTAATTCTTGTTAAGTCTTGGTAAACAACTCTACCTGCTCCTATATTTGTATGGCCTACTTCTGAATTTCCCATTTGTCCATCTGGTAATCCAACGTCAAGTCCACTTGTATGAATAATTGTGTTTGGCCATGTTTTCATTAGTTTATCTATATTAGGTGTATTTGCTAGTTTTATTGCATTTGCCTTTTCATTTTCATTAATGCCAAAACCATCTAATATCATTAGCATTATAGGTTTTCTTCTCATTTTTTCATTTCTCCATTTCTATTTTTCTGCATATTTTACACCGATAAGCATATTTTTGCAAATTCGTCTGGTTTTAAACTAGCTCCTCCAACTAATCCACCATCTATGTCTGATGTAGAAAATAGTTCTTTACTATTTTCAGATTTTACACTTCCTCCATATAGAATAATTAGTTTTTGAGCAGTTTCTTCATTATAAAGACTTAAAACTTCATTTCTAATTGTTTTTATCATTTCATTTGCATCATTTGATGTTGCTGTTTTTCCGGTGCCAATAGCCCAAATAGGCTCATAAGCAATTATAATTTTACTTAAGTCTTCTTTAGTTATTCCTTCTAATGCAAGTTTTATTTGATTTTTAACTACTTCTTCTTGGTTTCCAGTTTCTCTTTGCTCTAGGCTTTCCCCTACACATACAATTGGTTTTAGTTCATTCTGAAGTGCTGATTTTATTTTTTTATTAACTGTTTCATCTGTTTCTGCAAAATACTGCCTTCTTTCAGAGTGGCCTATAATAACATATTCCACTCCAATTGATTTTAGCATTTGTCCAGAAACTTCTCCTGTGTATGCTCCTTTTTCTTCCCAGTGCATATTTTGTGCACCTATTTTAATGTTTGTATTTTGAGCAGTTAATAAGCCATAAAATAAGTCTGTATATGGTATACAAAGTATTATTTCATTTGAAGTGTTTTTTACTTGTGCTGAAAGTTCTTCAATAAATTTTATTGCTTCATTTGGAAGCATATTCATTTTCCAATTTCCTGCAATTACTTTTCTTCTCATTTAAAACTCCATTCTTTTTTCACTTTTTATATAATTTATTTACTTTACCCCCTACTTTTCTTGTTGTATATTCTTAGAAGTTGATGTATTTGATTTATTTGGCATTCTTTCAGCATTATTTAGTGCTACAATACCAGGTAATTCTTTTCCTTCTAGGAATTCTAATGATGCTCCTCCACCTGTTGATAAATAAATATTTGAAAATTGTTTTGTATCTTCTCCATTTTCTTTTGCATTTTTCTTAATTTTTTGAATAGCAGCTACTGAGTCTCCACCACCAATAACACATTTTGCATTACCTGCTGCAATATAGCGCGCAATTGATTCTGTTCCATGTGCAAATGTTGGTGCTTCTGTATAACCTAGAGGGCCATTCCATACTACTGTTTTAGCACCTTCTAACCCACTTGCGAAATGTTCTAATGTTTTTTCGCCTACATCTAGTATTTGCCATCCTTCTAAGCTTTCACCTTTTCCTTCTTCAACTTCTTGCTCTGTATAAAGTTTTACTTTTTTATTCTCTGCTGTTTCAACTTTTTCGCTATCTAGCTCTTCTCCTTCTGGAAGTTTAGCAACTTTTGCATCTACTGGTAAAACAATTTCTACACCTTTATTATTTGCTTTTTTCATTAATGCTTTGGCAGTTTCTACTTTATCTGGTTCATATACTGAACTTCCTATGTCATATCCCTCTGCTTTTAAGAAAGTATTTGCCATTGCTCCACCAATTTCTATTCTTTCTACTTTTTCTAATAAATTTTCTATTACACCAATTTTATCTGAAACTTTTGCTCCACCTAAAATTGCTACAAATGGCTGTTCTGGGCTTTCTAGTACTGCACCTAGCTGTGCTATTTCTTTTTCCATTAAAAATCCTGCCACTGATGTTTCTACATGATGTGTTACACCTTCAGTAGAACTATGTGCCCTATGTGCAGTTCCAAAAGCATCATTTACATATATTCCGTCTTCTCCTATTAATTCTGAAAGTTCTAATGATAAAGTATCGTCATTTTTTTCTTCTCTTGGGTCAAAACGTACATTTTCAAGTAGTCCTGCTTCACCCTCTTTTAAGCTATCTGCCATTTCATGTGCACTGTTTCCTGTAACATCTTCTGCAAGTTTTACATTTAGCCCTAGCTCTTCTGATAATTTAGTTGCAACTGGCTTTAAAGAATATTTTTCATTTACTTCTCCCTTTGGTCTACCTAAATGTGAGCATATCACAACTTTTGCACCATTTTCTACTAAGTATTTAATTGTAGGAAGCGCTGCCTGAATTCTTGTATCATCTGCAATTTGTCCATCCTTTATAGGCACATTAAAGTCACAACGCACTAATACTTTTTTTCCTTTTACATCAACATCACGTATTGTTTTTTTCTCCATTATTTTGCCTCCTTGTTTTTATTTACACTTTCAATTTCTTGTAGTTCAAATCTATATTTTTGACCATTTTTATTTACTTCATCTAGAAACATATCATAAGGTCTGCACCATAACTTGTTATCTCCATATAAAGCTCTATATGCTACCATTTTTTCGCAAGTTTCACTATGATAAATTATATCTTCTACAATATATAGATCTCCTTTATAATGTTTATAAACTCCATGTATCTTTACTTCTCTTTCCATGTTTTCCCTCCATTATTTGGTCTTCAATATCGCAATTAACTACTATATTTTAAAATAAAATATAGTAGTAATTTCAAAGTTATCTATTAGAAATATATATTGCTAAGTCAACTAATTTATTTGAATAGCCCCATTCATTATCATACCAAGCAACTAGTTTAACAAATGTGTCTGTTAAAGCTATGCCGGCTGTTGCATCAAATATAGATGTATGTTCGTCATGAATAAAGTCTGAAGAAACAACTGGATCTTCTACGTATTCCATAATTCCTTTCATTTCGTTTTCGCATGCTTTTTTTATGCAATTACAAATTTCTTCGTAAGTTGCTGGTTTTTCTAAGTTACATGTTAAGTCTACTACTGAAACATCAACAGTAGGTACTCTAAATGCCATACCTGTTAATTTTCCATTTAAAGAAGGTATAACTTTTCCAACTGCTTTTGCTGCACCTGTTGAAGATGGTATAATATTTGCGCTTGCAGCACGTCCTCCTCTCCAGTCTTTTTTAGATGCTCCATCTACCGTTTTTTGTGTTGCAGTTGTACTATGAACTGTTGTCATTAAACCATCTTTAATTCCAAAGTTATCGTTAATAACTTTTGCAAGTGGTGCTAAGCAGTTTGTTGTACAAGACGCGTTTGAAATAATGTTCATATCTGGTGTGTATGTTTCGTTATTTACACCCATAACAAACATTGGTGCATCTTTAGATGGTGCAGAAATAATAACTTTTTTTGCACCTGCTTCTAAGTGTGCATTTGCTTTTTCTATTGTAGTAAATACTCCTGAGCATTCTAAAACAATGTCTACTCCATTTTCACCCCAAGGAACATTTTTAGGGTCCATTTCATTATATACTTTTATTTCTCTTCCGTTAACTATTAAAGTATTTTCTCTTGAAGATACTTCTCCTGAAAATTTTCCATGTACTGTGTCATATTTTATCATGTATGCCATATAGTCAGCCGTGATGAATGGGTCATTTATTGCTATAACCTCTACTTCTCCTTTATTAAGTGCTGCTTGTAATGTCAAATTTCCAATTCTTCCAAAACCATTGATACCTACTTTTACTGACATATTTTTAATTCCTCCTTTTTTAGATGTTTCCATCATTTTTTACTTTTATGCATATTATATCCTAATCATTGTAATTTTATATCAAAAAAGAATACTTTTCAAGTATTCTTTTATATTTTATATGATTTATTTTTATAATTTATATTTTAAAATTTAAGAGATAGAAAATAAATTCTATATAAATTATAGAACTTATTTTCTATCTCTTCTTAAATTATATACATATATATTTTATTATAAAGTAATGTTATCTATAATTTCAATTTCTTGGAATAAAAAGTCATGTATACCTTTTGCAGTAATATCTTGATGCCAAAAATCGTGTACTTCTTGGAATACTTTTTGTTGTTTTGGTGTCATTGTTACTGTAATATCTTGGCAAAAAAAGTTTTTCATTTTAGTCCAAACGCTAACTTGTGCTGGTAGTCCATTTATTTCGTTCATTGCATTCATTTCATTCATTTCTAGATTTCCCATTATTTTTCCTCCTTTGTAAGGTTGCCTTTCAAATTATTTATATATTATTTATACTATAAGAGTTTAAAATATTCAAGTATTTTCCATATTTTTTATATTACATTTTTGTTACACTAGTATTACATAAATGTTACATTATATTTCCATTTGGCTTCCTAAAAAGCTAGCAGCAGATTGTGCTACTTTTTGTTCTATTTCTGACATTTTTGTAGTATTATCTTTTGATAATAATATTACGCTACCAATAACATCTCCATCTGAAATAATTGGATAAACAACTTGTGAATTATATCTTCTTTCTTTATTTTCATTTTTGGTAATTGGAATTGCTAAATCATTGTTTTCTTTGCTTGTATATCTTTCTTTATCATCCATTACTTTTTCTAGTTCTTCACTAATATCTTGCTCTAGAAATTCTTTTTTAGATCCTCCAGATACAGCAATTACTGTGTCTTTATCTGTAATACATGCAATATGTCCAGTTGTTTTTGCCAATGTTTCAGCATATTCTGTTGCAAATTCTGTTAATTCTCCTATCGGAGAATATTTCTTTAATATAACTTCTCCTTCTTTATCTGTAAAAATTTCTAAAGGGTCTCCTTCTTTTATTCTCAAGGTTTTTCTAATTTCTTTTGGTATAACAACCCTTCCTAAATCATCTATTCTTCTAACTACTCCTGTTGCTTTCAAAATATTACCTCCTTTTAAATTTAGGGTTTTAGCTTTTTATTTGTTTTAAATTCTTGCCTTTTTGCTTTACCCTATTTGCAATAATTCAATTTTGATATTCTTATTATTGCTTTAAAAGGAAATTTTTATACATTTTTTTAAAGTTAATTAAGATTTTAATTTTTTTATTATTTTACAAAATATTATGCAAATAAAAATACTTACCTTACAAAAAGGTAAGTATAATTTATTATCTGCTATTAATTATTAGTTACATTATATCCTGCTAAATTTGGTCTAGCAACATCTTCATCCGATACCTGATTAAAGTTCCATTCATAATCACATACATTTTTTTCGTTATTATTTGTAAATCTTAATATTGTCTTATCTTCTATTCTGTAATAACATTTGGTACTTATAATAGGTCCAGCAAGTACATAACATTTTTCACCATTTATTTCGTCTGAAGAAATACTACTTGTTATAGCTACTTTTAGCTTATTTAGGAAGGTGTTTTCTGTTTTGAAAGGTTTTGTAAAATTTTCAACTATAGATAAATCAGATTTTCCTGTACTAACTGTTGCTTCTGAATTTTCTGGGGAATATGTAATATTTTCGTTTGTACTTTCATCATACCACAACATTTTTTCTCCTATTTTAACGCTTATTTTGTTGTCCTTACGTTGATATTCTATAGTAGTTTGTTGGTCATTTTCATTTTGTTTAACAACTAAAGAATAATTATCTAGTTTTTCAATTTCTGTATATCTTCCTATTATTTGGTTTATAATGATATACTTTCTAGTTACAAAAATACCTACTATTATTAGTATTAGAATAATAATTGCTATGACAATTTTTATAATTTTTTTGCTATCCATAAAAATCCCCCCTTTCTTTTGTTATAGTTTATATGTATTATATCACATAAATGTTTTTTTGGCAAATTTTACTATGTTTAAAACAGAGTAATTTCATAACTGTTAATACCCATATTTTTCTCTTAGTCCTTTAAAATAGTTCTGGCTAGCAATTTTAAAAATATTAATATCCGTGGTCTACATGTTCCCAGTTTTCATCTTTATTTTTTACTAAAATCCAATTCCAATTTTTATATTCACTATTATGGTTTAATGTTTCACTGCAATATGAATTAGTTTTAAAATTTGATACTAAAACTATTACTTCTTCTTTATTATTACGTTCAGCCCAATCTTGATAATCTTTATTGTAATCATCTCCAATGTATGTAATTTGCTCTAATATACATCCATTAAAGTTTTGCCTAAAAAAGTGTAAAATTACATTTATAGCATCATCTATTTCCTTTTTTGAGTATATTTGTGAGCTGTTTGCGATAATGTTAACATTTGAAATATCTCCTTTATGGCTTAATTTTAAATATAGTATAAAACTTGTCATTGCTATAAAAATTACACAAATTATTGTAATTAATATTTTCTTTTTCATTAATTCCTCCATATAAATTATTTTAAATCATCTAATTTTGTATCATAGCTTTTAGTGTCTAAGTTATACATATATCCGTCGTCTGATAGCCTTCTCATTCCATAGCCATCAGCTAATACGAAATAACTATTATTTTCTTGGTCATAAGAAAGAAATAGGACATATTTTTTTCCAGTCTCTTTATAAATTCCGAATTCATCGTTAATCCACTCAACTTTCTCTGAGCTATATTTACTTATTGAGCTTTTATCTATACCCAGCTTATTTAGTTCTTCTTCACTCTGTTTGCTAAGATACTCACTAACAGATACTATCCCTCCATAGTGAGTTACATTTATTGTATCTGCTTCATATTTTCCCTTTAAAACTTTTGTTACCTTAAAAGTGGCATCTGTTACTATCGCCGAATAATACGTAACATATGATTTGACATCTGAAACATATTCACCAATTATTACTAAGTTCGCATTATTAAATAAATCTTGTGGAGATGTTGCAACATAATCAGAAATATGCCCAGGCCCTTGTGTAATTTGATATTTTATTTCATTTTGAGTTTCAGTTACAGGCAAATTATTATTAGTATTAGAAAGCAACTTGTTATTATTTCTAGTTAAATTTATGGCAATATACATTATTCCTATTATTACAGGTATAATTAAAATAATTGCCACTCTTTTTATATAAGTATAAATATAAGTTTTCTTATTAATATTTGTTTGTTCTATTACCCTTTGAATATAGTTTGGAACTCTTTTATCTTCGAAGTATGTAAATATCATATTATCAATAATATCACATTCATTATTCATTTTCTATCATCTCCTCATAAATTTCTTTTATTTTTTTCTTGGTTCTCAATATTTTACTTTTAGCTGTATTAATATTGGTCTTTAAAATTTCTGCTATTTCTGTTGTTGAGAATTTACTATTATAATAAAGTGTAATTATAAGTCTTTCTTCATAATTCAATTTTTTTAAGATATTTTCAAAATCTATTTTGTCATTTATGTTCTTAATTTCATCTTTGCTATTTTCTAAAGTAAAATTTTCTATGCTTTTATTAAATATATGTACTTGTCTATTTCTTTTTCTGTATATTTCATTACACTTATTAATTAGAATTTTAATAATCCATGTTTTAAAATATTTATTTTCTCTTAGTTTTTTTAGATGTTGATAGCCGAGTTATCATAGTTTCTTGAATGGCATCACAAATATCGGCTTCTTCATTCAATCTTGTTTTGGCTATTTTATATAAATCATTTTGAAGCAAAATAACCAATTGTGTATAAGCTTCAGTATTACCATTCTTTGCTTTCTCTATTAATTGTTCCATTTTTTTCTCCTTTCTACATATTAGATTGAAGATTTTAATAAAAAGTTGCATAATTGTAATATTATTTTCCTTTAAAAAATAAGATATATTTTTCATATATCTTATTTTTATATAAATATGCACTTTTTTAATGTTCTAATTTATTAAATAAACATCACACATATTAAGTCTTTTTAAATATGTTGTATTCTCTAAATTAAGAGCTTGTTTTATTGTATTTACTATATTTTCATTCTCTTGAACATCATTAATAAATATTATAATTCCATTTGAAATGTCTTTATTAGACATTATAGACTTAATGTTTTCTTCATTACATTCTATATCTTTAGCTATATATGATTGATTTAATATAGCAAATAATAATATTTCATCTAAAAACCTGTCATTATCAGATTTTAGTAAATATAGTGCTGGCAAATTAGCATTGTTTTTTATGAATTTTGTAATGTCTTGCTTATTAGAATATATAACTTCTGGCTCTATTCTAAAGTTTTTTAGAAATAATAATATATTGTCTATTGGTATTTCTTGAACTTTAGGAAAAATATTTATTGGTATATTTATTTCGTTTTTTAATTTTTGAACTATTTCTGCTTTACTTGAATATGAACTTTCTTGTTCACTTCTAAAGTCTTTTCCAATTACTATGTTTATAACTTTATTAGCTATAAATGGCATTATAATTACTAATATGCATATTACTAATAAAATTCTATTTACAGTTTTTTGTTTGACTAAATTATTTAATAACTGCATAATTAAATATAAAGCAAGCACAAACAGTAAACTACATACTGGCATTATGTATCTTAATTCTAGCCAAGGTGAAGATATTGCTGCTAATATAGTATAAAAAAATGTTGGAATTGCTATATATTTTATGTATTTGTTTTTTTCATTTACATTCTTATATTTTTTTATTTTCTTATATATTGCTATTCCTAAGGCAAAAAATAATATTATAAATAATGTATTATTAAAAGCATCAACATCTATTATTAATGTGTACACAATTATATGTTTTAAAGCTTCTGAAATATTAATTAAATTACTTAATGCTCCTTTACCTCTATAGCCAAAAAATATGTGTTTTATTGAATACGGAAATATAATTAATGATGCGATTGCTGCTAAAAATATTGTTAATATATATTTTGTAAGTTCTGTATATTTCTTTTCTTTTATGTATTTTACAATAAACATTATAGATAATATTCCTAAATAAAATAAGTAATAATAATGAGTTAGTGAGCCAATTAATGCAAATATTCCTATTAATAGCAATAGTCTATAATTTTTTTCTTCTGCATCTAATAATTTTAAGTGCAAATATGTTGTAATTAATATGTTTAATGTAGCTAGTGCGTACATTCTTATATACATAGCATTATTTATTGATGCTAATGTTAGGCTAGATACTAATGTTAAAATAGCAGATTTTTCTGTGCATTTATTATCTTTTTCTAATAGTTTTTTTATGATTAAATACATAAATATAGATATAAAAATATATATAATTATATTTAGTATTATTCCTGGCCATTTAGAGTAGCTATCTAAATGGAGCCCCATTGCAATTCTTAAAAGTAAATAATATAGTGGTGGGTGAACATCATTTTTTTGGTTCTCATAAACAGGCTTATAATTTCCAATTTCATTTTCATTTACTGATAAATAATCTTCATAATATTCTTTGCTATGCCATGTATTATAAAAGTCTTGGTTTTGCTGTATATTCACTTTGTTATAGCTTGCTAAACCTAATGAATAAGCTTCATCCATGTGTATATAAGATTTATTTATTCCTGCTATTATGAATACTACTGTTTGAATTATTAAAACTACTAAAATAAGTAGTATTTCTTTTTTTCTAAGTTTTAACTTCATACTTTTCCTCTACTTTAAATTCATTATTGGGTTTGTTTATATTAATATCTTTAGATTTAGGTTTTTTATTATTTTCTAAGTATTGGGTTGCCTTTATAATATAATAAGAAATATAAAATGGTATTGTCATTTGTAGGGCTATCATAATTATTGTAAATAAAAATCCACCATTAGTTATTTTATATAATATTTCAATTAGCGTACCGAGGAAAGTTATTTGATATGAACATTAAGTTTCCGTCAAAAAGTTTATTTACAATTAATGCTAAAATGCTCATACATAATACTAAACTTGCAAAATATTTAATATCTGATTTTTTTAATTCTATGTATCTTGTTTTATTTATTAATATTCCCAAATATACCATCGCTCCATGGAATAAAAAGCTATGAATGCTTAAAATATGAAAAGCTGGATATATAGGTAGTGATGTAGATGGATATATCATAAATACTATTCCACCTACTATTGAACCAGTTGCTAAACATACATCTCCTACTCTTTTTAATGCGCCTTTTGTAAATGAACTTAATACTCCTGCATATAATAAAATACTGCAATAATAAAGTGGTAAATATGTGTTTACTGCTTTAAAAGAATTTTGTTTTATATTAAAAATTATTTTTACAACTTCCAATATACATGCAATTATTGTTGTACATTTTATAATTTTGTATACTTGTTCTTTATTTTTATTAACAGTTTTTTTAAGTGCAATAAAAATTACTATTACTGTAATTAAAATTAAGCTAAAATGTCCTATTGTAAATATTCCACATGGCTCATATTCTCCCATATTTGAAAACATATTACTTCAACTCTTTCTGGATTTCTTCTTATATATTGTTACAATTTTATTCAGGTTGTTTATACATATTTAAAATATTTCCTAGTTCATTAGTAAAGTCTTGTAGTAGAACAATTTTAATACTTGGTAATTTTCCATCAATATAGTCATCCATAATTTGCTTTAATTTTTTAATATTTTGCATTTCTGGTTCAATTTCTTTAGTAAATCTTTTTGCTCTATCTACTAATTTTTCCTTAATTGTTACCATGTCTTCATTGCTTGCACATGAAATTCTTTGGAACATTTGAAATGGGTCATAATATTTTAAAATTGGTATATTCATGCATTCTTTGTCAAATTCATCATAGAATTGTTCCATTTTCATAGGGATAAACTTAAATATATTTTCTGCTTTTTCACGATACATTTTATCTTTTAATTGTAAGTTAATTTCATTAAAATGAGCTAATATTTCTTCCATTTCAGATTGAATGTCTTCTTCTATAGCTACTTGTGATAGTTCTTCGTCAACATTGTCACAATACTTAGAAGTTAAAGATGAAATATTCATGCCATTAAAGAACACACTTTTAATTGTTCTCATATCATATTTTATTAAGTCTTTTTTTATAAAATATGCAAAATATGCAAATAATTTTACAATTTGAATAAGTTCAATGTTGCCATTTTTTACATCTTCTAATGTTTGGTCAATTACTGAATCAAATTGGTCATCTGGAATTTTCCAATATTCTTCTGTAAGAAGTCTTTTATATCCTGGTAATTGGCTAGTATCAATAGTATTTCGAATTACTTCCATATTATCTTTAAATACTTTCATATCAAAAATACGTGTACGAATGTATTTTTCAATGAATTTGAAGAAACGGTATTCTGCTTTAAAATTATAATAATAGTTGTTATCAAATTCTTTAATGTAAAATTGTCTGTTATCCATAAATACTCTTGAAGATACTAAAATAGATTTGTATTCTTCATTACTATTAATGTTAATGAATTTGTCTTTCGTGATTTTACCTGCTTTGATTTCAAATGAAATAGCTATTGTAAAAATAAGCATTGTTTGTAATATACGATTATTGGTATTTGGATATGCTTTTGCAACCATATCAAATATTTTTTTAAAGTCATTTAGTGCATGCTTTAAAATACGCAAATTTCTAGTTCCACTTTTATTAAATGTGGAAGTAATTAAATTTGTGTTTTCTCTTAAAAAACGTATTAAATCCGGGTATGCTTCATAACGCATTAGAAGGCCATTTATAATGTAGTTAAATTCTGGTGCATATTCAAAGGTTTCACCTATTAATTTTTCTTTAATTCTTTCATAATCATTTGCTTTATCAAAAACATATTCAATGGTATCACGTATTCTTTCTACCATTGGCTTATCTGTTTTCATGGTTAGTTTATTTTCTTTATCTAATAAATAAGTAGCAATAAATGTTTTCATTTCTAGGTTACTATTTTTTAATTTTGTAGATAATTCTTTTTCGTTACAAATAATAATTGTTTTAATGTGGTCATGTTCTACGAAATTATTAATATAGCCTAAAATATCTATAACATCTACATTGGCTCTTTCTAGGTCATCAAAGCAAAGTACTTTGTCGTCTGTTGAGAAGAATTGTGCATAGTCTAGTCTATCTCCATTTTGTGTAACACCAAAGAAGTTTGCCATATCTAAGCCTGTTTTTGCATATTCTGGAATGTTGCCAATTCCACTTGCATCCATATATTTTTTTAGGTTCTTGTCCATTAATTGGGTTGTTTCAATAAATATTTTTTTACTGATTTCCTCTAAGTTTGAAATTCCATATAAGGACATATAAATGGCTGTTAATTTTTTTCCACCTACCTGCATTGATTCTATTCTAGGTCTAATTTTATGGTTCCAAAAATAGGTTTTTCCACTTCCCCATTCACCATTAATCATTATTGCATAATCTGTATAATCTGCCCTTATATAGTCTAAAATGCTTTCTATTAAGTCTTCCATATTTTCTCCTCTCCTTTGTACGCTTAATTTTATTTCATTTTTTCAAAATCTTTTGCAATAGTTAATAAATCTACTGTTTTAGCTCCTGCTTCCATTATAGTTTTTGTACATTCTTTACAAGTAGCACCAGTAGTATAAATGTCATCAAAAAGTATAATATTTTTTTCTTTTATTTTTTGCATGTTTTGAACTTTATATACATTTTTTACATTATTAAATCTTTCTTTTTTGCTTAATGAACTTTGCGTACTTGTTTCTTTTTGCTTTACCAAAATGTTTTTTAAATACGTTAAGTTTGGGCTATTAATTGCTATTTGTTTTGCAATTAGTTCTGCTTGATTATAGCCTCTTTGGGCAATTTTCTTTTTTGTCATTGGAACTGAAATTATTATATCATAATTTTTTAAAAATCTACAAACTTTTTCATTTTTCATAAAAAATTCAGAAAACATTTTATAAAGATATGGGTTATCTTTGAACTTATATTGCAAAATTTTTTGTCTAATTATTCCTTCATATTTAAAAATATAGCAATGTTTGATTCCTTTATAATCTATTATTTGTGGCATATAAGTTTTTTCTAGTTTTAATTTTTCCATGCAAGATTTGCACACATAGTTTTCATTTTCTCTGCCACAAATTCCACATGTAGGTGGAAAAATAAAAGTGAGCATATTTTCTAAAAAGTTCATTTTTATATAAAACCTCCTTAAAATAATGCCCCCAATTAATTTAAATTATAATATTTTTTAGTTTATATTCTAGTCCTGTATTACGTGTTTTACTATTTGCATTTTGTATCATAAATTCTAAAACATTTGGATTTCCTATTAATATTAATAGTTTTTTGGCTCTAGTCATTGCTGTATATAATAAAGTTCTAGTAAGTAAAACTGGTGCTGCCTGCATTATTGGCATAATAACAACATCAAATTCGCTTCCGTTGTGCTTTATGAACAGTAATAGCATACGCATGCTCTATTTGTTCTAGTTCTTCAAAACTATACCATACCAATTTATCATCATCAAATTTAATTTTTATTCTTTTTTCTAATTCATCAATGTTTAAAATTGTTCCATATTCCCCATTAAATACGCCTTTTCCCATTTCTAGTTTAGGCTCGTGTTTTTCCCAATAAATATCATAATTATTTTTTATTTGCATAATTCTATCTCCTTCCCTGAAGATAGAGTCTATATATTTTCTTTCTTTTTTATCCTCTGATGGTGGATTAACTGTATTTTGCAAGCATTTATTTAATTCCTTTGTCCCAAGTTCTCCTTTCTTAGTTGCACTAATAACCTGAATATTTTTTATAAAATCATAATCTCCATAATTTTTAAGTCTTCCATTACTTAGTGAAATTATATTTTCTAGTATTTTTAATTTATTAGGCTCATTAATAAAGAAAAAATCATCTAAAAGTTCCTCTGTTTCTTCTCCTTTTGTAAAAATACTAGTTCCTTCATTTACTTTGTGGCTATATAAAATAATTTTGCTTTTAGCAGCTTGTCTAAAAATTTTGTTTAAAGTTATAGTTGTTATTTTGTTAGAAGATATAATATCTTTTAATACATTGCCGAGGTCCTACGGATGGAAGCTGATTACTATCTCCTACTAATATTAGTTTAGTTCCTTTGTATATAGCTTGCAATAAATAATTCATAAGAAAAACGTCTACCATAGAAACTTCATCTACAATAATAACATCTGCATCTATAGGTGCTACTTCAATATTTTCATCCAAAATTTGAAGTTCATCACTTGAAGTTTTTCCTATCTCTAATAATCTATGTAAGGTTTTTGCATCTTCTCCTGTTGTTTCTGTCATTCTTTTAGCAGCTCTACCAGTTGGCGCACAAAGTACCACTTTTTTTTGCTCATTTTTATATAGTTCAATAATTGTTTTTATAATTGTAGTTTTACCAGTACCGTGGTCCTCCTGTAATAACACATACATTGTTATTTTGTACTGCATATATTGCTTCTTTTTGCTTTTCTGATAATTCTATGTCAGAATTTTTTTCAATTTTTTTAAGCTTTTTATCAAAATTATCAATTTCTTTTACATTTAAGTAATTATCTAAAGCAAGTAGGTTTTCTGCTATGTTTTTTTCTGCGTTATAATAATTTTGTAAATATACCCATTCTTTGTTGTTTTCTCTATCTTCAATAGTAATTTCTTTATTTGCCTGTAAAAATATTATATTATTTTCTATCATTTCTTCCGAAACTCCTAAAAGTTCTTTTGAAAACTGAAGTAAATTTTCATATAATACTGTGCAGTGTCCATTATTTGTAGCAAGCTTTAGAGCATATTTTATTCCACTTCTAATTCTAATGTCACTATCTAAATCCATTCCCATTTCTATGGCAATTTTGTCAATTTGCATAAAATTTGCCTTTGATGATAAATCTATTAATATATATGGGTTACTTTCGATTTGTTCTATTGTATTAGGTCCTAGTTTTTTATAAATTGTCTCTGCACCACTAGCACCTATTCCAAATTTTTCTAAGTAGCTAACAATTTTCCAGATATCCCAATTACTGTTAAAACTATCTGAAATTTCTATTGCCTTTTCCTTTGTAATTCCTTTAATACATACTAATTTTTCTGGTTCATACCTTAAAATTGATATAACTTCTTTTCCAAATCTATCTATCATCTTTTTTGCAGTAGCAGGCCCTACTCCTTTTATTTTTCCATTAGATAAATATTTTTCTATTGCTTCTACTGATTCTGGCATTAGTTTTTCAAATGTTTCTACTTTAAATTGAGTCCCATAGTCTGGATGTTCTACAATATTTCCAGTTACACTTAAAGTATCTCCCTTTTCAATAAAAGGAAGATACCCTACTATTGTAGTTTCTTCTTCTTCGGTTTCAAAGTTTGCTATTGTATAGCTATTTATTTCATTACGATAAATTATTTCTTTTATTTCACCTTTAAGTTCCAACTTATTACCTCTTGTTTGTATAGTATGTATACATTATATTATATATTTTTTTAAAATCAAATAATTTTATGAATTTTTTTCTTTGTTTTATAACTAATTGTTTGAATATTACTAGTTTTCGCAGTTTTGAGAGGTCCCGTTCTGACGTTACTTCTTTGAGTTGGCTTACCTAGCAACGGGCATTTGAAAAACAAGAAAACTAGTACTATTTAAGCACTAATTATTATAATATAATGAACTCACTTCACCTCATCTATACTATCTATTAGCTCTTTACATTCTTTCCAATTTGCTATTTTTATTTCATCATAATCATCTGACAATTTTTCTAAAATTTTTTCTGTTTCATCAGTTGAATTTAAGTCTACTACTATTACATCTTTTATATTTTCTTCTTTTCCATATATTATGCGAAATAAAAGTGAACGTAAAAATCCTTCAATTTTTCCTGCTTGATTTTTTGCTGCAATAATAACATAAATTCCATCTGCTTTTAAGTTTGTGTATGTATAAGTATAAATTATTGTTTTTATTATTTCAAATAGTCCATATAAAGCTAAAACCCACAAAATTCCATTTAAAATATAGTTAAGCATTTCCACATTCCCCACTTTAATTTTTTATTCAATATTTTATGCTATGCTGTGGTTATATGTGTATATTTTTTCTTTAATAAACTTATAGACACTTTTATATTTTTGTTATATACTTAAATACATGAAAGAAATAATTGTAACTTCTAAATATGATGGAAAAAAATTAAATACTTTTTTGCTAGATACCTTTGGCTCTCTTTCTATGAATTTGCTATATAAAACTCTTAGAAAAAAAGATATTCGCGTTAATAATGTGAAAGTTTCTGAAAATGTAGTAGTTCATACAGGAGATAATATTAAGGTATTTCTTTCTGATGAGGAATTATTTGGATCAATTATTAATGTAGAAATTATATATGAAGATGAAAATATAATAGCTGTGAATAAACCTTGTGGAATTGAAGTAACTGGAAATAATAATTCTTTAACATATATTTTAAATAATTTTTTAAAACAAAGGCAATGTTCAGAGAAAATTTCAAACTGTAATTTTAAGAGTGATGAAGTTTACCCATGTCATCGTTTAGATAGAAATACCACAGGTATTGTTCTATTTGCTAAAAATGAGCCTAGTTTAGATATTCTTCTTAATAAGTTTAAAAATAGGGAAATTGAAAAACATTATCATACTACTGTTTATGGAATACCAAAAAATAAGCATTCAGATTTAACTGCATATTTGTTTAAAGATTCTAAAAAATCATTAGTATATATTTCAGATGTTCCCAAAAAAGGATATGAGAAAATTAAAACTTCTTATGATGTAATTAACATTGATAAAAAGGCAAACACAAGCATTTTAGACGTTACTCTTCATACTGGTAAAACTCATCAAATTCGTGCACACTTAGCACATATTGGGCTTCCTATTATTGGTGATGGCAAGTATGGAAATAATGAAATTAACAAGAAGTTTAAGGCAAAAGTGCAAATGCTTACAAGTTATTCTATTGAATTTAAATTTGTTACTACTGCTGGGCATTTAGAATATTTAAATGGAACAAAATTATATTTAAAAAGGAGTGTTTAACCACTCCTTTATTTAATAATTTCTTCAAATTCTTCAGCAGAAATTACTTCTTTTTCCATTAGCACTTCAGCTAATTTATTTAGTTTGTCCATATTGTTAGTCAAAATAGTTTGTGCTTTTAAATAACTATTGTCTAACATAATTTTAACTTCTGCTCCAATTGCATCTCCAAATTTTTCTCCAAGTAATTGTAATTCATAAGGGTCTTTTTCAGTATCTATTGAAATTGGTCCTAGGTTATCACTCATACCATATTTTGTAATCATATCTTTTGCAATTTGAGTTGCAACTTCAATATCATTACTTGCTCCAGTAGAAATATCGTTTAATGCAATTTTTTCAGCAGCCCTACCACCAAGTAATGCAACCAATTTTTCTTCCATTTCTGTTTTAGAAATATAATATTTATCTTCGTTTGTTTTGTACATTGTATAGCCACCTGCTATTCCACGTGGAATAATTGAAACTTCTTTAATATCTTTTTGAGTTTCTAATTGGCTACTTACAATAGCGTGTCCTGCTTCATGGAATGCTGTTAATTTTTTGTCTTTATCTGAAATTACTCTGCTTTGTCTTTCTAGGCCTACTGTAACCTTTTTAATTGCATCTTCAATATCATCATGTGTAATTTTTTCGTGTTTTTTAATTGTGGCAATAATAGCAGCTTCATTTAGAATATTGGCAAGTTCTGCTCCAGAAAATCCTGCTGTATCACCTGCAATATCTTTTAAGTCTACATTATCTTCTAGTTTTTTGCCTTTAGAATGAATTTTTAAAATTTCTTCTCTACCATGCATATCTGGAAGTGCAATATTTATTTGTCTATCAAATCTTCCTGGTCTTAATAATGCTTTATCTAACATTTCTGGTCTATTTGTTGCAGCTAGAACTATAATTGTTTCGTCTGTATCAAATCCATCCATTTCAACTAATAATTGATTTAATGTTTGGTTATTTTCTGTTTCTGCACCACTTCCACTTGTTCTTCTTGAACCAATTGCATCAATTTCATCTATAAATATAATGCAAGGTGCAATCTTTTTAGCCTTTTCAAATAGTTTTCTTACTCTAGATGCTCCAAGTCCTGCAAACATTTCTATAAATTCTGAACCACTCATAGAAATAAATGGCACATTTGCTTCTCCAGCAATAGCTTTTGCAATTAAAGTTTTACCAGTACCAGGCTTTCCACAAAGTAAAACTCCCTTTGGAATTTTTGCTCCCATTTCATAAAATTTCTTTGGATTTTTAAGAAAATCTACTATTTCTAGCATTTCATTTTTTTCTTCATCTAAGCCTGCCACATCATCAAATTTTATTTTTGATTTAGTAGTTTCTGCATCATATACTTTTCCTTTATCTCCCAAGCCTTGCATTTTGAAAAGGAATACAAATAGTATAACAATTAAAATTGTAGGTAATAAAGAAAATAAATAATCAAATATTGTTACAAAAACACTTCTTTCTTTTTCAATCAATTCTATTTGATTTCCTTGTAACTTCTTTTCTTGGATTAATTCTACAAATGCTTGTGTACTAGGTACAATTGCTGTTTTTTCCTTTTCTTCTCCTTTTATTTTTACTTTAACAGATGTACTTCCTATTTTCATTTCTACTTTTTCAATGTTGTTTGAACCTATTTGCTCTATTAAATCTGTATAGGCAATTGTATTTTCGTTTTTTGATTTGCCTTGACTTATAATTACAACTGTTGCAATCACAATGACCAACAATAATGCTACTAATGCTATAATATAATACATAGTATACTTATTTTTTTCCTGTGGTTTGTTGTTCTCCTCATTCATTTCAACCTATCTCCTTATTAGTTATTTGTTTTTATATTTGCCTGTGGTTCAGGACCATTGTTCTCTTTTTTTCCTTGTTTTTCTTGTTTTTTCTTTTCTTCTTTTCTTTCTTTTTCGTCTTTTTTTCTAACTCTTTCTTTTTCCTCTTCTTCTTTTTTCTCTAGCTCTTTTCTTGCCATTTCTTCTTTTATTTTTTCTTGTTCTTCTATAATTTTTGAAAGTTCTATTTGTTTTTTAATAACATCTGATTTTATCATTAAAATTGCTGTAAAAATGTAAATACATGTAATTGCCGAATACATTATTGAAAAATATTTTATAGTGTATCCAGTTAAAGTATTAATTATTGTATAAATTAAATTAAGTAAAATTGGTAATGTCAAGCTATATATAGCTATATTGTATATTGCACTAAATCTTAACCTTATTCTAGAAAATCCACTTAATATATAACCTATTAATGAATATAAAACAGCATCTAGTAATACTAATGCTAGGTTGTTAATATATAATACAATAAATATTGCTATAAAGAAAATTGCGTCTAACTTAAATATTGATGTTCCATTTACAAAGTTTATAATATCATTTTTTTCTATATTTACTAAATGAATTTCATTTGATAAATCGTTGAGAAGAATAGTTCCAGTTCCAATACCATAGCTTCTCATAATTATTTTATCTTTTAAAATAATTATTCCATTATAATAGCTATTTACGTCTTCTATATATTTATTTTGTTGTTCTTCTGTTAAGTCACTAGTATCAATAATTATTTTGCCATTAAAATTTGAGCTTTCATCTATAATTATAGGTTCTTCTGGCTTGTCCTTTGATTTAATAGAAAGAACTCCATTTTTAAAATTAAGTTCTTCTAAGTTTTCGTTTATATATTTTCCCATATCTTGCACTGTATTATGAAATACATAGGTTATACTTAAAGTAGAAAAGAAAGCAAAAATTAACATTAAAATTGCTATATATAATATTGTTCTTTTAATTTTTTGAGTAGCTAATTTTTGATATTCTTCTAAATTGAATATGCTTAGTTTTAATTTTTTCCAAAATGGCATTTTACTTTCTTCTTCCACTTTTTAGCCTCTTTTCTATTATAATAATTGTCAAATTTATTGTTTCCAAAACTTATTATAGTATTCTTACTTTTATTTTTTTATATTTCAAAATTATTATATGTTTTTTTAATTATATTATTTTTAGTTTTTTAGATTGTAGAGTTTTCTACATTTTCGTCTATTATATTGCCTTCTGTATTTGTTCCGGTATTAGTATTTGGATTTTCTGAATTGTCAGGATTGCTAGGTCCTTCGGTTTCTCCACCACTTGGAGGATCTACCTGTGTATTTTCTGTTTTATTTACTGTAATTATAATTGTAGCTCCTTTATTAACTATTGTTCCTGCATCTAGACTTTGCCTAATAACTACTCCATTTTCCATATCTGAATGTGTTTCATAAATTACTCTAATGTCAAGTCCTGCTAATGCTAACCTAGCTGACTCTTCTGTACTTCCTACAACATTTTCTACAGTAATTTGACTTGTTTCTGAATTGTGTATATTACACTCTTCTTCTGGAACATTATATTTATCATTTGCCTTGCTACTTGTAGGTTTCCAGTTTGCATTTCTTTCCTTTTCAGGTTTCATAGTATATGATTTCTCTTCCACATCTGGGCAATACTCTGTTGCTATTTTTCCACTTTCTTTACATATTTTTAATGTAATATGTCCATCACAAGCGCCTGGAACAGTTCCTGATACAAAATATTCTGTATATGTATTTTTACATTGATCTGTTGCTAGTTTTCCTGATTGTCTACAAATTTTAGCAGTTACAATATTACTTGGTCTTGTAAATCTTTTCTTTGCTAAATTTTTGTGAACATCTTTCATAACATTTGCCCAAATATATATTGCGTTATTTCTATCTCCAGATGGAATACTAGTGTTTCCATTAGCACCAAATCCATACCATACAGCTGCTGAGTAATATGGTGTATAACCACAAAGCCATTTATCAACATAATCATCAGTTGTACCAGTTTTTGCTGCAACGTCCATACCAGATATAGCGCATCTGCCAGCTGTACCTTCTGCTCCTGTAACAACATCTAGTAAAATGTCTGAAATAATAAATGCATTTGCTTCTGATATAACTCTTCTTGTTTCTTGTTTTGGTTCTACTACAGAATTTCCATTTAAGTCTTCTAGTTTAGTATAAAAAGTTGGTTCAATGTATACACCTTTATTGGCCAATGTTGCATAAGCTGCTGCCATTTGTAATGTACTAGATCCATGTACTGCTCCACCAATTGCTAAACTTAGACCATCTTCACCTTTTACATAAGTAGTTAGTCCAAATTCGTGTAAGTAATCTATTGCCTTATTTACACCTACATTTGATATAATTTTTATATTAACTACATTTGAAGATCTTTCAATTGCTTTTCTGACAGTACATAATCCATAGTAGCTTCCTACATTTCCTGGGGCGTATTTGCCAAAGTCTGTTTTGGTATCATCATATACTGTTGCTGCAGTAATAACTTTTTCTTCTAATCCTGAGGCAACATTTGAAAGAGGTTTAATAGATGAACCTGTTTGCCTTAATGATGTTGCATAGTTTGTATTAGTTCCAAGGTCTTGTTGCAAGTCTCCTCCTATTGCTACTACTTTTCCATTTTTATGGTCAATAATTGTCATTCCTGCATTTGTTCTTATTTTTACGTTTTTAGATTTTCCATTTTCATCTTTTTCTGTTACTGTTCTATTTACAACATAAGTATCTTTTGCCATTTCTTTTATAACTCTATTTTGAATTGAAGTTACTTGTGTTGTATATAATTTATAACCACCAGATGTTATCATATCTTTAGCTGCTTTATAACTAATATCTTTTTCATCTGCTAAATCCTGTGCTGCTTCACTTACTGCTTCTTCTATAAAATAAGAATTTCCACCAATTTCAATTTTGCCTTTTTTAAAGGTTAATCCTTTATCTACTTTTGCAACTGCTTCATTATATAATTTTTCTGCTTCCTCTGGATCACTACTTATTCTATTTTGTTCTTTCATAAATCCTAATACTAATTTAGTTCTACTTTTTATTAGTTCAGAGTGGTCATTATCTTTATCATAAGGATTGTACATATTTGGTGCATTATTAATTCCTGCTAAAAAAGCAGATTCTGCTAAGTCTAAATCTTTTGCAGATTTATTAAAATAATATCTTGCCCCATATTCTACACCACATAAATCATTTCCACCAACAAAAATTTGATTTAAATATTTTTCTAAAATTTGTGGTTTTGTAAGCATTGTTTCAATTTGATATGCTCTTGACATTTCACGTATTTTTCTTTCTACACCTTCAAGTCCACTGTCTTTATCATCTTTCATTAAGTTTTTAACTAATTGTTGTGTAATTGTACTTCCTCCACCAACAGAAGAATCTTGACCTTTGTGCAAAATATAGCTTACAGTAGCACTTGCTGTTCTTAATATATCTATACCAGAATGTTCTTCAAATCTTTTATCTTCTATTGCTATGTATGCATTTGCTGTATATTTTCCCATTTCGTCTAAACTAATTATTTTTCTATTAGAATCTTCTTTTGCGAGAGTTCCAATTAGTTTTCCTTCTGAATCGTATACTTCAGTATTTCCGTTTGCAATTAAGTCTTCAGTAGTAAGAGCCCATTTGTCGCTAAAAAATATGCCTGCTACAATTCCTACTCCACCTAAACCTGCTAGCATAATCAATAAAAATAGTGTTAAAATTATTCTCTTTAATACTTTATGTTTTTTCTTCTTTTTCCCTTTTGCGTTTTGTTTTGCTTCTACTTCTTGAGTTTTGTTATACTTTTTTGTTTTTTTACTTGGCTGTATTTTATATTGTTTTGTTTTGCTTGTATCTTTTCCCATTAGGATTTCCCCCTTGGCTAAATTTTAACACATTTATTATATAATATATTATAAAAAATGGAAAGTATTTTAATAAATTTTTAATGTTTTTTGTTATTAGCTAATAGTTATAATTACATTAAAACTCGAATAGTACTATTCTTCGCAGTTTTGAGAGGTCCCGTTCTGACTTTCTTCTTTGAAATTTCTACTGCAACGGACATCTGAAAAACAAGAAAAATAGTACTATTCGAGCAGGTTAATTATAAAACCATTAAATAGTAACGTTTTTTTGTGCTTTATACGAGAAAAGCACATATAAATTATTAAATTTATCCGAATATTCCTTTTTTTCTTACTGGTGGTTGTTCATTCATAGTTTTTGCAAGCTGAGTTAAAAGTTCTTTTTGCTCACCGAGTTAATTTCTTAGGTACTTGTACTTGTACAGTAAATACAAAATCACCCTGGCTATTGTTATTTATATTTTTAAATCCTTTTCCTCGAATTAAAAATTTAGTTCCAGTTTGAGTTCCATCTGGAATTATGTAACTTTCATCTGTTCCATCTACCATTGGTATTTTAAGTTCAGCTCCTAAAGTAGCTTGTGTAAATGTAATAGGAATTTCACAAAGTACATTATTTCCTTTTCTAGAGTATAATCTATGTCGTTTTACATGTATTAAAATATATAAGTCTCCTTTTGGTCCACCATTCTCTCCAGGTTCTCCCTCTCCTCTTAATACAATGGTTTGATTGTCATCTACACCTGCTGGAATTTTTACAGATAGCCTTACTTGATTACGCACTGTTCCTTTGCCTTTACAGTTATCACATGGTTCTTTAATAATTTTTCCTGTTCCATGGCAATTTGTACAAGTTCTCATTGTTTGCATTTGACCTAAAATTGTAGTTTGAACTTGTTTTATTTGCCCTGTTCCATGGCACACACTGCAAGTTTCTGGATGAGTTCCTGGTTTTGCACCACTTCCATTACAATTTTTACATGTTTCTTTACGATTTATATTTACATATCTTTCTGTTCCTAAAAAAGATTCTTCAAAACTAATTTCTAAATCATATTGTAAATCTGAACCTTTTCTTGGGCCGTTTGAGCGATTATTTCTAGAAGCCCCTCCAAAGCCTCCTCCAAAGAAAGATGAGAAAATATCTCCTAAGTCTCCAAAATCTCCAAAGCCATCAAATCCTGTAGTATAAGTATATGTGCCATTTCCATAAGAACCTGGGCCACCTCCAAATCCTTGTGGCCCATCTGGTCCAAATTGGTCATACATTTGTCTTTTTTGAGGATTAGATAGTGTTTCATAAGCTTCATTTACTTCTTTAAATTTAGCTTCTGCTTCTGCTTTATTATTTGGATTAGCATCTGGGTGATACTGTTTTGCGAGTTTTCTATAAGCTTTTTTTAATTCTTCATCAGTTGCATTTTTACTAACACCCAAAACTTCATAATAATCTCTTTTTGCCATCTTATTTCCTCCATATTAAAATGCAATTTTTATTTTTTATCGTCATCTTCTACTTTGTAATCTGCATCATATACATTACCATCACTATCAGTGTGTGGGCCTTCTGTATTTGTGTTTTGACCTGCTTGTGCATTTGCATTAGCTCCTGCATTTGCTTGTGTTTGTTTATATAATTGCTCTGTAATAGAGTAGAAAACAGTTGTTAATTTTTCTGTTGCAGATTTAATTGCTTCTGTATCTTCACCTTCTAGTGCTTTTTTAACATTTGCAATTTCTGCTTCTGCTTTTGCTTTTTCTTCTCCACTAATTTTGTCTCCTAATTCTTCCATTGTTTTCTGGCAGTTATATACTAAGCTTTCAGCATTATTTCTAGCTTCAATTCCTTCTTTTCTCTTTTTATCTTCTGCAGCGTGTGCCTCTGCTTCTTTTACTGCTTTTTCAATATCTTCATCTGAAAGATTTGTACTTGCAGTGATTGCTACTTGTTGGCTGTTGCCTGTAGCCATATCTTTTGCAGATACGTGTACTATACCGTTTGCATCAATATCAAATGTTACTTCAATTTGTGGTACTCCACGTGGTGCTGCAGGGATTCCTGTTAATTGAAATCTTCCTAAAGTTTTGTTATCTGCAGCCATTTCACGTTCACCTTGTAATACATGAATTTCTACACTTGTTTGACCATCTGCTGCTGTTGAAAATACTTGTGATTTTTTAGTTGGAATTGTTGTATTTCTTTCAATTAATTTAGTAAATACTCCACCTAATGTTTCAATACCAAGTGATAATGGAGTTACATCTAATAGTACTAAATCTTTAACATCTCCAGATAATACACCACCTTGAATAGCTGCACCAATAGCAACACATTCATCTGGGTTAATTCCTTTATCTGGTTCCTTTCCTGTAATTTTTCTAACGGCTTCTTGAACAGCAGGAACTCTTGTAGAACCACCTACTAATAATACTTTATGCAAATCATTTGCAGTAATTCCAGCATCTTTCATTGCTTTTTCTACTGGTTCTTTTGTTGCTTCAATTAGGTCACTAATTAATTCTTCAAATTTTGCTCTTGTTAATGTAATATCCATATGTTTTGGTCCACTTGCATCTGCTGTAATAAATGGTAAATTAATTTGTGTTTGTTGAACTCCAGAAAGCTCTATTTTAGCTTTTTCTGCAGCTTCTTTTAAACGTTGCATAGCCATTTTATCTGTACTTAAATCTATTCCATTTGATTTTTTGAATTCTGATACTAAATAATCAATAATTCTTTGGTCGAAGTCATCTCCACCAAGTCTTGTATTACCATTTGTTGCTAATACTTCAAATACGCCATCACCAATATCTAGTATAGATACATCGAATGTTCCTCCACCTAAATCGTATACCATAATTTTTTGGTCTTGATCTTCTTTATCCATACCAAATGCTAAAGCTGCTGCAGTTGGTTCGTTTATAATTCTTAATACCTCTAAGCCTGCAATTTTACCAGCGTCTTTTGTTGCTTGTCTTTGGCTATCACTAAAATATGCTGGAACTGTAATAACAGCTTGTGTTACAGGTGAGCCTAAGTAATTTTCTGCATCTGTTTTTAGTTTTTGTAAAATCATAGCAGAAATTTCTTGTGGAGAAAATTCATCTCCTTCTATTTTTACTTTTCTGTTTGAACCCATATCTCTTTTAATAGAAATAACTGTGTTTTCTGGGTTTGTAACAGCTTGACGTTTTGCAATTTGTCCTACTAATCTTTCTCCATTTTTTGAAAATGCAACAACAGATGGTGTTGTTCTATTTCCTTCTGCGTTAGGAATAACAACTGGTTCTCCTCCTTCCATAACTGCTACACATGAGTTTGTTGTTCCTAAGTCAATTCCTATAATTTTTCCCATTTTAAAATTCCTCCTTGTTTGTTGGGGACAGTCCCTTTTTCCCCTTTGGGGTAAAAAGGGACAGGTCGCCCTTAATTTATATATTTTTTAAAATTAAAATCTAATTAGCTACTACAACCATTGAATGGCGTATAACTTTGTTTCCTATCATATAGCCTTTTCTGTACTCTTCTTTAACCTCTTTTTCTCCTAAAGTTTCATCTGTTACTAGGCTTACAGCCTCGTGAAGTTCTGGATCAAAAGTTTTGCCGAATAGCTTCTATTTCTTTTACTCCATTTGCATTTAAAACATCTTTAAATTGTTTTAAAACAAGTTCTACCCCTTGTTTATATGCTTCATCTTCTGTTTTACTTTCTACTGCTTTTTCTAAATTATCTATTACTGGTAAGAAGCTTGATACTATATCTCCCATTATAGAATTATATAGTTCTTCTTTTTCTTTGTTACTTCTTTTTTTGTAATTATCAAATTCTGCAGCAATTCTTTTTAGTCTATCTTCTGTTTCTTCAAGTTTTATTTTTAAGGTTTCAGTTTCTTTTTTTATTTCAATAACGTCGTTTCCTTTTGTAGTTTCTTCTTGCTTTGAATTTTCTTGCTTTGTTTTTTTGCTTTCATTTTCTTCTGCATTTTTTACTTCTTCTGTATTTTCATTTTTATCACTCATCTTTTCACTCCCCAATCTATTTAAATTCTATTTTCCATTTAGTTTTTTGCTAATATATTTCATAACTGAAATTACTTTAGAATAATCCATTCTTTTAGGTCCTATAATTCCAATAGTTCCTAAATCTTTATTTTGGTAGCGATGTTTAAATGTAATAATACTGAAATCTTTTAGTTGTTCATTGTTGTTTTCATCACCAATATATACATTTATATCTTTTGCAAAACCAGTATTTAGCAAATCTCGCATAACTTCCTTTGTATCTATTAAATTAATGAAGTTTCTTGCAACCTCTAAACTTTTAAATTCAGGAAGTTCAAAAGATTTATTTGCCCCTTCTAAGTATAAATTAGAGTCTTCGTTAATAACTCTATCTAGCTGTTGCATAATTGGTTTTATTACATTTAAACTATAATTCATTTCTGAAAAAATGTATTCTTCTAATGGTTTGTCTATTTCGCCTAATGGTTTACCTTTCAATTTATTATTGAAGATTATATTTAAAGTATTTACTTGTTCTTCTGTAATATCTTCGTCAAATTTAATAATTGTTTCTTTGACAATGCCTGTATCCGTAAGAATAACTGCCATTAGCATTCTATTTCCTAGTAAAACAAACTTAACTTCTTCTATGTTTTGAAAATTTGCCCTAGGGCCTATTGCTACGGAAGTATAATGTGTAACTTCTGATAATGTACTTGTTGCAATTCGAGTTAATTCTTCTATTTCATTAACTTTTATTGCTAGTTTAGATTGAATATACTTTATTTCTTGAAGGCTTATATCATCTTCTTTAATTAGTTCATCTACGTAAAATCTGTAACCTTTAGCAGATGGGACTCTACCACTTGATGTATGTGGTTTTTCTAAGTAACCAGCTTTTTCTAGTTCTACCATTTCATTACGAATAGTAGCACTACTGCAACCAAGTCTATATTTTTTTTCTATAACACCTGAGCTAACAGGTTCTGCTGTGTTAATATATTCATCAATTATTGCTTGTAATATTTTCTTTTTTCTTTCTTCTAACACATTATTTCACCTTCTTATATAGGCCTTGTTTTTAGCACTCTTGCTTTTTGATTGCTAAACTTTATATATATTATATCCATTTTTAGCAAATGTCAATATGGATTGCTAAAAAATGTGTGAATTTTGTGTGAAATTGCAAATAAAAAAGGGAAGAATTATACAAACTCTTCCCACACAATATTGGCAAAGTCAAGTCCCTTATTGGTTAGTTTTATTACATCTCCATCTATTTCAATTAACTCTTGTTTAGTTAATTTTTCTAGCTTATCATGATATAAATATATTGGATTTGCTACAAATTTAAGTTTAAACTCTTGAATGCTTACTCCGTCTAGCATTCTTAATCCTAAAAGCATATATTCATTTTGTTTATCTTCTAGTGTTTGCTTTTCGTGAAATACTAAATTTTTTCTTGGTTTATTTTCTTCTATATTTTTGATATATTCTTCAATTGAATTAATATTAGATATTCTATAAGAATTAATATATGAATGTGAAGATGCTCCAAACCCAATATATTCTTTTTGTTTCCAACAGTCAGTGTTATGTTTTGATTGGTAGCCACTTTTAGCAAAATTAGATATTTCATAATGTTTATATCCATTTTTTTCTAATATTTCTTTTGTTTTCCAATACATTTTTCTTTCATCATCTTCTGAAGGAAGATGTATTGTTCCATTTTGAACTCCTTTTTGTATTTTTGTATTTTCTTCCACTATTAACGAATATACAGAAATATGTTCTGGCTCTAGTGAAATTACTTCTTCTACTGCATCTTCTACATCTAAAATAGTTTGCTCTGGAAGCCCTATCATTAAATCAACATTAATGTTCTCAAAATAAGCTTCTCTTGCTAAATGGTATGTATCTACAAAATCATAATAATTATGAATTCTTCCTATTGCTTGTAATAAATGATTTTGTGTAGCTTGCAAGCCTATGCTTAGCCTATTTATACCTGCTTTTTTGTAATCTTCTAGCTTTTGCATACTAGTAGTACCAGGATTTACTTCAATAGTTATTTCAGCATTTTTATCTACTTCATAATTTTCATAAATTGCTTGCAAAATTTCTGTAATATATTTACTATTTATAAAAGATGGCGTTCCACCACCAATATAAATTGTTTTTACAATACTTAAAAAGTTAAACTCTTCTTCATTTTTCTTTTTATTTATTTCATTTATTAAACTTTTTACATATCTTGGTATCCATTCTTCTTGTTCTGCCATAGAATAAAAGTCACAGTAATGGCATTTTTGCTTGCAAAATGGAATATGTACATAAATTCCTATTTCTTTTGGTTCCATATTTTTAGTTTTCCCTCTTTTCCTGTGCGATTTTTTGTATTGCTTTAAGTCTGTGATTTACGCCTGATTTTCCAATCGGAATTTGCAACATTTTGCCCAGTTCCTGCATAGATGCATCTGGATTTTCTAATCTTAATTTTGCTATTTCTTGTAAAGCTTTTGTTAAATGTTTAAGTTCCCCAATTTCTTGCAAGTAATTAATATCTTCTATTTGCTTAACAGCAGCATCAATTGTTTTTGTTAAGTTTGCTGTTTCACAGTTTACCTTTCTATTAACATCGTTTCTAATATCCCTTAAAACCCTTATATCCTCATATTTAAGAACAGATTTATTAGCTTGAATTAACGCTAAAAAGTTTGCAATTTCATCTCCATCTTTTATATATAAAGAATAATCATTTTTCTTTTTTAATATTTTGCCAAAAATCTGGTATTGCTTTAGAATATTTAAAGCTATATGAGCATTATCCTCTGTTTCAAAAAGTATTTCTAAATGATATGTATTTTGAGGATTGCTAATTGAACCACTACCTAAAAAAGCACCTCTTACGAATGCCTTTGCCAATATATCACTTTCATTTAAGTCTTTTTCAATTATATTATTTTTCAAAAATATTTTATTATTCTTATTTTCAATTTCATCTAATTTTGGGACAGGAATTGTTATGCAAAAATTTCTTCCATTCATTTCAATCTCATAATTTGGATAATTTAAGTTGCTAAGCAATTTTCCAAAACGGTTAATATTGTATTCATTTTCGGTTGAGAATTTTAGTTTATTTTTTTCTATTGTTATATGATTTGTAGCTATATAGCCTAAAAATTCATATTTTACTATATTTTTATTAGCTAAATTACTTAGTTTGCTTATTTCTTCTTTTACCTCACTTGAAAAAGACATTTTTTCACCTACTTTTTTTAAAAATAAGAACCCTGTCATTACCTGCCAAGTCCTTAATTGGAGTTTTAGTTTCTAAATTAAGATTTTGTGCACATATGTTAATTATTTTTTCTGCTTGGCTGTAACCAATTTCTATAATTAAATACCCATTTGTTAACAAATATTTATATGCATTTTGTAATATTTCTTTATAAAATTTTAAGCCGTCTTCTCCTCCGTTTAAAGCTATGTATGGCTCTTTTTTTACATCTTCTGGTAGATTATTAATAGCGCTTGTTTCTATATATGGAGGATTTGATAATATATAATCAAATTGCTGTTTTTCAATATTTTGAAATAAATTAGAACATATAAATTCTATTTTTGACTCTACATTATTTAAAACAGCATTTTTTTTGGCTACTTGAAGGGCTTTTTCACTAATATCTGTTGCTACTATTTTTGAATTTTTTATGAATTTTGCTATTGATATTGCAATACATCCACTTCCTGTGCATAAATCTAGAATTTGAATTGGTTTGTTTTTATTGTTATTATCACTTTTCATTTTTTTTATTGCAGTTTCTACTAAAGTTTCAGTATCTGGCTGTGGTATTAGCACATTTTCGTTAACAAAAAAATTTAGTCCCATAAATTCTTGAGAGTTTGTAATATATTGAAGTGGTCTTCCATTTATTATTTCTTGGATTTTAGCCTCATATTCAGTTTTTTTGTTTTGACTTACTTCTTTTAAACTGTTTATTATTAGTTGACTATCCTTTTGGTTTAAAACATATTCTAATAGCCTTTTGGCTTTAATGTGTGCATCATTTATATTAAATTTTTTTAAAGTGTTTTCAGCTGAAATAAGAAGGTCTTTTTGGTTCATTTTTCTTTCCTTTTCTTTTTCTTATTTATGTCAAAATTATATCACTTAGTATTTAAAAGTACAAGTGAAAAAAGCCTTCTTATGACTTTTGTTTAATTAAATTCTAAAGTGTGTTTTTAATATGTAATCTTTAAAAGGCAAAAAAATACCCCCGCCTTAGCCGTAAGGTGAATGAAATTTTAAGGACCTGCTTACACAGGTGGGTGTCTTGTTGAATGCTACTGGGTTTCTTATACATTAAATATATAAGCATACACGCCACATTCAAAGGCGGACTCCCTTTTAAAATTTGTTGGTTCTAAAATTCCAGTCTACACGCACTATGCAGGGAAAAATTTTATTTAATTGTTATTATTATATTAACATATATTAAATATATTAGCAAATATAATTAGTATATGTTTAAATGGTTTTTAATAATAAATTCTATTATTTTCTTTGTTTTTCTTAAGTTTAGTATATTTTATATTTCTTCTATTTTAATTTCAGCAATATCGCTAGCATCTTCATCTAAAAGATGTTCAAATTGAGCTGTTTCTCCAGCATTTATTGATGGAATAGTTATTACATTTTGTATTTGTTCACCAGTGCTTTTAATTAATGTTAATTTAGCAACTTCTGTTGGAAAAATAGTGCTTCCCGAATTTGTAATACTTGCTACAATTTTATTTCCACCATCTTCAGTTCTATATTCTACATTTGTAACTATTAATTGCTTATATACGCCTACAATAGGTGGCTTAATATTTGTTTGTGTATCATTATTTTCATCACTACTTGTATTGTTATCTGCAGTATTGCTATTTTCGCCACTTACTATATTATTATCTACAACATTGTTATTTTCGCCACTTACATCATTGTTTAAAGTATTACTATCAGCATTATTGGTGCTGCCCCCATTAAGATTATTTTCAACCGTTCCTTGTATAAAATCGCCCACACCTTGTATTTCTGAGTCTTGCCTGTTTTGAGCACTAGCATTAGCCTTTTCTTTTTTAGATGGTACTACAATCATTACTGTTATCATAATAATAAGCATAGTTCCTATTAAAGTAAAAACCACCTTCATTTCTTTTGGCGTCATTTGTATTTCCTCCTCTTTTTTTTCAAAAGTATAATATTTTATTTTAAGTATAATCGTCATATATATATAATCACATTAATTTTAAAATGTAAAGACATATTTTTAATATAACATTAATTTTCTTTTTAACAAATTGTTTTGAACTATTCCAATGCCTATAAATTCCTCATTTTTATTTTGTATTTGATACAAACCATTTTTTACATTCTTTTGCAATTTAACTCCATTTAATAATTCTTTTATTTCCTGTTCAGTTAAATGTATAATTGGATAATCTTTAAAAAAATATGGTATTGTAATAATATGTTTGTTCAAATATTCTGTATTATTTTTATTTTCTTCTAACTCTTGTAAAGTTATAGCTTCGCTTATATCAAAGCTTCCTACTTTTACTCTGTTTAATTCCTTCATATATCCTACTGTTTGTAGCCTTTTCGCTATTTCTTCACACAAAGTTCTTATATATGTTCCTTTAGAACAATGTACTCTAAATGAAACTGTTTTTAGATTTTCGTTTATTTCTATTAATTCTATACTGTATATTTCAATTTCTCTTTGTGGAATTTCTACTTGCTGTCCATTTCTTGCATACTCGTATAATTTCTTACCATTTATTTTAATGGCTGAATACATGGGAGGAGTTTGTTTTTGTTTTCCCACCATAGATTGTAGTATTTCTTTAACATTTTCTATTCTTAAATTTTCCAAATTTACTTCTTTTGTTTCTATTACCTTTCCTTCGCTATCTAAAGTATCTGTTTTTTCTCCTAGCTTAATTATTGCTTCATATATTTTATTATGATTTATTAAATATTCAGAAAGCTTTGTTCCTTTTCCTAATAAAAGTGGTAATACCCCTGTAGCCATTGGGTCTAAAGTTCCAGTATGCCCAACTTTTACTTTATATATTGTTTTTACCTTAGCCACCACATCATGAGAAGTAAAGTTCTTTGGTTTATTTACAATTAATATTCCATTCATTATAACAACCTAACTATTTCTTTTAAAATCATTTCTTTTGCTTGGTCTATTGTTCCTGGAATTGTACATCCTGCTGCCTTTGGATGTCCTCCACCACCAAATACAACACATGCATCTGAAACATTTACATATTCATTAGAGCGAAGTGAAACCTTACAGCCTTTATCTGTTTGACGTATAAAAACAGATACCTCTACATTTTCTACATCTCTAGCATTTTCTACAATTCCTTCGTAATCTCCAGTTTCTGCGTTAACGCTTTCTTCATCTTCTTTAGTAATATATGTATATGCTATTTTTCCATTTTCTAAAAATTCTACTCTGTTATTTGCAATGCGATGAAGTTCAAAATTTGCTTTAGTTTTAGTTTCTAATACTTGGTGATAAACCTTTGAAACATTTACACCTTTATTAAGAAGCCATGCAACAAATTCAAAAGTTTCTGCTGTAACTCCTTGATATTTGAAACCTCCTGTGTCTGTAATAATTCCAGCCAAAATGCAAGTTCCAATATCTTTAGTAATTTCTATTCCAAAATATTCTAAAATAACTAATAGAATTTGGCTACAAGCTGGCGAATCTGGATTTACATAGTTATAGTCTCCAAACATAGTATTTGTACCGTGATGGTCAATAGATACTTTTACTTTTGCATTTTCAAAATAATTAGAAAATCCATTTAGCATTTTAATTGTAGCACAGTCTAAAGCTATGGCTAAGTCATAATGTTCCACATCAGTTTTTGTTTTTATTTCTTCAATTCCTGGCAAACAATTAAAAACTTTTGAATGCTCAGGAATTATAATATCTGGATTTTTTCCATAAGCTTTTAAAGCATGATACATAGCTAAACTGCTACCGATGGCATCTCCATCTGGATTTTCATGTGTTAAAATAACAATTTTTTCTGCCTGATTAATTTGTTCTAAAATATCATCTAATGTCATTTAATAATCTCCCTTTACTTTTTCACTTTGTAAATTTCTAAATTTACTTTTTTATATTCTATCAAAACGATTTAAAATTTTCAAATATATTTTAATCATCTTTTTTATTAGTATTTAAATCTTTTAATATGCTATCAATTCTTGCTCCGTATTCAAAAGAATCGTCTATTTCAAATATTAATTCTGGCGTAATTCTTAAATTAATATTTTTAGCCACTTGACTACGAATAAATCCAGAAGATTCTTTTAATCCTTCCATAGTTTTGCTAACACTTTTAGAATTTAAAATACTTACATAAATTTTAGCATATTTAAAATCAGGAGTAATCTTGGCTTTTGTTACACTAATTAAGCCTGTAACTTTTGAATTTTTAAGTTCAAACATAAGCACATGGCTTATTTCTTTTTTTAACTCTTCGTTAACCCTATTAAGTCTTGCCTCATTTTTTGGCATTTACTTTTCATCCTTTCTTGTTTGTATTAATCTAACCTTTTCCTTTAGCTTAAACAACAGTTAGTTTAAATATATGTCCTAGAAGCGACAAAGTGCCACTTAAAGGAACGTCCCCAGTGCGACATAAACCTGTCCCTTTTCACCCAAAAGGGGAAAAAGGGACTGTCCCCTATCTCACTTGTTCCATAACGTAAAACTCTAAGGTGTCATCTTCTTTTACATCATTGTAGCCTTCTATTTGAAGTCCACATTCAAAGCCTTTTGATACTTCCTTAGCATCATCTTTGAAACGTTTTAATGAAATTAGTTTTCCGTCATGTATAACAACATTTTCACGAATAACTCTTACTCCAGCATTTCTTTCAATTTTTCCTTCTAATACATAAGCACCTGCAACAGTACCAACATTTGAAACTTTAAATGTTTGTCTAACTACTGCATTTCCAATAATTTTTTCTTCATAAACTGGTTCTAGCATTCCTTTCATTGCTGCTTCAACGTCTTCTAGGGCTTGATATATAACAGAATATTGTTTTATTTCTACATTTTCTTTTTCTGCCATATCTTTTGCTGTGTTTACTGGTCTTACATTAAATGCTATAATAATGCAATTTCCTGCTTTAGCAAGTTGTACATCTGATTCTGTAACTGCTCCTGCTACTGCGTGAATAACTTTTACTTTTACTTCATCATTAGATAATTTTTCAAGTGATTGTTTTAAAGCTTGTGCTGTTCCTTGAACATCGGCTTTTACAATGATATTTAATTGTTTTAAGTTTTCGCTTTCCATTTTTTCAAATAGATTGCTTAATGTTACTTTATTGCTTTCGGCCATTGCTTGTTCTCTTTCTTGACGTTTTCTTCTTTCAATTAAATGTTTAGCCATTTTTTCGTCTTTAACTTCATAGAAAGTATCTCCTGCTTCTGGAACTTCTGTTAAGCCCATAACCTCTACTGGTGTAGAAGGTCCTGCTTTTTTAACTTTTTGGCCTTTATCATTTTTCATTGCACGAATTCTACCAATAGATTTACCAACAACAATTGTGTCGCCTTCGTCAAGTGTTCCTCTTTGTACTAAAATAGATGCTATTGGTCCTTTGGCTTTATCAAGTCTTGCTTCTATAACAGTACCTTTTGCTTGTTTATGTGGGTTTGCTTTAAGTTCTTTCATATCCGCTACTAATAAAACCATTTCTAGTAAATTATCTATGTTAATTTTCTTTTTAGCAGATATTGGAACATAAATTGTATCTCCACCCCATTCTTCTGGTACTAATTCATATTCCATTAATTCTTGTTTTATTTTTTCTACATTTGCACCTGGTAAATCTATTTTATTAACAGCTACAATTATTGGAACTTCTGCTGCTTTTGCGTGGTTTATTGCTTCTACTGTTTGTGGCATAACTCCATCATCTGCTGCTACTACTAAAATAGCGACATCAGTAATTTGTGCTCCTCTAGCACGCATTGCAGTAAATGCTTCGTGTCCTGGTGTATCTAGGAAAGTAATTTCTCTATTATTAATATTTACTTTATATGCACCAATATGCTGGGTAATTCCACCAGCTTCTCCTTCTATTACATTTGTGCTACGAATTGCGTCCAAAAGTGATGTTTTTCCATGGTCTACGTGTCCCATAACAACAACAACTGGTGGTCTTGGCTCTAGTTCTTCTGCTGTGTCTTCTGTATCATCAAATAAAATGTCTTCTTCTTTTACTTCTTCTTTTTTCTCTGCAGTTATGCCAAATTCTCCAGCAACTAAAAATGCTGTATCAAAGTCTATGGTATTGTTAATTGTTGCCATAATACCATAATTAAATAATTTTTTAATAACCTCTCCACTTGTTTTTTTCATTTCAGCTGCTAAGTCTTTTACAGTTATTGTTTCTGGTATTGTAATTTCTTTTAATTCAAATATTTTTTGTTTTGTTCTTTCTTCTTCTTTTTGGAATTTACGTTTATTCTTTTTGCCTCTTGCTGTAGTTAAATCATAATAGTCTAGCATTCCACCATCTTGTTCATTAAACATGTGTGATAGGCTATCTACTTGTTTTAAGTCTTTTAATTTGCCTTCGTTAAATTCTTCGCTAAAACGGTCTCCTTTTTTAACTTTAGTTCCTTTTTTAGCTTTATTATCTTCATAGCGATTTGCTTTTTCTTTATCTATTGCTCTTGTACTAATGTCTCTTTTATCTTCTTTTTC
>CANQAI010000004.1 GCA_947589265.1 uncultured Clostridia bacterium | reverse complement strand
ACATATATAGTTTTAGGTTTAGCCTCAGTTGCAATGTTATCAAGTGGAGTAATCTTAATTAAGAAATTTGTAATTTAGTATTTTAGCTAAAAAGCTAACTATATAGGGCTTTTGCCTTAAGGAGACTTAAGGCAAAAGCTCTTTTCTTCAAAAATTCTATTTCTTCAAAAATTTTATTTTTAATAGTTTACATTAAAAAGTGCTTATGTTATAATTTTCATATAGTATGATTATACGGAGGTTAAAACTTATATGAATCAAATCCTTGCTACTCAAAACAATAAAAAATCAAGTAAAAAAACAGGTATAAAAAGTGTTGTTATGTTCTTTGCATTCAGCATTATTCTTTTTGGCGTAGTATTAATAGGAGAAGGTTCATATGCAATATATAAAAATATACAAGACAAAAACCCAGCCAATATCCCAAGTGTTACTATTCAAAGAGTAAACGATGAACTTGTTGTTAATATTACAAATAACACTGAAATTATGAAAATTAAATATACATGGGATAATGGAGAAGAAAATGTTATACCAATAAATGACTACAATGCAGAAGAGAGAATTAAACTTTTAGGATATAACAGCACATTAAATCTTACAGTAGAAGATATTAATGGCAAACAAGTAACTTATCAAAAACAATATATATTAGATGGAGTAGATATTACAAAACCAAACATAGCCATAAATACATCAAATGGCAGTAGTAAAATGACAATTGTTGCAACAGATGAAACAGCAATCTCAAGACTTACATATAGTTGGGAAGGTGAAGAAGCATCTACTGTTTTTGCCGAAACAGAAGATCAAAAACAAATAGAAAAAGAGCTAACATTAACCCCAGGAACTAGAACAATTAAAGTTATAGCAGAAGATAAAAATGGAAATATACAAGAAAAAGAGCAAGAAATAATCACATCAACATCAAGACCAAAACATGAGATATATAGAAATGGAAACCAAGTTACATTCCACGTTGAAGATGAAGATGGAATAAAGTATATATTAGTTAATATAAACGGAGAAACTTATGCTGGTGATAATATAAATAGAAAATCACTAGATACAGGACCTTTTATTTTAAAAGAAGGAAACAACATACTTTATATTGAAATAACAAATGTTAGTGGTTATACAGAAAGTGCTGCAACAGAAATTGAGTATACACCACAATAGAAAAACTTATCAGAAAAAGGAGATAAAAATGGCACAAGAAATTTATATTATTGATGAAAATAACGACCTAAAAAGTAAATTAGCAGAGTTATTTAAAAAAGAATCAGACTATAAATTTAAAAAAGCAAAAACAAAAGATATTGATACTGTTTTAAAAAATATTCCATCCTTAATCGTAATTAATGAAGATGGAATTGAGGAAAATGCCGTAAATATTTGCAATCAAATTAGACAAAACGAAGATAATAGTATAACACCTATTATAGTAATTTCATCTGCTAAAGATAGAAAACATAGACTTGAAATATTGCAAGCTTGTGTAGAACATTATATAAAAACTCCAATTGATGAGGAATATTTATATTACACCATAAAAAATATTATTAGATTATTAGATACAAATCGTAGAGTAAGTCCACTTACAGGGTTACCTGGAAATGTGCAAATTCAAGCAGAAATGAAAAAAAGATTATTAAATAAAGAAGAATTTGCTATTTTATATGTAGACTTAGATAACTTTAAAGCATATAATGACATTTATGGATTTTTAAAAGGTGATGAAGTTATTAAATTTACATCTAGATGTATTTTAAATCATCTTTCAGATTCTGAAACAGAAGATAACTTTATTGGTCATATTGGTGGAGATGACTTTGTTGCAATTACTTCCAACATTGAGTGCGAGAAAATATGCCAAGATATTATTCTAGAATTTGAAAAAGGAATATTAAAATACTTTAATGAAGAAGATGTAGAAAAAGGCTATTTAGAAGTACCTAATAGAAAATGCGTTATAGAGCAATTCCCACTAACTTCAATTTCAATAGGAGTAGTTATTATAGATAAAGGAAGATTTAAAAATGTTCTAGAAATAGGAGAAGTAGCAGCACAAGTAAAACATGTAGCAAAAACTACGCCAGGTAGTGCCTATGCAATAGATAGAAGGAAAAAATAAAATTAATAAAATAAAAAAGTGAATTAATTTATAATTCACTTTTTTGTTAGCTTATATATTACAAATTATTTTTTATCTATAATTTCTTAAATATATTATTCTTGTAATAGCAAATACAGTAATTAAAGCTATAGCAGAACATATAATTAGTGAGCTAACTCCTGCTTTAGGTAATTCCTTATTTGGTGTAACAGTATTATCTGACTTACTGTAATTAACTTTTACTTTAGGAGAAACCTCAGTAGTAACATCATCTTTTCCATCTGCAGTTTCAAACCCAATATCTACTTTTTTATTAGTTGGCAAATTTTTATTTAATATACTTGTATCAACAGTGTCTTTCAAACTTAATTTATAAGTTAGTGATGCAGTTTCTCCTTCTTTTAATTCAGGAATAGTCCAAGTAATACAATTATTTTTAGTGTCTATATCTGTAACTTCTCCAATATTAGGGCGTGTTACATATACAAAATTAAAATTATTCATAATTTCTTGAGGGAAATAATCTTTAATAACAATGTTTTTTAATAAATTATTCTTTACATAAGTAATTTGTCCATATATATCTTCATTTATAGTTTTATATAAATCCTCATAATCAATAAAGTAAAATTTACCAGCAGTTGGATTATCAACTGTTCCAAAAATTTCTTCTGCTAGTTCATTATAAGTCATATGTTTTCCTGTTCCTTCTACAATTGGAGCTTGTGGATTTTCTACATCTTTTTCATAATAATTAATTAACACAGAATAAACGTGTATATTTTGTGCTTCTAAGTTTTGCAATCTTTGTTTTGTATTAGTAGCATTAGTACCAGAGTACTGAAGAGTATTTTGTGCATTTAGTGAAAGATTTGGCACACCATCTGATATTAAAATAATATGTTTTGATGTTTCACTATTATTACTAAAACTAGATTGTGCTATACTTAAACCTGCCTCAATATTTGTAAAAGGACCTGTTTGTGTGCTATAAGAGCTTATTGCACTTTTTACTGATTGCTTAGAATTAGATAAATTTAATAATAATTTAGCATCATTACTAGTTCCTAATGTAGCACTTGTATTTGAAACTGAGTCAACACTAGAGAAACCAACAACTCCAACTTTAAGATTATCAAAATATTCAAATAAAGAATCAACAAATTTATTTGCTGTTTCAATTACATATTCTTTTTTTGGCTTACTTTTATAATTACTGTTCATACTGTTAGAATTATCTAATACTAAGAAAACTTCTACTGGCTTTTCTAATTCTTCTTTTTTAGCAGTATTAGTAACTGTTAATTTTATGTTTAATTCTCGTTTTTCTATATCATAAGACAATAGTTCTTTTGTAAAGTGCCCTGTTTCACCAAAATCTAATTCAACTTTACTTTTATCAACTACTTCAAAAGTGGTTTTACTACTTTCAATTTTATCAGAAGTAGTAGTTGCTGCAAATACATTACTACAACAAATAGTAAATATAGATAATAACATTAATATATTAAGTAATTTTCTTTTCATAATTTTTAAACTCCTTTTAATAAATATCTATAACTATTATAACTCTAAAAAGGCTATATTTCAATATTTTTAAGGTAATTATTAAAATTAATTATAAAAAAATAGTTTATATACTGAGAATATGCAAAAATAAATATACCAAAAAATAAAGTATATAAATTTAAGCATATAGAAATAAGAATAGCAATAAAATAGTATAAATATTGAATAAAAAATTATGACAGAAAGCTTAAATTTTAAAGAAAATAAGGGTGGAGTGTTTTATGATTATAATAAGTAAAAAAAGAATAGCAATTATTAGTGGAATTTTACTATTAGCAGTATTTGCATTTACATTTCAAACTGCTAGCCTAGACAATACTGTTCAAACAGTGAGCCTGCCAGTTTCAAATAAAGTAATTGTATTAGATGCAGGCCATGGAAAACCAGATGAAGGAGCCGAATCTAGCAATCGGAACAACAGAAGCTGAAACAAATTTAAAAATAGCTTTAAAGCTACAAAATTTGTTAGAACAAAGTGGTGCAACAGTGATTTTAACTAGAAGTGATGAAAATGCAATTTATGATTTAGACAAAAATACTTTAAGGGAGAAAAAGGTTTCAGATATACACAATAGAGTAAAAATAGGAAATGAGTCTAGTGCAGATATATTTGTATCAATACATTTAAATAAAATACCACAGCCACAATACTATGGTTGGCAATGCTTTTATAAAAAGAATGATGAGCAAAGCATAAAACTTGCAAAAAGCTTACAAGAAAACTTAAATGATGCAATACAAAAAGAAAATAAGAGAGTTGCAATGCAATTAGATAGTGTATATATAATGAAACATGTAGAAATACCAATTTCGATTGTAGAATGTGGATTTTTATCAAATCCAGAAGAAGAAAAACAGCTTTTAACAGATGCCTATCAAGATAAACTAGCTTGGGGCATATACAATGGAATTATGGACTATTTCTATAACTAGAAAAATGTCGAAATTTGGCATACGAAATAAGTTGAAATTTGTAAATGAATATGATATAACAAAATTAACAAAAGTGCTTTAATTATTTCGCTATGCCAAGTATATATTTTAAAATATTAAATATACAACTTAATTTATTACAAACAAATTTATTTTCATAATATTTTTATAATCATTTTTTAAAAAGCAAGTATAAATTTTACACTTTAAAGTAAACTTTTAAATTAATTTAGAATTATCATCTTACTTTATCATTTAAATTATTAAATTTTAATTTCTAAATCAAACAAACTTCCGAAAGTTTAAAATAAAAAATAAAAAAGAAAGGTAGGTGCAATTTCTTTAAGCACTTTTGTAGGCATAGTATATTAAATAATAAAATAGAAAGGAGTATAAAACTTAAAAAATGAGCCAAAATTTTACCAAAGAGACTACATATAATAATGAATTTAAAAATGGACTAGAGCAAGGTAAAAAAGAAAAAAATATAGAAATTGCTAAAAAAATGATTTACAAAGGCATCGAATTAGAAACAATTATGGAGATAACAAGACTAACAATGCTAGAACTTATAAAAATAAAATAAGTGAATATATTTCCACTCTTTGGAGAAAATATGCTTAAAAACATATAAATGTAAGGAGTGGAAATTTTTTAAATGGAATATAAAATATTAAATGGAAAAGGTGCAATTTTAGGTCAAAATGAACTCGAAAATTATTTAGAAAAAATGGCTTCAAATCACATTTTAAAAAATAATTCTGATAAAAACACTTATCCAATTCCTAGATTAAAAGAAAATTTTGAAATTATTACTCAAGTATATAATTTATTAAATGAACATATAAAACTTAAAATTCCAATACACCCAGCCGGAGAATGGATTTTAGATAATTATTATGTAATAGATGAAACTGTAAAAGCAATAAAAGAGGAATTAACTTTAAAAAAATACACACAATTTCTAGGAATAGAAAATGGCGCAGATGCTGGGTTTGCTAGAATTTATGTTTTAGCTAATGAAATTGTAAATTATAGTGATAATAAAATAGATGGAAAAAGTTTAAACTCATATCTTAAAGCATACCAAAAGAAGAAAACTTTAAATATGGAAGAAATTTGGAGCATTCCAATTTTCATACAAATTGCATTGATTGAAAATATTAGAGAAGTCTGCACTAAAATTTATTTTTCTCAAATGCAAAAATATAAAGCAGAAAACATGATTGAAAGATTGGTAGAAAAAAAGGACAAAGATGAACTTAAATTTACCCATTTAGGAGAATATAAAGCAAAAGTAAAAGGATATGGAGAAATGAAATATCCTTTTATTGAATACCTATCATATAGGCTAAAAAAATATGGAAAAAAGGCATACCCATATCTTTCTATTCTAGAAGAAGAAGTTGAAAAAATGGGAATGAGCGTATCAGAAGTTGTTAAAAAAGAACATTTTGATATAGCAATTAAAAGAATTTCAATAGGAAATGCAATTACAAGTATAAAAAATTTAAATCGTATTAGTATGATAGAAATTTTTGAAAATATAAATGGCGTAGAAGAAATATTAAAACAAGACCCAGCAGGGGTTTACGAAAAAATGGATTATAAAACCAAGATTTTATATCGAAATACTATAAAAGAAATATCTAAAAAAACAAGAATTTCTGAAATTTATATAGCAAAAAAGGTATGGCAATTAGCAAATAATGCAAAAGAAGAATGGCTTAAAAATAATAATTTAGAAAATAATGAAATAAATAAAAAAAGGCAACATGTTGGGTATTATTTAATTTCACAAGGACAAAATGAGCTATGGCAACATCTTACAGGAAAGCCTAAAAATAAATTATCTAATAAAAATAAATTAATACTTGCTCTTACATTTATAGGAATACTAAATATTCTAATTTCAAGCTTATTTGGAGCATATTTATATAAAAATACACATTCTATAATATTGTCCATTTTACTTGGAATACTTCTTTTAATCCCAAATCAAAGAATTATAGTACAAGTTATACAATACATTTTAGGAAAAATAGTTAAACCAAAACCAATTCCAAAACTAGATTTTGAAAATGGTGTTCCAAAAGAAAGCTCTACATTTATTGTTATTCCAACAATTTTAAACTCAAAAGAAAAAGTCCAAAAAATAATGAAAAATTTAGAAACATATTATATTGCAAATCAAAGCGATAATTTATATTTCGCGCTTTTAGGTGATGTTACAGCAAGTCAAAATGAAAAAGAACCATTTGATGAAGAAATAATTTCTACTGGAATAAATGAAACAAACGAATTAAATAAAACATATAAAACAGATGGCTTTCCAAGATTTCACTTTTTATATAGAAAAAGAACTTGGAATGCAAAAGAAGAATGTTACTTAGGATGGGAAAGAAAAAGAGGACTATTAAATCAATTCAATGAGTATATTTTAGGAAAAAATAAAGATGAATTTTTAGCAAATACTATTGAAAGTGCAAAGAAAACAAATGAAATTCCAGTAATAAAATATGTTATTACATTAGATGCAGATACAAAGCTAACCCTAAATACAGGACTAGAATTAATAGGAGCAATATCACATATTTTAAATGTTCCAGTTTTAAACAATAAAAAGGATTGTGTTATATCAGGATATGCCCTAATTCAACCAAGAGTTGGAATTTCACTTAATGAGGTTCAAAAAAGTATTTTTACTAAGTTATATGCTGGCTCAGGAGGGAAAGATGCATATACAAATGCTATTTCAGATATTTACCAAGACAATTTTGAAGAAGGAATTTTTACAGGAAAGGGAATTTATGATGTATCAGTATTCTCTACGGTGCTAAATAATGAAATTCCAGAAAATACAGTACTTAGTCACGATTTACTAGAAGGAAGTTATTTAAGATGTGGGCTTAGCTCAGATATTATGCTATTAGATGGATACCCTGCAACTTACAATAGCTTTAAAGCAAGACTTCATAGATGGATTAGAGGAGACTGGCAAATTGTATATTGGTTAAAAAATACAATAACTAATAAAAGAGGAGAGGGGAAACTAAACCCATTAAACTTACTTTCAAAATATAAAATATTTGATAATTTAGTAAGAAGCTTGCAAGAAATAATTGTTATAATTTCATTGATTTTTCTTAACATTGTATGCCTGTTTTATAATGCAAAAGTAGGGATTATAGTAAGTTTTTTATTAATATCTACCATAATGCCAACTATTTTAGAAATATTAAATCGAGTTATATTTAAAAAAGAAAAAGAAACAGCCCAAAAAACTTTTACTAAAACAATAGCAGGTGTAAAAGCTAGTATTATAAGGGGTTTTTTAGAAATTGCAAATCTGCCAGATAAAGCATATTTTAGTTTTAATGCAATTTATAAAACAATATATAGAATAACAGTTTCTAAAAAGCACTTTTTAGAATGGATGACTGCAGAAGAAGCAGAAAAAAATGCAAAAAAAGATTTAAAATCATATTATAAAAACATGATAGCAAATGTAATAATAGGGGCCCTAGGCTATATTTCACTATTTTTCTTTAGAAAAAATATATATAGTGTGTTTGTATTTATATTATCTAGTATATGGTTTATAGCACCTTTAATTTATTGGTATATAAGTAAAGAAACTATAAGTGAAAGTAAGCTAAAACAGCTATCAAAAGACGATGTAGAGTATTTAAAACAAATAGGTCAAAAAACATGGCAATATTTTAAAGAAAATTTAAATGAGCAAACCAATTTTTTACCACCAGATAACTATCAAGAAGATAGAAACCCTAAAATTGTGTATAGAACATCACCTACTAACATAGGACTTAGTATGCTTGCTGTTATTTCAAGTTATGATTTAAAATATGAAAGTTTTCAAACCACATTAGAACTTCTAGAAAAAATATTAAATACTGTTTCTGGCCTTCAAAAGTGGAATGGACATTTGTATAATTGGTACAACTTAAAAACTTTAGAACCACTAAGGCCAAGGTATGTTTCCTCTGTTGATAGTGGAAATTTAGTAGGTTATTTATTTACAGTAAAGCAATTTCTAAAAGAAAGTGCTCAAGAACAAGCAAGAAACATTGATCAAAATGTAAATAAAAAAGCAGAAAATAACAACCAAAATATAAACGAAAATTCAGAATTAAATAATAAAAATATAAATGCAAAAATACAAAGCCTAATACAAATAATAGACAAATTAATAAATGATGCAGACTTCTCTAAATTATATGACAAAGAATCAAGATTATTTTCAATTGGATTTAATGTAGAAGAAAACAAATTAACAGATTCATATTATGATTTATTAGCATCAGAGGCAAGGCAAACAAGCTTAGTAGCAATTGCAAAAAAAGATGTACCTGCTAAACATTGGAATAATTTAAGCAGAACATTAACAATTTTAAATAAATATAAAGGGCTAATTTCATGGTCTGGAACTGCATTTGAATATTTAATGCCAAATATGAACATCCCAAGCTATCCAGGAAGTTTGCTTGATGAATCATGTAAACTTATGATAATGAGCCAAAAAGAATATGCTAAAAAATTAAGCATTCCATGGGGAATTTCAGAATCTGCATTTAATTTAAAAGATTTAAGCAACAATTATCAATATAAAGCATTTGGAATACCATGGTTAGGCTTAAAAAGAGGACTAGCAGATGAAATGGTAGTAAGTTCTTATGCAAGTATTATGGCACTTTTAGAAGAACCAAAAGAAGTCATAAAAAATTTAAAAATATTACAAAAGCAGGGAATGTACCAAAAATATGGATTTTATGAATCAATAGACTATACACCCACAAGATTAAAAAAAGGTGAAGAATATGCAGTTGTAAAAACATATATGGCACATCACCAAGGACTAATTATGCTAGCAATAAACAATCTCTTGTCTAATAATATTTTACAAAAAAGATTTATGGCAAATCCACAAATAGAAGCAGTAGATATATTACTTCAAGAAAAAATGCCAGAAAATATAATTATAACGAAGGAAGAAAAAGAAAAAATAGAAAAAATAAAATATGTAGAAGATAGCACTTATTCACAAATAGAAATTACAAAACCATACTCAAAGCTACCACAAATAAATAGTTTGTCTGGAAATGGCTATAAAGTTATAATGGACTCAAAAGGGAGGGGCTATAGTAAATATGGAGACATTTTAATAAATCGTTACAAAAAAACAGCAGATGTAGAGCAAGGAATATTTTTTTTCTTTAAAAATATAAAAACCAAAAGAATTTGGACAGCAAGCAATATGAGTTATTTAGGCCAGCCAGATAAATACACAATGTATTTTACGCCTGACCAAAATAAAATTGTAAGACAAGATCGGAAATATAGAAACTGTATTAAAAGTAACTATTGCACCAAATGAACCAATAGAATTTAGAACTATTGAGCTTACAAATTATGGCTTAGAAGCTGAAACAATAGAAGTTACTAGTTTTCTAGAACCTGTGCTTTCTAGTTTAGAGCAAGATAGTGCACATCCTGCTTTTAACAATTTATTCTTAAATTATGAATATATTGATGATTTAGGAGCAATTATAGTAAATAGAAGAAAAAGAGCACAAACTGACCCAGAAATTTATTTAGGAACATGTTTTTACACAGAAAGGCAAACATCTAGAGAACTAGAATATGAAATAGATAAAGAAAAATTCTATGGACGAGATAATATGCTTCTTCCAAAAGCAGTTTTAAATTCAACTCCATTTAGTAGACAAATTAACTATACTACAGACCCAATTATCAGTTTTAAAAGAACAATAACAATTAATCCAGAAGAAAAAGTAAGCTTAAACTTAATTATTGCCGTTGGATCTAATAAAAATCAAGTTATAGAAAATTTAAAAGAATACAATAGTGAAGAAAAAATAAAACATAATTTAGAACTAAGCAGAGCAAAATCTGAAGAAGAAAATAGATATTTAGGAGTAACAGGAAAGCAAATAGAATTTTATCAAAAAATATTGGGATATTTGTTATTCACAAATCCACTAAAAAAATTAAAATATCAAACACCTACAAACCTTACAACAAGCAAACTATGGCAATACGGAATTTCAGGAGATCTACCAATTTTATTAGTAAAAATAAAAGAGGTAGAAGAAATAGAAGTATTACAGCAAATGTTAAAATTATATTACTATTTCTATGTAAAAAATATAAAAATGGATTTAATTATATTAAATACCGAAAGTTATAGTTATCAAAGTAATTTAAAAGATAGTATTTTTAATAGCATATTAAATGAAAATATAGCATATTTGCAAAACTGCAGAGGTGGAATTTTTGTATTAGATAATTTATCTGAAGAAGAAATATATTTTTTAGAGTGTAGAGCAAACTTAAGCCTTGATGCAAGCTATGGAAGTAGTATGCGCTATTTAAAGGAATTAGAAGAAGAATATCTAGAACAAGTAGTAGAAATGCCACAAGAAGAGCAAGTGCCATATGTAGAAGAAACAAATAAAATCACGCAAAAACTAGAAAATTTAAAATACTATAATGAATATGGAGGATTTTCTGAAGATGGAAAAGAATATTGCATACGTGTAAATAAAGAAGAAAAACTTCCAACTGTATGGAGCCATATTTTAACAAATAAAGACTTTGGCACACTAGTAACAGAAAGTATGGGAGGCTACACATGGTATAAAAATAGCAGATTAAACAGACTAACTGCATGGAATAATTCACCTGTAACAGATGTACCTTCAGAAATTATATATTTGCAAGATAGTGAAACTAAAAAAGTGTGGTCATTAGGTTTAAATCCATGCCCAGATGAAAATGATTATTATATAACTTATGGATTTGGTTATGCAAAATATATGCACACAAGCAAAGGATTAGTACAAAAATTAGATATGTTTGTCCCAATAAATGATATGGTAAAAGTACAAACAATTACACTAGAAAATAATGAATTGAAAAAGAAAAAAATAAAATTAGTGTATTATTTAAAACCTGTGTTAGGAGAAGATGAGCTAAAAACAAATCAATATTTAAATTTAGAATTCTATGAAAATTCTAATTTAATATGTATGAAAAATTTAGCAGAAGAACCCGAGTTTTCTAATTATTTATTTGTATCTAGTAATGAAAAAATTACTTCATATACTGGAAGCAAGGAAGCCTTTATAGGAAAAGGAAATTTAAGCTCCCCAGACCGGAATATATCAAATAGAATTAAATAAACAAAACTCTTTATGGCAAAATGGAATAATAGCTATTGAATGTAAAGTAGAATTAGAAGCATTAGAAAGCAAAAAAATTATTTTAGCATTTGGGGTAGGAAATACAGTATTAGATTGTCAAGACCTAGCATATAAGTATACAAATTATAGCAAAGCTTATGAAGAATATGAAAAAACAAAAAGATTTTGGAAAGAACAAACAGAAAAGCTTATGGTTACCACTCCAGTTGAATCTACAAATATACTTTTAAATGGATGGCTTATTTATCAAATACTTGCTTCACGTATGTGGGGAAAAACAGGTTATTACCAATCAGGTGGGGCATTTGGGTTTAGAGACCAACTTCAAGATAGTTTAGCATTAAAATATAGTAACCCAGAACTTACTAAACAGCAAATTATAGAGCATAGTAAACATCAATTTATACAAGGAGATGTACAGCACTGGTGGCACGAAGAAACAAAAAAAGGAATTAGAACAAGATTTAGTGATGATAAATTATGGCTTGTATACTTAGTAGAAGATTATATTGAATTTACATCAGATTATAACTTGTTAGAAGAACTAGTTCCATATTTGGCAGGAGAGCAACTAGAGTCAGGAGTAGATGAAAAATACGATTTTTATCCAACATCAAATATAGAGGAAAGCATTTTTGAGCATTGCCAAAAAGCAATAGACTCATCATTGAACTTTGGCGAAAATGGACTTCCTAAAATAGGTTCTGGTGACTGGAATGATGGCTTTAGTGAAGTAGGAAATAAAGGAAAAGGAGAAAGTGTATGGCTCGGATTTTTCCTTTATGCTATTTTACAAAAATGGCTCCCAATCTGCAAGGAAAGATTAGAAAAATTAAATAATGAAAACAAAGAAAATAAAGAAAACCTAGAAGCCATAACTGAAATAAATAACATAGAAGAAAATATTAAAAAATATGAAGGTATAATGGAAAAATTAAAAAAAGCACTAAACAACAATGGCTGGGATGGCAGATGGTATAAAAGAGCATTTATGGATAATGGAAATGTATTAGGAAGTATGCAAAATGAAGAATGTAGAATAGATAGTATAGCACAAAGCTGGTCTGTTATATCAAATGCAGGAGACAATGATAAAAAATATATTTCAATGGAAAGCCTAGAAAATCATTTAATAGATAAAGAAAACGGAATTATAAAATTGCTAGATCCACCATTTGACAAAGGAAATTTAAAACCAGGATATATAAAAGCATATTTGCCAGGAACAAGAGAAAACGGTGGACAATACACACATGCTGCAATTTGGGCAATAATAGCTGAAAGCCTGCTTGGCTTTGGAAATAAAGCAGGTGAATATTATAAAATGATAAACCCAATTGAGCATAGTAGAACAAAAGAAGCAGCAAATAAATATAAGGTAGAACCTTATGTAGTATCTGCAGATATTTATGGACAAAAAAACTTAGCAGGTCGTGGTGGTTGGACATGGTATACAGGTTCAAGTAGCTGGATGTATGAAGCAGGAATAAAATACTTGTTAGGATTAAGAATAGAAAAACAAAAGTTAAGCCTTAAACCTTGTATACCAAATGATTGGAGAGAATATAAAATAAAATACAAATATGGAAATAGTATTTATAACATTAATGTTACAAACCCAAATAACAAGTACAATGAAGTGATTTCATTTAAATTAAATGGACAGGAAATTCCAGAAAAACAAATCACATTAAATTCAAGTGGTGGAGTTTATAATGTTGATGTAATACTAGGGCAAGGTCAAATTACTAGTTTCTAAGTATTTTTAAACAAACAAAAAAATCAAAAGCTGAAGCTTAAAAAAGCTCCAGCTTTTATTATCTAAAAAAATAAAAAAATTTAAAAATGTCTTTTATATATGTGTTTAAAACAATATTTTATTTAAATACCTTGACTACAAACTTTTAAATAAATATAATATTAATTAGTTCAAACCATCAAAAAAAGTATATTTAATAAAAAATTTATAAAAAAATATGTAAAAATTATTTAATAAATTCAAAATTAAGGATTGGAGATAATAAAATGACCAAAGAAGCAAAAATAAAATTTAATGTAATGGCAGTTATTTGTATTTTAATTTTTTGTTTTGCACTAACACCAAAAACATTTCAAAATGATACATATTACACAATAGCAATAGGAAAGCATATAGCAGAAACAAAAACGATTGACATGCAAGATCCATTCTCTTGGCATGAAGATTTACCATATACATATCCTCATTGGGCTTATGACCTAGGCACATACTATGTCTATCAATTAGGAGAAAACACCGGAATTGGTGGATTTTGTGCAGTTTATATTTTAACTATTGTGCTATCAATGATTTTAGGAATAGTAATTTATTACACAAATAATAAACTATGCAAAAATCCTTTAATTTCATTTATAATGACTTTAATAGTAATGTATTTGCTAAAAGACTTTATTACAGCAAGAGCACAACTTGTAACATTCATTTTATTTGTATTAACAATTTTGTTTATAGAACAATTTATAAAAACAAAAAAGAAAAGATATGCTGTATATTTAATAATTATATCTACTTTAATTGCTAATTTACACTGTGCAGTTTGGCCATTTTACTTTGTACTATATTTGCCATATGTTGCAGAATATTTACTAATAACATTAAATGACTCATATTTAATTAATAAAATTAAAATTAAATGGAATGAATTAAAACTAAATAAACTAAGCAAAAAAGGTAATGTAGAGAAAATAGGAAAATATCAAGAAAAAATAGCAAGACTACAATTAGAAAAAGAAAATTTTGTTAAAAGAACAGAAAAAAGAAGGAAAAACACATATAAACTTATTATAAAAAAAGAACCTGCTATGAAGTGGCTTATTGTTGTCATGATAATTTGTGCTTTTACAGGACTTTTAACACCAATTGGCACAACGCCATACACATATTTAATAAAAACATTACAAGGAAACACAGTTAACAGTATTAGTGAACATCAGCCATTAGTACTTGCTAATCACAAAACAATGCTAGCAATTGTAATTGTATATGTACTATTACTAGTATTTACAGATGTAAAAGCAAGTCTAAGAGACTTCTTTATGCTAGGGGGCTTAACATTACTTGCATTTATGTCTAGAAGACAGTTCTCTATATTTGTAATTATTTGTGGATTTATATTTGCAAAAATGATAGTTTATATAGTAGAAAAATATGATAAAGATGGTGTAAAAAGTATAACAGAAACAATGTCTACATTTTTAGGCAAAGTTTTAACAGCTTTAATTGTTATTTTATTAAGCATGCTTGTATATAAAGAAAAAATAAACGACGAATTTGTAAACACAGCATCTTACCCAGTTGACGCATCAACATATATTTTAGAAAATATAGATATTGAAAATATGAAGTTATTTAATGAATACAACTATGGAAGTTATTTACTATTTAGAGGAATACCAGTATTCATTGACTCAAGGGCAGATTTATATGCACCAGAATTTAATAAAGAAGGTAATGAAGAAGGAAAAGACATATTTTCAGACTATATGAACATTTCAAGTATTAGCACATACTATGAAGATAAATTTGAAAAATATGACATTACTCATATTATAATAGGCAAAAAAAGCAAGTTAAATATGTTCTTATCAAGAAGCGATAATTACGAACAGCTATATAGTGACGACAATTTTGTAGTTTATGCTAGACTAACATAATGTTTAAAGAAAATTAAATAAAAAAGTTTAAATAGAGGTGTAGAAAAATAGTGGAAATTAAAGTATCAAATGGAGAAGAAAAAGAAAGATTGGATAAATATATTGCAAATAAAAATAAAGACTTATCTAGAACTATGATAAAAAAGCTAATAGATGAAAATCAAATATTAGTAAATAACAAACAAACTAAAACTTCTTATTTAATACAAGCAAATGATGTTATTACAATAAATATTCCACAAGCTAAAGAAGCAAACATAAAAGCACAAGAAATTCCACTAAATATTGTATATGAAGATGATGATATAATAGTAGTAAATAAGCCAAAAGGTATGGTAGTTCACCCAGCAGTAGGAAATTTAGACGGAACACTTGTAAATGCAATTATGGCACATTGCAAAGGAAAATTATCAGGAATTGGTGGAGAGCTAAGACCTGGTATTGTTCATAGGCTAGATAAAGACACTTCACGGACTTTTAATAATAGCTAAAAATGATAAGGCACATATAAACCTAAGTAACCAAATTCAAAATAAAGAAATAAAAAAAATATATATAGCATTGGTTAGAGGAATTGTAGCAGATAATGAAGCAACCATAAATATGCCAATAGGAAGAAGCACAAAAGACAGAAAAAAAATGGCAGTTACACCAAAAGGAAAGAGTGCAATTACACATTTTAAAGTATTAGAAAGATTTAATAATTGTACTTTATTAGAAGTAAGAATAGAAACTGGAAGAACACATCAAATAAGGGTACATTTGTCAGAAATAGGCTATCCAGTAATAGGTGATACTACATATTCTAACGGAAAAAATGAATTTGGAGTAGAAGGTCAAATGCTTCATGCTAAAAGCCTAGATTTTAAGCACCCTATTACAGGAAAGCAAATGCATTTAGAAGCACCACTACCTAAGTACTTTGTAGATGTATTAGGAAGTCTAAAAAATAGCAAATAATATCATGCTAATTCAAGCAAAAAGCAATTGCATATAAAATAAAGAAAAAATTTTAGGAGAAAAAGAAAATGAAAAAAAATTTTTTAAAATATAGTGTAATTATTTTAATATTACTTGCATTTTTTACTTCTAATAAATCTTTAGCAAGTACAAGTGAATATACTATTGAAAGTTATAATATTGACATGGTTGTAAATGAAAACAATACATTTGATATAACTGAAAGAATAAATGTAAATTTTAATGTAGCAAAACATGGAATTTATAGAAAAATACCACTAAAAAATATTGTTAGAAGATCAGATGGTACGAGCTCTATTAATAACGTAGAAATAACTAATATTGATGTAAATGAAAAATATACGGTTTCTAGAGACGGTATGTATAGAATAATAAAAATAGGCGATAAATCAAGAACATATATAGGAAAGCATTCTTATGTTATAAAATACAAATATGACATAGGAAAAGACCCTTTAAAAAATGCAGATGAACTATATTTTAATTTAATTGGTGATAAATGGGATGCACGAATTGATAATATAACTTTCAAAATAACAATGCCAAAAGCTTTTGATAAATCTTTACTCGGCTTTTCTGCTGGGGAAAGTGGATCAAGTGATAGTACAAATATTTCATATAAAGTAGAAGGAAATGTAATTACAGGGGCATATAGTGGAAAACTTTATCCAGGACAAGCATTAACTGTTAGACTTACACTTCCTGAAGGCTATTTTTTACCAAAAAATATTTTGAAAGATAACTTGTTTATTGTAGGAACAGTATCAATATCTATTTTTATATCATTTTTACTATGGAGAAAATATGGAAAAAATGAAAATATAATTGAAAGAGTAGAGTTTTATCCACCAGAAGGACTTAATTCGGCAGAACTAGGAACTATTTATTTTGGCGATCCTAATAATAAAACAATAATTTCATTATTAATTCATTTGGCAAATGAAGGATACTTGAAAATAGAAGAACTTAATAGTGAAAAGGATAAATTTAAAATTATAAAATTAAAAGAATATGATAGTGAAAATGAATATGAGAAAATATTCTTTGATGGGTTATTTAATCCAAAAGATACTTTGAAAGAATTCTTAGAAATACGACAATTGACGTCAACTCAAAATATCTCTGAAGAGGAAGCAACAAAACAAGTTTTAGAAAGAAATAAAAGAGAAGAAGTAACAGAAAGTCAATTAACATGTGAATTTTATTTAACAATAGAAAAAGTAAAAGAAAAATTAAATGACATACAGAAAAAAGTGTTTATAAATGATACTGAAAAAATACAAAAATTAATTATTTTAATAAATTGCTTTATATGGAGCATAACATTATATCCAGTAATTATAGAATATAGCGAAATGTTTAATATATTTTTTATTACAGCAATTATTTTATTAATAATCTTTTATTGTTATTTTTTATGCAAAAACATAGTAAATAATAGCAAAACATCAGCAAAAGTATTTAAAAGTATAGCAATAACAATATTAGTTGGCTTTTTACTTTTAGGAACATGCTTAGGAATTAATGCATTAGCAAGGTATCTTACAACATTTATTATAGGGTTTATAGGAAATATAATTATAACATTATTTGCAATGAATATACCAAAAAGAACTCCATATGGAATAGAAATGTTAGGCAGAATAAGGGGATTTAAAAATTTCCTAGAAACAGTAGAAAAAGAAAAGCTAGAAATGTTAGTTCAAGAAAATCCAACATATTTTTATGATATTTTACCGTATACTTATGCCTTAGGCATATCAAATCTTTGGATAAAAAAATTTGAAACAATAGCAATTCAAGAACCTAATTGGTATTATAGTGATTTAACTAACCTTAAACATTGTACAGTAATTGATTGTATGAGAAATACTATGAATTCAGTATCAAATTCTATGACATCAACATCATCTAGTGGTTCAAGTGGTAATAGTTCATATAGCAGTTCATCAGGATGGGGGTCTTCAGGAGGAGGATTCTCAGGTGGTGGCTCTGGAGGTGGTGGAGGTGGTTCATGGTAAACTACCCAAAATATTAAAGCAAGAAAGAGTACTGAAAATATAAAAGAAAGAATATGTTTATAAAATCTATATTAAACAAACCGAATAAACATATTATATGAGAATAATATAAAATGGAAGAAAGATTACAAAAATTTTTAGCAAACCAAGGGGTATGTTCAAGAAGAAAAGCAGAAGAATATATTACAAGTGGCAAAGTAAAAGTCAATGGAATAACAGTTACTGAACTTGGAAGCAAAATAAACCCAGAAAAAGACATTATTGAATTTGAAGGTAAAACCATTTCAAATACAGTAAATCATGTATATATATTATTAAATAAACCAATAGGGTATGTAACAACACTAAAAGATCAATTTGGAAGAAATGCCGTAACAGACTTAATTAAAATAAAAGAAAAGGTACTTCCAGTAGGTAGGCTAGATATGTATACATCAGGAGCTTTATTACTTAGCAATGACGGAGACTTTATTTATAAAATTACACATCCAAAACATGAAATAAATAAAACTTATCAAGTAACAATAAAAGGAAAAATAATGCCAGATGAAATAGAAAAACTAAAAAATGGTGTAGGTATAGGAGATTACATTACAAAACCTGCTGAAGTTAGAATTATGAAAATAGATGAAGAAAAAGACATATCTAGAATAGAAATAATAATTCATGAAGGGAAAAATAGGCAAATAAGACGTATGTGTGAAAGTATAGGCAGAAAAGTTCTAGCACTTCACAGAAGCAAAATAGGGGATATATCTGTTAAAGATTTAAAATTAGGCACATGGCGTTACTTAAATAAAAAAGAAATAGAGTCACTACTTAATAAATAAAAAGTGGACAAATATTTACTATTATGCTAAAATATTAATAGTTTAAAGTTTTAATCTTTGATTCAAGATTAGAAGGAGGAAAGTAAAAATGGTAGAAGATAAAGAAATTAAGGCAACCATATCACCATTTGCCATTCGCGAAGGTGAAATAAAAGTATTTGATGGAAAAGATGGATATGTTTCTATGAACCAAATAATTCATAGAATTAACCTAGGTCATATTAATGACATTCACTTTGCAATTATAGAATTAGTAAATGAATTTGAATTTATTACATCAAGGCAATTACTTCAAATGTTAGAATGGAAACATATAGATGTAGGAACTCAAGATAAATTAAATAATAAATTAGAACAATTAGTAAAAACCAAAATATTAACAAGATATTATTTTGACTCAGAAGATGGAAAAGGAATATATCGTATTTATTGCCTAGAAAAAATGGGTAAATACTTACTAAACTCACGTGGAATAGATTGCAAATGGCAGCCAACAGATAACACAAAGCCAGTATCTATGATTAAAAAAAGATTAGCAGGAAATCAAATTTTAATAGCATATTTAAGAAAAGTAAAAGCGTTTGATACATATACTCCAAAGCCAAGCCTTACTGCAAAACAAGCAGGGAAAGTATTTAAGGCAAGTGGAGGTTCAGTAAAATTAACCAAAAACGGAAAATCAATTGAATTTTTATTTGAAGTAATTCGTAGAGAACAAGACTGGGAAAAGAAATTAATAGAAAAATTTAGATTATACAAAGACTTTTACGAAAACTTTCAAGTAGGAGACTCTGGATATATGAGTCTTCCACAATTAATTTTAATCTGTGAAGATGAAAAACACATGGCAGAAACTTTTAAAGTAATTGTAATGAATAATTTAGAAATTAGTAATATTAAGCTATATTATACAACAGACCTAAGGCAGAATGAAGAAACTCTTGCTAAAACATTAGTAGAGTTTAAACTAGATGAAAAAACAAATAAATACAAAATGGAAAATATAGAAGTAAAATTATTGGGAATTTAAGTAAAAAAATATAAAATTAAAAATGTACACTTTTTAAATGTACATTTTTAATTTATAATTTATTATTCACTCTTCTTATTTTTTAGATTAACAACTATTGCTTCTTCATTATTAAATAGGAAGCTAGAATCAGAAGTATCGGTTCTAATAGGGTCTGTTTCTTTTTCAACATCATAATTGTTATTACTTGCAGTAGCTGCTGCAAACTTACCTCTATTTTTATTAATAATTCTTTTTGCCATTGCTTCAGTTCCTTCTGAAATACCACTTGAGAACTTAGAAAAATCATATTTTTTAAGTTTTTGAGGTTCTTTATACTTAGATTCTATAAAATCTACTTTACCTGTATTAACTATGCTCTTGCCCTTAGTATCTTTAACTTTATAAATAACTTGTTTTGCTTTTAAAGACATTATTTTACCAGCAGAGTAGTTTGGTTTCCATTTATATTCAATTCCACCATATTTTTGATCATAACCTTGTTTCTCTGGTGCAGTGTTATAATCATTTTTCCAGCTCCACTCTCTCTTATTTTGCATAGCACTTTCCCACCATTTAACATCATCTGGAAGAGCATTACCAAATATAAATTTATTAACTGTATTAGATAAAATTAAATCTTTGTAATAATCTCCTCTAGAATCTACTGCATAATCACCTTTTAATTGTGTTAAGTTTTGAGAATCTAGCACAGTAGCAATTTTATATTTACGATATAATGTGTAAATAGGTTCTGTTGCTTTACAAATATAAGATGGAAAATCATCTATATAAAGGAAATGTGGAATACGAGTATTATCATTTCCAGGTCTTCCTAAAATAGCTTGTTGCATTAATAAAATAAAGAATAATCCAAACGCTTTGTGTGCTGTTTCCCCTAAATCTCCTCTACGAGTACATACTAATGTTACTTGACCTTCTGATAATATCTTTTCTGCATCTAAGTTATTTGTACGATTACACAAAATATTTTTAACACCAGGATAACGAAGTAAATTATCTAGTGAAGAAGAAGCAGTTGTAACAGAACGTTTAGTATTTAATGTATTATTACCATCTGGGTAGAAATTATTTTCAAAGTAACGAATTAGAATTTGATACTTTTGTGCAAGCTCTGGAATTTGCTTCATTTTTTCTACCATATCTACAACTAAATCAAAATTTGTTAAACATTCTAGTAAATCTTCTAAATTTGGAAGTAATCCTTCATGCTCTAGAGGATATATTTCTTTTAATAAAATAGCTAAATTTTCTGTAATTTGCATAGATTCGTTTTCTCTAAATGCAAGTTCTGTATCAGGTCTAGCTTGTAAAAATAATCCTTTTAGCACAGAAGAAACAGTTAAACCAGTTTTAATAGGGTCCTTATAAATAAATGGGTTTAAACCAGGTGAATCCATTTTATTTGGGTCAACAATATTTACTGGAATATGATAGTTATTAGCTACATTTGCAATTTTTTCTACTGATTCATGTTCAGCTGAAATATATGTAATACCCATATTACGATATGTAATCTTATCACCTGAACTTGAAATAATCATTTTACTCATATATTTTTTATAAATGTCTAATTTTTCACTGTTTGGAATTAACATATTCAATGAAAAATTCTCATTAATATAATCGTTATTATAAGGGCAATTAATAGTAGCAAGACCTGTTTTTAATGCTGTAAATCCCATTTCTTTAGAAACTTCTTTAAAGAAAGATTTTCTTTCTATATCTCTTGCAAGCATTGGCTCATAAACCATTGTAGTTTTACCAGAGCCAGAAACACCAACAACTAAGAAAGACTCAAAACGTTTACTTTCTGGAATACAAACATCGTCTCCAGTTTCAGTATCTGTACAAACCTTAACTTCACAAGTATAAACTCCGTGTGCTTCTTTATCTGAACTTAAAGAAATTCCAGAATAATCGGTTATTGAATCGCGAATATCTTTTGTGTCATGTACAGTAAATAGTAACCATTTAAATACTTTATAAAATGTAACAAGTGGTATATATATTGCTAAAGCAGAAAGCGCTGGCCTAAACAAGTAAAAGAACTCTGTTGCAAGTTCCGGGTAATTTGGTAAAGATAAAAGACCTAACCAAACAGCTTGGTTTATCCACTCAACAACTGCACACACAATTAGAATGTAGAAACACACAAAAAATGAATGGAATATTCTATATTTTGCAACATCTGATGAAGCAAATTTAGAAGAACCAGAAAGGAAAAATGCAAAAACTAAACACGCAAATGCAAGTGTATATTTAATTGGTCCCCAATAGCTATATCCTACTCCTGTAAAAACAATAAATAAAAATTCTACCATTCTATCTATTAATATATAAGCAGATATTAAAGTTAAAATATAAGTAACAAAAGTATTTCTATCTGTTTTTAAAAACTTTAAAAATTTATCAAATAGTTTTAACAAAAAAATTCACCACTTTCATTTTTAAACTTTATACTACTATTATCTTACAAAATCGCCAAAAAAACAAGAGTTTTTGGAAAAATACTGCGAAAAATGTTAATGGTTTTATAGCTAATTGCTTTAATAGTACTATTTTTTGTTTTTCAAATGCCCGTTGCAGTAAGATAATTCAAAGAAGTAACTCAGAACGGGACCTTTCAAAACTTCAAAATAGTACTATTAAAGCTTTAAAGCAATTATAACTTATATAGTTACTGAGGAAATAGACATTTTAAATTGCAGTCATAAAATCTCATTTTTATTAGTATGTATTTAAAGAAAAACCAAATTTATATTATTTATAAGTTTTTTAAATATGCCGAATTGAAAAAATAATCATTTAATATATTTTATTCCTTTGAAAGGATATTAATAAGAATGAAAAACAAAAAGTTAAAAAAACAAAGTTTTATGCAAAGTGTTCTGGTGTTAATGCTATCACAATTACTAGTAAAAATTTTAGGACTAGTATATAAACTATACCTAACAAATAGAGAAGGATTTGGAGATAAAGGAAATGCTATTTACAGTAGTGGCTTTCAAGTTTATGCCCTATTTTTAACAATCTCGTCTGTTGGAGTACCTGGTGCTATTGCAAAAATAGTATCAGAACGTACAGCAATAGGAGACTACAAAGGAGCATATAGAATTTTTAAAATTGCACTAGTTACATTTGGCTTAATTTCATTTCTATGTAGTAGTATTTTATTTTTAGGAGCAAATTATATTGCAAATAATCTTCTTCAAATACCAGAAGCAGAACTTACTTTAGTAGCACTTTCACCATCTATATTTTTAGTATCAATATCAAGCATTATAAAAGGATATTTTAATGGAATGGAAAATTTAAAAATAACAGCAAATACTCAAACTTTAGAACAGCTTTTTAAAACAGTATTATCTGTTATTTTAGTAGAATTTATTGCAGTAGTATCAGGAACAAATACAGTAGTTATGGCAGCAGGGGCAAACTTAGCAACTACACTTGCAACATTTCTTTGTTTCTTTTATTTATATAAATACTATAAAATAATGAAAAGAGAAATTTCTTATCAAATAAAACATAGCACAAACTATAAACCTACAAGAATTAGAAAAACAATTAAAGAAATTTTATCTGTATCAGTTCCAATGTCTATTGGAGCAGTTATAGGTACTATAAACAAAAATGTTGATTCAATAACAGTAGTAAGAGGACTGAAAAAATTCTTATCAGAAGAGCAAGCCAAAATTCAGTATGGAATTTTAAGTGGAAAGGTAGATACATTAGTAACACTTCCAATGTCATTTAATATGGCATTTTCAACAGCTTTAGTTCCTACTATTTCATCAGCAAAAGCCATAGGAGATATTAAAACATGCAAAAAAAGGATATCATTTTCTATATTAATAACAATTTTAATAGGACTTCCTTGCATGATCCGGAATGATTATATTTGCAGAGCCAATACTAAAACTGCTATTCCCCAATGCTACATCAGGAGCCTTTATTTATCAAATAAGCTCATTAAGCATAATATTTATTGTATTAGAACAAACTATTAGTGGAGCCTTACATGGACTAGGGAAAATGCTAGTCCCAGCTATAGCACTCGCAATAGGTTCAACAGTAAAAATAATTTTAAACTGTTATTTAGTGCCAATAAATCCAAATATATTTATACTAGGAGGAACAGCAGGAGCGGCACTTTCAACTGTAATATGTCATATGATTTCGGTAATAATTGAATTTAAATCTTTAAAAAAAGAAATAAACTTAAAACTAAATAGTGTAAAATTTTTTATAAAACCATGTATTGCAACATGTATAATGGGCATAATTTCAAATATAATATATAAATCTTTAATAACACCAGTAGGAGAAAAAATTTCACTTATTATATCAATCTTACTTGCAACACTAGTTTATTTAATTTGCATAATAATTTTAAAAGTATTTACTAAAGAAGAAATTTTTATGATACCATTCGGGAAAAAGGTATATGACTTCATTTCATTTAGAAAAAAATCTTAAAAACCTTATATTGCACGGGAATGACCGAAACGTAGCAATACCAACACTTTCAAAAAACGAAGAACACAAAAACCTTATAAAATCTATATTTTTTGAAAAAAATAAATTAAAAAAAAGAAGGATTTTGTGAAAGAATGACGAATAATGATACTAGTAGATATAAATCTACATATTTCATAATCTTATAGGAGGTAATTTAAATGAACAAATCAGAATTAATCGCAGCTATGGCAGCAAAAACAGAAACAACAAAGAAAGATGCTGAAGCAGCATTAAACGCATTCGTTAGCGTTGTAACAGATTCTTTAGTAAAAGGAGATAAAGTTCAATTAGTTGGATTTGGATCTTTTGAAGTAAGAAAAAGAGCTGCTAGAAAGGGAAGAAACCCACAAACTAAAGAAGAAATCAAAATACCTGCATCTAAAGCACCTGTATTCAAAGCAGGAAAAGCTTTAAAAGATTTAGTAAACAAAAAATAATTTGTAATTTATATAAATTATATGAATTCATATTTAGCAAGTGCTCTATTCTAAGTTATATTTGTTAAAATACAATTTAGAATAGGGCACTTGTTTTTTGCCTAAAACATATATTTTTTTGAAAATTTTAGAACATATAATGACAATACAAAATATTATGATATAATAAGTTCAAACATAAAGAAAAGAGGAAATGGAATGTATAGAAATACATATATAGAAGTAAATATAGACAACTTACAACACAATGTAGAGCAAGTTATAAAAAAATACCCTCAATATGATTATTATTTTGGCGTTGTTAAAGGAAATGCCTATGGTCACAGCTATAAAATAGCAAAATATCTAATTGAAAGTGGCATAAATTATTTTGCAATTTCATCACTAGAAGAGGGAATTTGCTTAAGAGAAGATGGAATAACAATTCCAATATTATGCCTAGAACCAATTGATGTTAAATATATAGATAAATGTATAGAAAATGATATTACAATTACAGTGCACGATTACGAATATTACCAAGAGCTAATGAAAAAAGAAATAAGCAAGCCTTTAAAAGTACATATAAAAATAGATTCAGGCTTTTGCAGAATAGGACTATATGATAAATATACAGTAAAGGAAGTAGTAGAAGGATTAAGGGAAAAACATAATATTATATTAGAAGGAATTTTTACTCATTTTGCAACAGATGGAATTTATGATCCTTCTTGGGACAATCAATTAGAAAAATTTGAAGAACTAACATCAGAAATTGATTTAAGCCAAATTCCTATAGTACATTTAGCAAGAAGTCAAACTATATTAAACCATAAAAAAATTCCATATAGTAATGGAGTACGTTTGGGAATTATAATATATGGCTATGATACCACACCAAAGCCACTACCAAAAGGATTTTTAAATACTTTAAGAAAGTGGAAAAGGAGTTATTATAACAAAAAACATCATATAAGCAAAACTATTACAGATGCTCATATAGATTTAAAACCAGCATTTTCTTTATATAGTGAAGTAATGCAAGTTAAAAAAATTAAAAAAGGTAGTTTTGTAGGCTATGGAAGAGTATATGAAGCAAAAGAAGATATGTATGTTGCAATTATTCCAATAGGTTATGCAGATGGATTTACCAGAAGAAATAGAGGAAGAGACATAATAATTAACAACAAAAGGTACCCATTAATAGGTTTGGTTAATATGGGAATGCTTATTGCAAAAGTAGATGAAACTGTTCATTTACATGATAAAGTAACTTTAATAGGAGAAGGAATACCAATGACAGAAGTTGCAAAATATATAGGAACAAGTATATATGAAGGGTCTTCTATGTTTAACAATTGGGTACCTAGAGTACTTAAAAAGGAGGGTAAAATAGTAGAAATTGATGAAAGAAAAATTTGATGTACTTATTTTAGGAAGCGATTTTAATGCATACTATATGGCAAGATGCTATAATGAACTATATAACAAAAAAGTAGATGTTATTTCTAAAAAAGCAATGGGTGTAGTATCATACAGCAAAATAGTTAATTTTAAAGAAGTAGAAGACTTCGAAAACCCAGAAATATTTGTTACTACTTTAAATTCTTATGCAAAAAATCAAACCGTAGAAAAAATAGTTTTAGTTGGAACAAGTGATGAACTAGTACGCTTAATTATTGAAAACAAAGATAAATTAGACAAAAAATTCGTACATAATTATCCAAGCATAGAAATTTTAAATAAATTATTAGTAAAAGATGTATTTTATCAAGTATTTGAAAATAGTGAACTAGACCTTCCAAAAACATATATTTATCAATGTGGAAAAGGCGAAAAACTTGATAATGATAAAATAGAAAGTCTTATGTTTCCATTAATAGTAAAGCCAGGAAACAACATAGAGTATCATATACATAAGTTTGAAGGAATGTATAAAGTTTACAAAGTATTTACAAAAGAAGAACTTGAAGATGTTATACAAAAAATAGAAAATGCAGGATATAAAAATAATTTGGTAATTCAAGAATTTATACCAGGTGATGACTGTGCACTATTTGACAGTGTATTTTATTGTAGCAAAGAAAAAAAGGTTCAATTAGTAACCTTAGCCCAAATTGGCTTACAAGAAAGAAATCCTGGTGGAATTGGAAACTGCACATTATTAGTTAATGGCTTTAATGAACATGGATTTGACGAAAAAATAGTAGAACCATTAAAAATATTTATGGAAAAAATAGGATATCAAGGCTTTGCTGAATTTGACTTAAAATATGATAATAGAGATGGAAAATATAAAGTATTAGAAATAAATCCAAGACAAGCTAGAAGTAGTTATTATTTAGCAGCAGCCGGTCACAACTTAATTGAATATTTGGTAGATGACTTAATTTATGATAAAGACAAGCAATATACGTTTATGAAAGAAAAAGTTGCCTTAAGCTTTGTACCAAAAAGTGTTATAAAAGAATATGTAACAAGCATACCTTTAAAAAATGAAGCTTTGGAACTATTAAAACAAGGCAAACTTGTAAACCCATTAAAATATAAAAAAGATAAAAGCATAAAAAGAAATTTATATTTAATAGCAAAAGACTTTAGTTATAAGAAAAAATATAAAAAGTTGAAATGGTAAATATTACAAGGTAGCCTTTACTCTAAGAAAATTTATAAAGTTTAATATTTTTTTGAATAATACTATTTAAAAATTAGCCACATTGTGATATAATATATATGCATATTAGAAAAAGAAAGGTTAAACTATAATGAACCAAATTTTAGTAACAGAAAAATTATATATTACACCACAAATAAAAAGAAAAAAAGTTATTTACAAAATAGAATTCTTTTTATCTGTTTTTTTGGTATGCCTTTTATTTTCTTATTATATTTATGCAGAATATGACAGAAACAAAACAGAACAAGTATCACAGCAAATACTAGAGCAATTAAATTACGAAGAAGACACCACAGTTAGAAAATCAGCAGCAGAAGATGCAATTGTTGTAATACTAGATGAAGGATATGCAGACTCAGAAAATAAAGAAACCAATACTCAAGCAAGCAATAGTGAAGAAAATAGTAACCAAAATAATAATAATAAAATAGATACAAAAACATATAAAACCAAAAAAGGAACAGAATATACTACGGTTGCAATTTTAAAAATACCAACTATTAAACTTGAATATCCTATAATTAAAGCATCTACAGCAGATACAGAAGAATTCCCAGAAGAACTATTAAATATTTCACTTTGCTATTTTTGGGGTAAAAATGGTCCAAATGAAGTAGGAAACTATTGCATAGTAGGTCACTTTTATAGAAGTGGAAAATTGTTTGGAAACTTACATAAATTAAAAAATGGTGATATTGCAGAATTAACAGACTTATCTGGAAGAACACTTAAATATGAAGTATATAATAAAAAAGTAGTATCGCCAACAGATACAAGTTGCACAAGTCAATTAACAGATGGCAGAAAAGAACTTACTCTTATTACTTGTACAAACAATGGAAAACAAAGATTAGTAGTAAAATTAAGAGAAATAGATTAATAAAATTTATTTATTTTGTAAAATAAAACTAACTTGAGAAAACTCTAACAGAAATTGCTACAATATCAGTATTTTTATAAAGGTTTATAGGCTAACACCATTTTAAAAACCTAAATATATTATAAAAGGAATCAGCATAAAATTATTTGTTTTAGTCTGAATATAAAGTAAGTAAAATGAAATTAAATATTGTAATGGTTGAACCAGAAATACCACAAAATACAGGAAACATAGCTAGAACATGTGCAGCAATAGGAGCAAAATTGCATTTAGTAAAGCCTTTAGGATTTGAAATTACAGATAAATACTTAAAAAGAGCAGGACTTGATTATTGGGATAAACTTGAAATAGAAGAACACGAAAACCTAAAAGCATTTTTAGAAAAATATCCACCAGAAGAAAACAATATGTATTTTTCTACAACAAAAGGGCAACAATGCTATTCAGATGTAAACTATAAAAACTTAGATGAAGTTTTTATACTATTTGGGAAAGAAACAAAAGGATTACCAGAAGACTTACTTCAAAAATATATTAAAAGAACTATTAGAATACCAATGAGAGAACATTTACGTTCTTTAAACTTATCTAACTCAGTAGCAATAGTAGCTTATGAAATATTAAGGCAAGTTGGCTTTAATAAACTAGAACAAATAAGTAGTTATTTCGATAAAAAATAGATGTATTTATTAAAAAAATTATGTAAAATAATTTAGAAACCCCTGTACTTTTCCACTATTTTGTGGTATAATAATGGTATATGGGGTTATAATATTTTAAATCCTAAAAGGAGGTAAAATATGTTTGATGAAGAAATGTTTAAATTTAATATAGAAAACATACAAAATGATTTAGCAATAGAAGGAATGGAAATTACTAAAAGTGATATAGAAATGTTTAAAATGTTTGCAAACGAAGAAATTGCAATGCCAGAATTAATTCAAATGATTAAAGAAAAACCTATAATGTAGTAAAATTTCAATAAAAAGTATTATATTATTATAATTTAAAATTAATAATATAATACTTTTTTATTTATTTTTATTGTATAAAAACAAACTATATTATAAAATGAAAATGGTGATAAAAAATGGAAGGTAATTATGAGAATAGAACTTCAAAATATTGCTATCCCAATAGTGAAGTTTTAATCAATAAATTAAACATAAAAGATGCAAAAAAATTAAATATATATGAAGCTAAAATAACAGCAGCTAAATCATTAAGCTTAAGACAAAAAGGAATAACAGGCAACTTTGACAAAAAGCACTTTTTAGAAATACATCATTATTTATTTGAAGACATATACCCATTTGCAGGGAAGCTAAGAGAAGAAAATATTGCAAAAGGGGCATTTAGGTTTGCAATGTGGGAATATATAGAGCCAGAGTTAGATAAATTATTAAATAACTTAAAAGAAGAAAAATATTTAGCAGACCTCCATAAAGAGGAACTGGCCAAAAGATTAGCATATTATTTGTCAGAACTAAATGTTTTACATCCATTTAGGGAAGGAAATGGAAGAACGGAAAGGGAATTTATAAGACAATTAGCTTTAAAAAATGGTTATATTTTAAATTTAAAAAAAGTAGAACCAAAAGAGATGCTAGAAGCTAGCATAAAATCTATTATAGATGATACAAAACTAGAAAATATTATTAATGAATGTTTAGAAAAGAAAGCCTAGCAAAATAAGGAAAGCTAGGCTTTTAAACAATAATTAATTGCTATATAATGTCGAAATTTGTAGTACGAAAAAGCTTGAAAAATAGCAATGCATATGTTTAAATTGAATAAATTGTAAATTTATTCAATAAGTTTTTATTCTATTTAAATTTATTATAATTCATTTAAATTTTAGTTGAAAGTGTGTCCTAAATTTATAAAAATGTTGTTTTAATTCATTCAAAGACTATTTATTCAATTTAAATTTTAAATTAAAATCATTCATCAAAAAGATAAATTAATTCTAAAATAAATCCCAAATATGAATTATATAAATAACATATGTAGAAAGAAAGTAGGTGAAATTATTTGCTAAACTTGTTGTTAAATTAGCAGTTTAATATATAAATATAAGGAGAAACAATAAATGCAAGAAAGCAAAATATTATCACCAAAATTAGATATAGTATTTCAAAGTTTGTTTGGAGAGCCTGGTAGTGAAAGAATAACGAAAAGATTTTTAGAAAATATATTAGAAGAAAAAATAGAAGCAATAGACTTAAGTAAAAATCCAATATTAAGAAGAGAATATAAAACAGACAAATTAGGAGTACTAGATGTAATAGCAAAAATAAATGGCAAAGAAAATTGTCATATAGAAATGCAAGTAGGAAGACAAGACTTCATAATAGAGAGATTACTATATTATTGGAGTAGAGTATATAGTAAGCAAATAAAGGAAGGGAAAGATTATGATAAATTAGAAAGAACAATAGCAATACTAATAGTAGACTTTGAACTAAAAGGATTAGAACAAGTAGAATACATAACAAAGTGGAAGATAATAGAAGAAAGAAACAGGAAGTTAATATTGACAGACAAGTTAGAAATTGTTATACTAGAATTAAATAAAATAAAGGGAAAGGAAAGAGTAGAAGGGGAACTTTTAGACTGGCTGTTCTTTATAGATAACCCAAACTCTGAAAGGGTGAAAGAAAAAGTGAAAGGAAATAAAGAATTAAAAGAAGCAAGCGAAAAATTACAAACAATGAGTGAAGAAGAATACATGGAAAGAATGGCATGGTTTAGAGAAAAAGCTATATTAGACTATAACACAGGAATGTCAAGTGCACGAAGAAAAGGAATACAAGAAGGAATACAGAAAGGAATACATAAAGGTGAAACTTTAGGAATTGCCAAAGGAGAGAAAAAAGCTAAGTTAGAAACTGCGAAGAAATTATTAAAACAAGGCATAGAAATAGGTATTATAATAGAGGCTACTGGATTAACAAAAGAAGAAATTACAGAATAATCTAAACATGCTTAACAAAAATATTGAGAAAAATTTAAACATATTAAAAGCACAGCAGATTGCAATTTTGCAATCTGCTGTGTAGCGTTTAAAATAAATATAAAAAAAATTTAAACTTTTTTTAAAAAATACTTGATATTTATAAATTGTTATATTAAAATATAATCGAAGTGGAGAGAAGTGGTACAAAGTGGAACAAAATGTTAGTGAGGTGAAATGAAGTGTTAATAGGTGAATATGAGCATTCTCTAGATGTAAAAGGCAGATTAATACTACCTGCTAAAATTAGAGAAGACATGGGAGATAAGTTCATAGTAACTAAAGGACTAGATGGCTGTTTATTCGGATTTTCGCAAACAGAATGGGTAAGCTTTGAAGAGAAACTAAAAACTCTACCACTCACAAACAAAAATGCCAGAGACTTCGTAAGATTTTTCTTATCTGGTGCCACAGAATGTGAAATAGACAAACAAGGAAGATTTTTAATTACCAGTAATTTAAGAGAATATGCAACACTAGAAAAAGATGCAGTAATTATTGGGGTTGGTACTAGAATTGAAATTTGGAACAAAGAAAAATGGAAATCTTACAATAGTGATGAAAATATTTCAGCAGATGAAATTGCAGAAAACATGACAATGCTTGGTATATAACTTGCAAAAGTTTATATAAATCATACTTAAGAAAAATCTAAAATACACAAAAGAAAATTCAAAAAAATACAAAAGATAAAATTCAAAATTTATACAAAAGAGAAAAATGAAAATACAAAAGATAAAAACTAAAGTTTATACAAAAGAGAAATTTGATAAAAGACTTTCAAAAGATAAAAACTCGCAAAAGATAAAATAAAAAATATTCAAAAGAAAAAAACATACAAAAGATAAAAACACACAAAAGATAAAATTTCAAGTTTATACGAAAGAAAAACATACAAAAGAAAATCATGCAGTTGGTACATATTTGTACCAACTGATTGTGCTATATACAAAAAATTGAAAGGATTTATAACTAATGGAATTTAAACATGAGCCAGTGTTACTAAAAGAGAGCATTCAAGCCCTTAATATCAATCCAGATGGAATTTATGTAGATGGCACTTTAGGTGGAGCAGGGCACTCAGCAGAAATTGTTAAATCTTTATCTCAGAAAGGTATGCTTATTGGAATAGATAAAGACAAACAGGCCTTGCAAGCAGCATCTGAAAAATTAAAAGACTACAAAAATGTAACTTATATTTATGGAAATCATGACAATATACAAAATATTTTGCAAGAACTTTCTATTTCAGAAGTAGATGGAATTTTACTAGATCTAGGAGTTTCATCATACCAATTAGACGAAAAATCAAGAGGGTTTAGCTACATGGGAGATAGCACACTAGATATGAGAATGGACATGTCAAATGGTATAACTGCAAAAGATGTAGTAAATACATATACTGAAGAAAAACTAGCAAATATTATTTGGGAATATGGAGAAGAAAGATTTAGCAAACAAATCGCTAAAAACATATGCAAATACCGTGAAAATAATCAAATAGAAACTACAAAACAATTAGTAGAAATTATAGAAAATTCAATTCCAAAATCAAAACAAAATGAAGGGCATCCAGCTAAAAGAACATTTCAGGCAATTAGAATTGAGGTTAATAATGAAATCAAACCATTATATCAAACAATAGTAAATTCTATTAATTGCTTAAAACAGAATGGAAGATTAGCAGTTATTACTTTCCACTCTTTAGAAGATAGAATAGTAAAAAATGCAATGCTAGATATGCAAGGTAAGTGTACTTGCCCAAGTGATTTACCATATTGCGTTTGTGGAGCAAAATCTTTTGGAAAAATAATTAACAAAAAACCAATTACTGCAAGCGAAGAAGAACAGTTAAAAAATACAAGGTCAAAAAGTGCAAAACTTAGAATTTTTGAAAAGAGGTGATACCTTATGGCATATAGGCAGGTTAATTATCAATATGAAACCAGCCCTAGAAAAGTAAAACCAGAATATGAGCAAAAAAGAAATCCATATGCAAAAAAGAAAAAAGCATCTACACTAAAGAAAAAAGAACAACCAATCAATGAGCAGAACAAAAAAGAAAAAAATAAAAATGAAAAAAATTTAAAATCACATATAAAAACAGCTCTATATATTTTAGTGGGTTTTGCTATTTTATTTGCCATAAGTTATAGAAACTCTCTTATAACAGCAAGCTTTGACAGAAAAGAAAACTTAAAAAGTAAGCTAAGTACACTTCAAAAAGAAAATGCTCAATTAGAAATTAGCATTCAAAGTAGCCTTAACTTAGCCAATATTGAAAAATCAGCTTCTGAGTTATTAGGAATGAAAAAACTAGATGAATCACAAAAGGTATATGTAACTCTTCCTAAAAGAGACTATGTACAACCTGCAAGTGAACAAGTACTTGTAACAGAGGAAACAAGTTGGTATGAAAAGCTAATTAATAGTATTATGGAAATATTTAAATAATATAAAAAGGAGAATTTAATCATGAAAAAATCAGTTCAAATTATTATTGGAGTAGTCGTTGTAATAGCAATTATAGCAGCAATTGTTGTAGCAATAATTTTTAGTAGTAATGGCTCAGATGGAAAAACAAGCTTACCAGAAGTTAGCAGTTTAGAAGACTTACATGAATTAATAGAAAAAATTTATGAACCAGTAGATATTGGAGAACTTATGATAGACACAATTGACGTTAACTTAACAGATGCTAATTCTGTAAAATCATTTACAGGACTTGAAGATGGAAACAGCTTTGAATATTTATGTGTATCAGAGCCGATAATAGGCTCTATTCCATATTCATTTGTAATAGGAAAAGTTAAAGAAGGAGTAAACGCAAATGAACTAGCAAAACAGATGTCAGAATCTATAGATCAAAGAAAATGGATTTGCGTTACAGCAAATGACCTTTATGCAACAAGTAGTGGGGAATATGTATTCTTAGTAATGGGAGGACAAAGCTCAGCTGAAATAGCAAAATCAGCTTATGATAGCTTTAAAAACTTAGCTCAAAAAGTAGGAAAAGAATATGAAAAATCTATATCAGATGAAGAAATACCAAATGATACAGAGGAAGCACCGGTATTCCAAGTTCCTACAACTGAACAATAATTTTAAAATTAAAAGACTATCTTAAAATATATTGTTACGCAATCCTATTTTAAGGTAGTTTTTCTTTTGCAAATTTATAATAGGAGAAACATATATGGTCTTTTCAAGTATTACATTTTTATTTTATTTTTTACCAGTCACACTTGCAATTTATTACATAGTACCAAACAAATTTAAAAACCTAGTATTATTAATAGCTTCATTTATATTCTATTATTTTGGGGAACCCACTTATGTTCTACTAATGGCATTCTCAATTTTATCTACTTATGTATTTGGAATATTAATTGACAAAAACAAAAAAACCCAATATGCAAAAGTTTGGCTAATACTAGCACTTATCGTTAGTATTGGACTATTAGTTTGTTTTAAATATATGAACTTTATTATTGAAAATATAAATTTGTGGCTTAAACACAAAATTGATTTCATAAATGTAGCACTTCCAATTGGAATATCTTTTTATACTTTTCAAATGATTAGCTATCTAATAGATGTATATCGTGGGCAAGCTAAAGTACAAAAAAACATTCTAAAACTTGCAATGTATGTTTCGCTTTTCCCACAATTAATAGCAGGACCAATTGTAAGATATACTACAATAGAAAATGAAATAGAAAATAGAACTCACACAATGGAAAAATTTGCTCAAGGCATTAGAAGATTTATTATAGGACTTGCTAAAAAAGTATTAATAGCAAATGTATTAGGTGAGTTATGTACTACATTTTTAAAAACAAATGAAATAAGTGTGCTATATGAGTGGATTTATGCGATTTCGGCAATGTTACAAATTTACTTTGACTTTTCAGGATACTCAGATATGGCAATAGGCCTTGGCAAAATGTTTGGATTTGAATTTTTAGAAAACTTTAATTATCCATACATAGCCAAAAGCATCACAGACTTTTGGAGAAGGTGGCACATTTCACTAAGCAGTTGGTTTAGAGACTATGTATATATTCCACTCGGAGGAAACAGAACAAGTAAAATAAAATGGCTAAGAAACATTATGATTGTATGGCTATTAACTGGTTTATGGCATGGAGCTGCTTGGAACTTCATAATTTGGGGACTCTATTTTGGAATTTTACTAATTATAGAAAAGCTATTTTTATCAAAGTATTTAGAAAAAATTCCAAAAGTATTTACACATATCTATGTACTAATATTAGTTATGATTAGTTTTATAATATTTAATGGAGAGAGTGTTAACCAAATAGTAACAAATATAACTTCACTAGTCGGAATAGGAAATATTTCTTTAACAACTCCAGAAAGCATATATTACTTTAAAAGTTACTTTATACCTATTGTAATTGGAATAATAGGCGCAACACCTATATTAAAAAACATAGCAAACACCGAAAAATATAAGAAAATAATAAATATTTTAGAACCTATTACATTATTAGTCTTATTTATAATTAGCACAAGTTATATTATAGATGGTTCATTTAATCCATTTTTATATTTTAGATTTTAACAATACTAGGAGGAAAATAATGCAAGAAAAAGCAAAAAATAAAATTATAATAATTGGCTTTGCCTTAATATTATTTTTATTTTTTATGATTAACTTAATAAAAGAAGATGAACAAATATCTATTACTGAAAGAAGAAAACTAGCTCAGTTTCCTAAAATTACGTTTGAAACACTATCAAGTGGAAAATTCTCGCAAAACTTTGAAAATTATGCAATAGACCAATTTGTAGGAAGAGACTCATTTAGAACCTTAAAAGCAGTATGGAGTAATTACGTTTTTAAGCAAAAAGATAATAATGGACTATTTTTGTTAAATAACTCTATATATAAAATTGAATATCCATTAAATAATGGTAACATTCAAAACTCTGCAAAAAAAATAAACAATGTATGCCAAAAATACTTGAAAGGAATGGATGTATATTTTTCAATAATTCCAGATAAAACCTACTATTTAAAAGAGGACTATTTAAGCATAGAACCATCTGAAGTAGAAGAAATAATAAAAAATTCAGTAGAAGATATGGAATACATAGATATTACTAATAGCTTAAAACTTGAAGATTATTATAAAACAGATTTGCACTGGAAGCAGGAAAATTTGAAAAATGTAGTAAGTAAAATAGAAGAAAAAATGAATTTAGAAAATACTTCTAATATATCTTATGAAACCAGGCAAATTGGAAACTTTTATGGCGCTTATTATGGACAACTAGGAAGAAAAGTATCACCGGATAAACTTAATATTTTAAGTAATAAAGTAATAGAAGATTGCACCACATATAATTACGAAACCAAAAAAACAGGTAAAGTATATGACGAAGAAAAATTTAAAAGCTCATCAGATAAATATGACATTTATTTATCAGGTGCAGCAGCCTTAATACAAGTAGAAAACCCAAATGCAAAAACAGAAAAAGAATTAATTTTATTTAGAGATTCTTTTGGCAGTAGTTTAGCACCACTATTATTAGAAAACTACAAAAAAATTACATTAGTTGATTTAAGGTACATAAACAGCAATATACTAGGCAATTATATTAATTTTGAAAATCAAGATGTGCTATTTTTATACAGTATAACTGTGTTAAATCAAAATATATTGAAGTAAACCTATTAAAAGTATGTATTTTTTATAACTTAGTCTTTTTTTCTATTTAATGAATACAATAAAAACAAGAAAATAATAGATAGGAGCCTAAGAAAAATGCATTATCAAAAAATAAATGATAAAGAAAAAAGACTAAACAAAAAAGACTTACTAAAATTAAAGAAAAAGAAAAAAGAAGAGATAGTAAATACCAAAAAAGAACAGAAAATTTTTGAAAAAGAAAAAAAGAAAAAATTTAAACAAGAATTAAAAAATAAAAAAATAAAACCAGAAGAAAAAACTGGAAATGTAGCTAGAAAAAAAAGAATGAGAAATGAAATACTTATTATATGGGGAATTCTATTTGCTTTAATCTTTAGAATAGGGTGGATACAACTAGTACAAGGTTCAGAGCTTCAGTCTATGGCCTATGTACAGCAAACATTAGATAGAAGCATTAATCCAAGAAGAGGAACTATTTACGATAGCACAGGAAAAACAATTTTAGCAGTTAGTAGTACAGTAGAAACTGTAACAGTAAACCCAGTAAATATACCAAAAGAAAACAAAGAAAAAGTAGCCAAAGCATTTAGTGACATTTTCGAATTAGACTATGAAACAATGCTAAAAAGAGTAAATAAAAAAAGCTCAATAGAAACAATTGCAAGAAGAGTTGAAAAAGAAAAAACAAATGAACTAAGAGTATGGATGCAAGAAAATAATATAACTACAGGAATAAACATTGATGAAGACACAAAAAGATATTACCCATACAATAACTTAGCTTCACAAGTAATAGGATTTTCAGGTTCAGATAACCAAGGATTAGATGGAATTGAAGCAATTTATGATGACGAATTAAAAGGAACTCAAGGGAAAATAGAAAAACTAACAGATGCAAGAGGAGGAGACATTGAAAACACAAGTGAAAACTATGTACCAGCAGTAGACGGAAATGACCTAATATTAACAATAGATGCTACTATACAAGGAATAGCAGAAAAATATTTAAAAGAAGCTTGCATAGATAACAAATGCACAGATGGTGGAAATATAACCATAATGAACCCAAAAACAGGTGATATATTAGCACTAGCAGGATATCCAAATTATAATCTGAACGAACCATTTGAACCAAGTACAGATGAACTAAAAGCAAACTGGGATAATATGTCCCAAACAGAAAAAAACAATAGTATGATGGCACTTTGGAGAAACAAGGCAGTATCAGACACTTATGAGCCAGGGTCTACATTTAAACTAATTACAACATCTGCTGCACTTCAAGAAGGAATTACCACACCAGATAAACAAGGAGAATTTTGTTGCACAGGTGGTATAGAAATTGCAGGAGTTAGAATAAAATGCTGGAGATACTATAGGCCACATGGACCAGAATCATTAAGAGAAGCACTAATGAATTCGTGCAACCCAGTATTTATAGGGCTTGGACAAAAATTAGGAGTGCACACATATTATCAGTATTTAAATAAATTTGGTTTATTACAAAGAACAGGAATAGACCTTCCTGGTGAAGCAAATAGCATTTTCCTAAAAGAAGAAAAAGTAGGACCAGTAGAACTTGCAACTATTGCATTTGGCCAAAGATTTGAAATAACACCAATCCAGTTAGTTACAGCAGTTAGCACAATAGCAAATGGAGGAATAAAAATTGCTCCTAGAGTAGTTAAACAGATTGTTAATAGTGAAACTGGTGAAGTTACAGATATACCAGTAAAATTAGGAGAAAGAGTTATTTCAGAAGAGCATAGCAAAGAAATTTTAAGTATGATGGAATCAGTAGTAGCAGAAGGAACAGGAAAAAATGCACAGGTAAAAGGCTATCGCGTAGGTGGAAAAACAGGAACATCAGAAGACGGAGTAAATACAAATAAATATGTTACTTCTTTTATGGGAGTAGCACCAATATCTGACCCAGAAGTAGTAGTATTAGTTACTTTATACAACCCAACAGGAGAGGGTGGGCACCAAGGAGGTGCTTGGAGCATTTTAACAACACAATAAAAAATCACTTTAAATTAGCAAAACTAAAAGTTAATGCAAATATCCTGCAACAATCATAAATAGAACTTGAAAATATTTACATAACTAGAAAAACATGCTATAATATTAATGGTATAAATATAAAAGGGGGAGTTTTGGTGAAAAGAAATAAAATAACAAAAATATTATTTATAGCAATTATTAGTCTTATTTTATTATCAATAATATTTTTATCACTTGGAAATACCGTAAAAAACTTAAACATTGCAAAGCAAGTAGAACCAAAGAAAATGGAAGAAAATTACTATATATCAAAAATTAGCAATAACGAAGATATGTGCTATTTATCTGATATTAAATATGATGAAGAAAACTCAAAAGTAGAGTGGGGAAGTATTACACTAGATAGTAATTTAGAAAACCAATATAACAATGGTTTAATTACATTAATAGTAAATCAAAAGAAAACTCACTTCTTAAAGGGTATATCTGCCCATGCTACATCAACACTAATATACGATATTAGTGCTTATAATTATGACTATTTTAGTGCATATGTTGGTGTAGATGAAAGCCGTACAACTAATGGAAATGGCGTTAAATTTGAAATATATACATCAAATAATGGAACAGACTGGGAGTTAGAACAACAAACAGGAGTATTAAAAGGAGATAGTGAAGCAGAAAATATAACAATAAACATTAAAGATGCAAAATATTTAAAATTATATTGTAGCAATAACGGAAATAACGCATCAGACCATTCTGTTTATGCAAATGCAAAATTATATAAAGAAGGCTATGTAGAAAGAAAAGCCGAAAACGTAGACTTTATTAAAACAATAGAACAATATGATGAAGAATTAAAAAATGAATCTTTAGACAACCAAATAAATAAATATGAACTAACATTATTACAAAGAAATTTAGTAAATAATATTGGATATGACCTTTTACAAGCTATTGTAAACCAAGATGAAGAATATGAAGCAGTAGTAAGATGGTTAATGAGTGACATAGAAAACCTTAGACTATATGTATTAGGTGGAGCGCCAGATGGTGGAAGTTATTATAATTCAATAAAAGAACTTTCTAGACTTTATAAAGAATACAAAAATGATTTTAATGATACAACAAAAACAAATAATACATGGTACCCGGATTTAACAAAAGGCGAAGTATATAAGAAAATGGCAATATCACTTTCTTTAACACATGCAACAAAAGTTGGATATTGGGCACAAATAGATCACCCAAGTAATAG
>CANQAI010000003.1 GCA_947589265.1 uncultured Clostridia bacterium | reverse complement strand
TTTTAATGAATGATATAATAAATGAAATATATGATGAAGTAAAAAAAAGATGTATGTTACCATCTAATGCTTATGGAATTGGAGCTTGGGATCATCATATTGAATTAGTTTATAAAATAGCTATAGAAATCTATCATGAATATGGAGCAAATCACGATATAGTTGCTTTAGCTGCTTTATTACATGATGTTGCATCTGTTACCGATAAGTCTTACACTGAAGAACATCATATAATTGGAGCTCAAATTGCTGAAGAAATATTAACTCCCTATCAAATAGATAAAGAAGATATAGAATTAATAAAAAAATGTATTTTAAATCATCGAGGAAGTAGATTGGCTCAAAAAACTACCCCAGAGGAAATATGTATAGCTGATGCGGATGCCATGGCTCATTTTTATAGTGTACCTTCCTTACTTCGAATGGTATATGTAGAAAAAAATATGTCTATAGATGATGGCGCAGAATTTGTTTATAATAAATTACAAAGAAGTTATAACAAATTGTCAGACAAAGGAAAAGAAATTATCTTACCTCATTATCAAGCATCAAAAATTTTATTGTTAAAAAAATAGTTGTTGCACTTCTTCCTTTATGGCACCAACAACGTATCTGCTTTAGCTTTATAGAAGCAGATACATAAAAATATAATTTTGATAAAATTTACTTTTTTGTAAATTATTTGCAATTTTATGTAAAATAGTGTATAATATAAAATAATATAGGTAATGGCCTGTATTTATCCAGTTCTCACTAATTAGTGGGAGGTTTTGCCTCTACTTTTTAGTTTTACACATAAATCCACATTAGCATCAAAAAAAGATTGGAGGTTTTATTATGGTAGTACCTGACGTCTATGTGATTTCAACTGTAATTGAGCTAGTCATAAGTCTGATATTTGGATTTTTCTTCGTTTTCAAAAGAGGCACAACTCTTGCAAAAGCTATGCGATTAGCCACATCAAGCATTCTTCTGTTTATCAATATCTTTCAGCTACCAACGGAAGCTCAGCTTGGCATGCCATATAATATGACAATTCTATTGACAATTTTTTGGTTTGCCCTTGCAATGATAACAGTAGTTAAATTTCATCAAGAAGACTGAATATTACCATAAAAAAATAGAGGTTTCACGCCTCTATTTTTTATTTTACTTTATTTTACTCTGCTTAAGCTAAAGTCATATGCATTTGCATAATCAAAAGTATTACTTGATATTAGTGGAGTACTTTCTCCTGGTGCCAATTCTGGAATTAATACTTGTACTGTTGTTAATTCGTTTCCTTCTTTATCTACTACTTTTACATTTGCTAGGAAGTTACCTTGTGTTGTACTGCTTGTATTTGTTATTGTTCCTAATAGTTGTGTTTCATTGTTTTTTGCTGTTACTTGGAAATTACTTATTTCTAAACCTTCTAATGTTTTAGTTTCTTGTAATTTTGTGCTTGTGTTTAGTCTTGTTCCATCATCTAGGGTTTGTACAAATTCTTCCTTGTTTACTTGTTCATTTTCTGTACCTGAATTTTCCCCTTCTTGTCTTCCTCTCCTACTCATTGATATTATCATAACTGCTGCTATTACAGCAACTATAATAACTAGGATTAGTATTCTTTGTTTTTCTTTCTTTGTCATTTGCTTTTTCTCCTCTTTTATAATTTATTTAGGTTTTTCGTAGGTTATACCTATAAACCATATTTAATACCTTATAGCATATATTTTTCATATGCCACATATAGATTATAAACATATTTTTATTAAATTGTAAAGTCTTTTTTTAAATGTAATAAAAATGTAATATTTTTATTTCTTATTTCCTTTTTGTTGTTGTGAGCTGTCTCTTTAGGAAACATCCAAGATATAGCATTTTACATTTATAACTTTGTTAGTGCATTCGTCTAATAAATAATTTATTTTGAAGTCTTCTGTACCATTTTCTTTTAATTTGCATTTGTTTATATTTACTAATACTTCATCAGATAAGTCCATTCCTAGTGGCAATGTTTGATTAAAATTATCATAAAAGATAATGTTAGAATAATATAAAATTGGTGTATTTTCTTTTAGATTTATTTTATATAAATATATTTCTTCTTCATTTTTGTTTTCTTCTATGGCCTTTATTTCGCTTAAGTGAAATATATGTATATTGTCTAAGGCTATTTCTTTTGTGCTTGTCATATAAATTGGCATTGTATAAGAAGATGAAATTTTACAAAAAGCCTCATTTATTAAGTTTAAGTAATTTCTTAAGTTGTCTATATATATGCTAAGTTCAGTAGTTGGTGTAATATTTAATATATTGTATTTGTCTTTTTCATTTTCTCTATGTTTTTGATTATTCAATATTTTAATTTTTGTTTTATCATCAGACATAGCGCCAAATATATCAAAGTCTTTTGTTTTTATATAGTCAATGTCTTTTTCATATTCTTTTATAAAGTTATTTAAGTGTTCTTGTAATTCTTGTTTTTGCTTTTCTGTTAGACTACTACTTTTTGTATTATTCAAAATTTGAAAATCTGTAAGTGCTTGTTTACAAGCAAATATCGCATCTGTTTCATTTTTAGAGAGTTTCCTTCTTTGGAGCTCATCTACTGCTTTTCCTAGGTCCTCAATATCTAATTCATAATCAAAAATTTTTTCAATTTTTTCTTTATTTTTTTCTTCTTCTCCGTCATTTAGGCTAGGTAGTTCATCTTTATTTGTAAATTTCCAAAATTCAAATATGCTTTTTTTATGTAGTTCTATTTCATTTAAATATATATTGGCATTTTTTATTTTTCTTTCTAGGTTTACCTTTTTTAGTTCTAGTGCAGTGTTATCCAATTTTAAATTTTTTAAAAGTTTTCTTCTTTCATCTAGTTTTGTGCAAATTTCAATTAAGTCTTCGATTGTATGCTGTTTTGTTTCTGGCAAGTCTGTAGTAATAGAGTTTTCTTCATTTCTTTGTGCTTCCACCTTTTTTTGCTCATTGGCTCTATACTTAGTAGCATTTTGAAATTCCTTTTTTCTATTAGAAAAATAATATTTTACTTTTCCGAAAAATGTTTTTTTGCACTCTAAAAATGTAGCAATTTGGCGTTGTTTTAATAAATAATCTTCATTTTGCTTTTCTACTGCTTCTTTTAAAGAATTTATTTTTTCTTGTTCTTCTCTCATTTTTTTGTCTTCTAAACCTATTAATAGTTTCTTTTGGTTAGCTTCATTTTGAATAAATTCTAAAAGGTTTGAATATTTTATTACTGTTTCATTGTTATTATTTATATATGAAAGTTCTAACTCACCATTATCATTTATTTTTGTTTTAAATGAATAGTCTTCTGGAAGTCCAGTTGCCAGAATGAACAAGGCTTTTATTAGTTTATACCACTCTATTGCTTCTTCTTTTGAGTTTAAGGTTATTACATAATCACTTTGTATTTTTTCATAAACTCTAGTTTTCCCCACTATTTTTAGCTGCATTTTATTTTTTTGATTATATACTTCAAAAATTTCTGGCCACTCTTTGGTAAAATACCACAGGTAATTTTCTAAGTCTGATATTTGACTTTTTACTAAAAAACTACCAGCATATTCTTGATGACTAATTGGAACATAAATTAATTCTTTTCTTCTTGATTTTTTGGCTTCTATTTGTTTTTTTATTAAGTAAAATAGTGCCGAGTTATTATATTCATTTGTTGGAACTAGCATAAAATACTTATCTGATACATCTGAATAGTATATTTGCCAAATATAATTGTTTGCATATTTTACTTCATAAGGAATATTTTCTTTTAGTCTTTCCTGTTCTGCTTCCACTTCTTTAATTTCTTCTAGGTCAGTATTATTAAGCATACTAAGAAAAGTTGTAAAGTATTCTAAATTTTCTTCTGTTTTAGAATCTAAATACCTTCCAATTGGCATAGCAAGTTTATAGCTTTCATTTAAGTTTGTTAGTCTATCTGTGGGAGTTAAAAGAATTTCAATATCAGCTACATCTACATATTTGTATACTTTATAGCTTATATTATCATAAGATTTTAATGGTCTAAAAGAAAAAGGAGTAAATTCCTTTAAAAAAGTTGGTACTCTTTCTAAGTTTAATCCAATGTATTCTAATTTTTCCTTTAATTTTTCTTTATCTTCTGCAATGTGTTTAGGCATTTTTGCCCTCCTAAGATTAATTTCTGTTTAAGTATATCACAAGGTTATTTGTGTTTGCAATGTTTAGTAAATAAAATTAAAAATTTTTGTTGTATTTTACATAAAAATTTGATATAATCTTTACATTAGCGAATGCTAAGTATTTTTGAAAGGTGGTTATAGTTTATAAATTATTGCAAATTATAGTGAAGTTATTTTAGAAACACATTTTTGAAAGGGGTGAACCAATATGACGTTTATTTCTTGGACAAAAAGTTCTGTAATTGAAGCTAAACATGATGCAATTACAAAACTTATGGAAAAGTGTAACTCTTGTGACTTACTAAAAAATCAAGAACCGGATGAGGTCGCAACCATGTCTGTTACAGGTTACAATGGTGAGGAAAGTGAACTTTCTGCTATGATTGCAATTGCAAAGTATAGATTAGCAAAAATCATGGCTGTTTATGCTCCTGAATACCTCTCTGAAAGTCAAATGTCAATCTTCGAATTTTTCGTACGTAATGTTGTTGGTTCTACAAACAAAGTAATCGTTTTTTCTAAAAGAGATTATGAGGCAATAGAAAACTATAAATCAAAACCGGTAAACGTGCAATTGTACGTTTAAATCAAAAAACGCAGAGCTGAAATGATTAATTTCATTTAAGCTCTGCACTTTTTTAATTTAAAATTTTTTCATCAATTTCTTTTTTAATTTTTTCTATAAAATCATTAACCTTCATTTGCCCAATGTCTCCATCTTTTCTAGAACGTACACCTACTGCATTTGCTTCTACTTCTTTATCTCCTAAAATTAGCATATATGGTATTTTTTGAAGTTGGGCTTCACGAATTTTATATCCTATTTTTTCTTGTCTGTCATCTACTTCTACTCTAATACCTACTTCGTCTAATTTTTCACTTATTTTTTGTGCATATTCTTTATGACTATCAGCAATTGGTAATAATTTTACTTGTACTGGTGCAAGCCAAGTTGGGAAAGCTCCTGCAAAGTGTTCTGTTAAAATACCAATAAATCTTTCGAAAGAACCAAATAGAGCTCTGTGTATCATAATTGGTGTTTTCTTTTCTCCATCTGAGTCAATATATGATAAATTAAAGCGAAGTGGTAATTGGAAGTCTACTTGTATTGTTCCCATTTGCCATTCTCTGCCTAAACAGTCTTTCATTTTAATATCAATTTTTGGTCCATAGAAGGCTCCATCACCTTCATTTACACGGTAGTTATCCTTTCCACAAATTTCGTCTAATACTTCCCTTAAATCTTCTTCTGCCTTGTTCCATAAGCTTAACTCGCCCATATAGTCATCTGGTCTAGTAGATAATGTTAAGATAAAGTCTAAGCCAAAAATATTATATAGACCTTTTGCGATTTCAAGTATTTCTTTGATTTCGTCTTTTATTTGAGATTCCATAACATAGTTATGAGAATCGTCTTGTCTGAACATTCTTACTCTAAATAGTCCATTTAATTGACCTGATTTTTCATTACGGTGAATTACATCTATGTCACAAAAACGAAGTGGCAATTCTTTATAGCTTCTTAATTTTGTTTGATATATTTTGATAGAGTTTGGGCAGTTCATTGGTTTTAAGGCTTGTTCATTTCCATCTGCATCTGTTAAAACAAACATGTCTTCTTTATAGTGATCCCAGTGTCCTGAAGTTTTCCACAAGCTACTGCTATTTAGTTGAGGAGCAGAAAATTCCTGGTAACCCTTTCCTTTATGTGCTTTTCTCCAAAGGTCTATTAGTACATTCATCATTGTAAATCCCTTTGGTAACCAGTATGCCATTCCTGGTGCTGTTTCATCAAAGAAGAATAATTCTAATTCCTTACCTAATTTACGATGGTCTCTTTTTTTAGCTTCTTCTAGCATATTTAAGTATTCGTCTAGCATGCTTGCTTTTGGGAATGAAATACCATAAATTCTTTGAAGAGTTTGTTTTGTTTCATCTCCTCTCCAGTATGCAGATGATGAATTTAATAGTTTAAATGCTTTAATACTACCAGTATTTAAAATATGTGGTCCTGCACATAATTCTTTAAATTCTCCTTGGTCATAAAAACTAATTTCTTCTCCTTCTGGTAATTCTTCAATTAGTTCTACTTTGTATGGTTCTTTTCTTTCTTTCATAAGCTTAATAGCATCAGTCCTTGAAAGTGTGTATCTTGTTATTTCCAAGTTTTCTTTAATAATTTTTTTCATTTCTTCTTCAATTTTAACTAAGTCTTCTTCTGAAAATGGTTTTTCTACATCAAAGTCATAATAAAAACCATTATCAATAGCAGGTCCTATTGTTAGTTTTACACTATCACCATAAATTCTTTTTATTGCTTGTGCCATAACATGTGATGTTGTGTGCCAATAAGCCTTTTTTCCATCTTCATCATCAAATGTTAAAATTTCTAATTTGCAATTTTGATTAATTACTGTACGTAAATCTTTTACTTCTCCATCTACTTTTCCAGCTAGTGCGTTTCTAGCTAATCCTTCACTAATTTTTTTAGCAATTTCTAGTATAGTTAAACCCTCTTCTACCTCTAATTCTGAATTATCTTTTAATTTGATTTTTAACATATCTTTTTCTCCTTTCTTTTTATCGTTTTTTGCGCTTTTTGCATTTGTTAAAAGTAGCAACAAAAAACTCCTTTTAATCAATTGCTTGATTAAAAGGAGTGCATTATACACGGTTCCATCCTATTTTTAACTTAATTAATTCTTTAACGCAGAAATACGTCTAGCTTTTTACTAGAAACAATGAGGTAGTTTTTTCAAATCTGTTCTTGTAATTAGCTTTCAGCCGGTGGCTAATTTTCTCTTTCCATAACTTTGATTTTACTTTGTCTCATTTTTGTTTTTCTATTTTTAACTAATAGTTATTATACTAGCTTTTTCGTTTATAGTCAAGAGATTAAAATGAATTTTTTCTTCATATTTGCTCTTTTAATATATCCTTTACATTTGCATTTTACATATGTTGCAAAAGTGGCAAACTGTGTGGCTTAAACAAACGTCCACAAAACGACAAGGCAATAAACTATTATTTTCCATACGCAATTAAATACAAGTTTAAGGTTTGTTAATGGAATTCCTATTTTGTTAATTTCTTCACAATTTTTTAATATTAATTCTTGTTCTTCGTCACTTAATGTTCCTTCTTCTTTTAAATACTCTTTGGTAAGTGGCTTTGCTTTTGTCATAGCATCCATTTCTAGGCTACTACGAACTGCATAATAAATAAAGCTTAAAATAGTAAGTATAAATAAGTAAGCCATTGGGAAAAAATTAAGTTTTAAAAGAGTTAAAATACATATTGCTAAAAAATATATTAAGTAAATGTTTGAAAAGAAAAAGTTAAATAACAATGTTCTTCTGTTTTGTATTGAGTGTAAGCATTCATGGCAGATGGTTTGCACTCTGCTAAATGTATTTTTTATATTTGCAATTAATATTGAGTTAGTAAGTACAAAATAAAAACTAGATTTATTATTCTCACTTTGTTTTATAACTACACTTTCATTATTTAATTTTTTTAAAATTGTTTTACAAATTTGTTCATTTTCTGGCAATTTATTAGTTATTTCATTTAGTTGTTTATTGTATCCTATTTCTTTTATTTGTTTAAGGTTTTTCACTTTTATATTCCATGCAAATTTTAAAATAATTAAAAACGCAAGGCTTACTATTATTGCTACTATATATTCCATTTAAAATTCTCCTTTTAATATGATTTTTTACTTATAATAATTACATTAAAGCTTTAATAGTACTATTTTTCGCAGCTTTGAGAGGTCCCGTTCTGAGTTACTTCTATGAACTTACTTCTGCAACGAGCAATTTGAAAAGCAAAAAAACTAGTACTATTAAAGCAATTAACTGTAATTACTGTAATTTTAATAACTTTAATATGATTTTAATATGATTTAAAAAGTCGCTTAAAAAGCTTTAATCCTTAAAACTTTTTAAACGACATTTTTTATAGTTACAATACATCTTTAATAGCTTCTGCTATAATTTTGTTAACATCTGCTATCATAATATTGAATTTTACTTCTAAATCGAAGTATTCTTTAATATCTTTATTTTGTACTAATGTAGCATACATTTCTTGTAATTTTTTGTTTTTTTCTTCATCTTTTTTTTCACCAGTGTATTCCATTAGTTGTACTTCATATCTTAATTTTTCGAAGTCTTCTACTTTTTGTTTTTTTTCTGGATTATTATGAATTTCATCTTTTAGTTTTTTGTATTCTTTGTATTCGCTAGAATCTTTTATCTCTTGTGCTAAGCGATTTGCTGTATCATAAACTTGCATACTTTTTCCTCCCATATTTTAAATCTAAGCATAGGCATGTTTTTTCTTGAAGCTAAGTAAATTTGTGATTTCTGTTTCTGTATTGTTTGTTCTTTCTGTTTTTCTAGCATTTTCTTGTGCAATTTGCTCTTTTTGTTTTTCTGCAACAGTTTTGCAAATTGCTCTTTCGTATATATAATGTGTATCTTGTGCTATTTTAGCCCAGTTAAATTCTTCCTTTACTTTTTGCTTTGCTGCTTTTGTTATTTTAGTACATAATTGTTTATCATATAATAATGTTAAGATAGAATCTGCAATAGAGTTTGGGTTTCCGGCATAAGTTTTCATTCCATTTACCCCATGGTCAACTATTTCATTAAGTCCCCCTACATCTGATACAACAGTTGGAACACCTGCAAGCATTCCTTCTAATGCAACAATTCCAAATGGTTCGTATGTGCTTGGAAATACTGCTATATCTGCACATTTATATATTTTTTGAACTTGTTTTGAATTTAAGTATCCTGTGAAATATATTTTGTTAGAAATTCCAATTGATTCGGCTTGTGCTTTTAATTCGTCTAACATTCCACCTTTTCCTGCAATAACTAGTTTTACATCATTATATCCATTTATAATTTTAGGCATTGCAGAAATTAAATGTTGAATTCCTTTTTCATATACTAGCCTGCCCACATAAAGTATCATTTTTTCATTATCCATTGCGTATTGTCTTCTAAAGTCATAGTCTCTTTCAATTCCATTAAAATTTGTTAAATTAATTCCGTTTGGAATTACATTTATTTTGTCAAATGGAAGTCCAAATAATCCTTGAATATGATTTTTCATGAAATTACTGTTAACTATAACTTCTGTTGATTCATAAGTTAAAAGCCATTCTGTATCATTTATATATCTTTGTGTTTCATCATGAATTCCAGAGTTTCTGCCAGATTCTGTTGCATGAATAGTTGCTACTAGTGGAATTTCGAATGATTGTTTTAATGTTTTTGCACTTGTTGCAACAAGCCAATCATGTGCATGAATAACATCAAATTTTCCTTTTTCGTTCATAATTTGTGTTGCTTTTGCTACCATGTTGAAGTTTAATTGTAGTACCCAGTCGATGAAACTATTTGGGTGTATAATATAATTTTCAACTCTGTATACCTCTACTCCTTTGTCATTTTCGTATTCCGGCAAATTGCCTTCTTTGTATGTTATAACGGTTACTTCATGTCCATCTTTTATTAATCTATGTGATAAATCATGAACAACTCTAGCTATTCCTCCTATAATTCTTGGTGGGTATTCCCATGTTAACATTAATATTTTCATTAAAATATTTACCCCTTTCAACTTTTTCTTTTGCTTTTATTTTTAGTTTAATTTATTGTATACAAAATTTTTACAAAAGTAAACATATTTTGATAAAATTTATTGACAATTTTTTTTAATTTTCTACTCATTTTCTATTGAATTTATTTTAATTTTGATATACTATTATTATAATATTGTTGTACAAAAGTGGAGGAACAAATGCCAAGAAAATCAAAAGATAAAATTGAAGATGAAAACGCAGTAGTCTCAAGGAAAACAAGCAACAAATCAGTTAAAAAAATAGCAACAAAAAAAGTTGCTATTAAAAGTGATGCTCAAAAAAAGTCTAAAAAAGTCACTTCTAAAACCGATGCTCAAAAAAAGTCTAAAAAAGTCACTCCTAAAACCGATGCTCAAAAAAAGGCTAAAAAAGTCACTCCTAAAACCGATGCTCAAAAAAAGGCTAAAGAAACTAAAAAATCTCCTATTAAAAAATCCTCTACTAAAAAATCCAATACTGCTTTAAATAAAACTTCTTCAAAAAAAGTAGTTAAAAAAACTAAAAGTAGTAGTTCAAAAAAAGTAAGCACTGAAGAATATTATGATTTACCTAATAAATATGAGCAAACCATTGTTAAAATTTTAGCACAAACACCTACTATTTTATTTGTTTACTGGGAGATTTCTTCTAAAGATAAAAACAACTTTATAAAAAAATATGGTGAGAACTTTTTTAGCGAGACTTCACCATATTTAGTAGTTATTAATAAGGATAGAAATTATCAGTTTGAAGTAGAAATAAATGACTATGCTAATAGTTGGTATTTGCATATTCCTGATTGCGATTGTAATTATGAAGTAATATTAATTAGGAAAAATAAAAATTCACAGCTATTACCTCAAAATTCTATTACTATTACATCTTCTAATGAAATTGAAACTCCTAACGATCACATTTTGTTTGAAAGACTAGGTAAAACTGTTTTCTTTAAAGATGTTAAAAGTGGTTATGTTCAAGCAAAGAATATTGCATCATTTGCATTTATGCATAATATTGGCAGAATTTATAATATTTACGATTTATATAAAGAAATCTATAAAAATGAACTAAACGGAGATGAATTAGGCATTAAACTTTCTTCTTCTCAATTTAGTTCTAACTTTAAATAAAATTTTATGACCTGTCCCTAATTACCTAAAAAGGGAAAAAGGGACTGTCCCCAGGAGGAAATTATGGCTAAGGGCTATGTTAGTTTCATATTGCATGCTCACCTTCCTTTTATACATCACCCTGAGAGTGAAGATTATTTAGAAGAGCAATGGCTATATGAAGCAATTTCTGAAACCTATATTCCATTATTAATAAATTTTACAAAATTAGAGAAGGAAAATGTTGACTTCCGTATTACAATGTCAATTACTCCTCCTCTTTTAAATATGCTTGATAATAAACTATTGCAAGAACGTTATATTAAGTATTTAAACAAACATATTGAACTTGCAGAAAAAGAAATTGTTAGAACAAAAAATAATTTAAAAGAAAATGAATTAGCACATTATTATTTTAATCGTTATTCTAATGACTTGCATTTGTATGAAAAAGTATATAAACGTAATTTAATAAGTGCTTTTAAACATTTCCAAGATATTCGGTAAATTAGAAATTATTACATGTGGAGCTACACATGGCTATTTTCCTATTTTATATGTTAATGAAAAAACTATTAGAGCACAAATTGCAGTTGGTGTTCAAACTTATGAAAAATATTTTGGAAAGAAGCCTCGTGGTATTTGGCTTCCTGAATGTGGATACATTCCAGAATGTGATAAATATTTAAAAGAGTTTGGTATTGAATACATTATTACAGAATCCCATGGAATTTTATATGCATCCCCTACTCCTATTTATGGCACTTTTGCTCCTATTGTTTCTCCAGAAGGCGTTATTGCTTTTGGTCGTGATATTGAGTCTTCTAGACAAGTATGGAGTTCTATTAATGGTTATCCTGGAGATTTTAATTATAGAGAATTTTATAGGGACATTGGATATGATGCTCCTTATGATTATATTAAGCCATACATTGCTTCTAATGGTGCTAGAGTTCATACTGGAATAAAATATTATCGTATTACTGGAAAAGATTGTGAAAAAGATTATTATAACTTGCAGTGGGCAATGGATTCTGTTGAAAAACAAGCTGGTCATTTTTTTGATAGTAGAGTTTCTCAAATAAATAAACTTGCTCCTTTAACAAATAATCCACCTATTATAGTATGTCCTTATGATGCTGAACTTTATGGGCATTGGTGGTATGAGGGTCCAGACTGGATTTATATTTTATTTAAAAAAATTTATTATGATGAGTGTAATTTTAAATTAATTACTCCTAGTGAGTATATTGATAAATATCCTACAATGCAAATTTCTACTCCTTGCCGTTCTAGTTGGGGTGCAAATGGTTATAGTGAAGTATGGCTTAATCATACAAATGATTATGCTCACAAGCACCTACATAAAATTGGTGATAATATGGTAGAGTTAGCTCAAAAGTTTTATAATGAAACTGATAAAATTAAAATTAGAGCATTAAATCAATGTGCACGAGAAGTTTTACTTGCTCAGAGTAGTGATTGGCTTTTTATTATTACAAATGGAACAATGGTTGATTATGCTAAAAAAAGAATTAAAGAACATATTGGCAGATTTAATAAACTTTATAACGGATTAATATTAGATAATATAGATAAAAATTATATAACTTTTCTAAAAGATTTAGAAAAAAAAGACTGCATTTTTCCTGAACTCGATTTTAAAATTTATAGTTAATTTAAGTTTATTATTAAAACCTTCCTATAAATAAAAAATTATAGGAAGGTTTTTACTTTTAGGTAATGTTTTTATTATCCTTTTAGTATGTTTATTGTTTTAATTTCCATGTATATAATTAATAAAAATGTCGATTTTTGTAATATTTTATTTTAAGAAAGTAGTGATAGATGAAATGAAAAATACTTTAGAAGTTGGAAATCGTATCAGAAACGTAAGAGAAGGATTAAGAATGAGTAGAAGTGTTTTTTCTGAAAAAATAAACATTTCAGAATCTTATTTAGCACAATTAGAATTAGGCAATAAATCTATTGGAATAAATACTTTAATTGCACTTTGTGAGTATACTGGTTATTCTTCTGATTATTTTTTATTTGGTAATAATGTTAATGACGATTTAAATAAAAAAATTATTCGTATGGTGAGTGTTCTTCCAGAAAATTCTTTAGATTTAGTTTATGAAGTTGTTCGTTCTATAAAATCGCACATTAAATAATGGTTATTATTTTGAGCAATATCTGCAAAGAATAGCTTCTAGTCCAATATCTAGATCTATTAATCCCACTTTATAGTTTGCATCTAAATTAACTAACTCTTCTAAAATATTTCTTAATTCATGTCTTTCAAAATATTTTGATTGTGCTTTATATTTTGTTACTAAAAACATTTGATTAGGTTTTAAGTTCATTGCACTAGCTACATCTTTATGGTATTCTTCTGCTACTTTTATAATATATAGCTTTTTAAAATGATTATATAGTGTAACTAAAATTTTTTGTACAGGTTCTTTGTTTAATATAAGCCCATGAAAAACTTCTAATGCTGATTTTATGTCTTTTTTTCCTAAATCATCTGTTAAGTCAAATATAATGGCCTGAATTTGCTTTATGCAAATTTTGTCTATATCTTCCTTAGTAATATTTTCCCCTTCACCTTTATATTCTATTAATTTCCTAATTTCATTTATTAAGTCTTGCATATTGGTTCCAGAGCATTCTACTAAGTATTTGGCAGAATTGTCATCTATAGTTACTTTGTATGCACTACAAATTTTTTTAAGATTTGTTATTAATTCTGGAAGTTTTAAAAGTGCAAATTCCTTTATTTCTCCTATTTTTTCTATAACTTGATATAGTGAATTTTTCTCTACTTCTTGTTCAACAAATATTAAATCAACTGTTTCTGCAAGTTCTTTTTGATTAGTTTCTAAATAATTTGCTATTTTTTCTTGCATAGAAATATTGGCATTTTCAGTTTTGCTTTCTGTTTTAGTTTGTTTAACTTTGCTTGCAGATTTTTTTTCTTTTTTAAAAAATCCTGTATTTTTTGCTATAATTAATTTTTTTGGAAATCCAAATGCTGGTGTTTCTAAGTTTGCAATTAAGGTATCTGCATTTGTTTCATCAATTTGAATATAGTTAATTCCTAAAATCTGTTCTCCAAATTCTTTTTTTATTTTTTTCACTTTTGCTTCTAAAAGATAGGTTTCTTCTCCATACAATAAATAAATAGCCATTTTCTTGCCTTTCTTTTTTTGTTTTTACAATAAATTTAAAACTATGTTGCCTTCCCAAAATACCCACCAAAATGGAATTTTAGATCTGTTAATTTATAACCTTTCTGCAAATTTAGCAGAGTGTGCATGGCAAATTGCTGCTGCCATACTGTCGGTAGTGTCATCTAGTTTTGGTAAGTTATCTACTTTTAAAATAGTTTTTACCATTTTTTGTACTTGTAATTTATCTGCTCTTCCATACCCTACTACTGATTGCTTTATTTGTAATGGCGTATATTCATAAGTAGGTATTCCTTTTCTACAACCTACCACTAAAATAACACCTCTTGCTTGTGCTACATTAATAGCTGTTTTGGCATTATTATTAAAAAATAATTCTTCAACAGATATTGCATCTGGTTTGTATGTATCAATTATTTGTTCTAGGTCGTTGTTTAATTTTAGCAGTCTTTGTGGAAATGACTCTCCTGCTTTGGTAAGTACTGCCCCATCTGTAATTAGTTTGAATTTGTTTCCAATATAATCAATAACACTATAACCTGTTATAGCAAATCCCGGGTCTATTCCTAAAACTCTCATTTTTGATTTTAGTCCTTTCATTTTTAGTAAACTTCATTTGCTTAAACAGTACTATTTTTCGCAGTTTTGAGAGGTCCCACTTTGGCTTGCTTCTTTGAATTTACTGCTACAATGGGCATTTAAAAAACAAGAAAACTAGTACTATTTAATCTTTAATGTAATCAATGCGTAGTTTAATAATTTGTAAATTATTAATATTTGTTAAAAAACTAATTTTGCTCATGATTTTTTATAATTATTCTAAACACTTCTGCTACTGACCAGCCTTGTGCAAAAGTTCCCTTAGCTTCATAAGGCTTTGCCGAATTATAAATTTCACTAATACTTCCTACTGTAGAATTTTTATACATTTCATTATAAAATGTGTCTTCTACTTTGCTTGCAAATTCAGAATATTGTTTTTGTAATTCTTTCTTTTTAGTTTTATTTTTTTCAGCATTTATGATATTTAAAAAGCTATCTGAATAAATGCCTAAAAGCCATGGCCATGTAATTCCTTGATGATAACTCATATCTCTTTTTATTTGGTCACCTTCATAAATTTCTCTATATCCATTTTCTCCCTTAGCTAATGTTTTTAGTCCATAAGGCGTAAGTAGCTTTTTAGTAACAGTATTAAAAATTTCTTTTGCTTCATTTGAACTAGGGTCAATTACTGGGTAATATAAAGATATTGCAAATAACTGATTTGGTCTTATTTTGCTATCTCCTACTACATCATCTAAACTTTTTCTTTTTTTATTATAGAATTTAGTTATGAAGCTTTTTTTACATTTATTAGCTAATGTTGTATATTTTTCTATTAGGTCTTTCTCTTTATATAGCTTTGCAAAATCTGTCATAATGCACAATGCATTATACCACAAGGCATTTATTTCAACTGCTTTTCCATTTCTTGGTGTAACTACTCTATCTCCAATTTTGGCGTCCATCCAAGTATTTTGGGTATGTTCTGTTCCTGAAGATAACAGTCCATCTTCTTCATCCAAATGAATATTATTTCCATCTAAATCAATTCCTTGTATATATGCTTCCATGACTTTTTTTAGTTTTTCGTATAATTCATTTTTTAAGAATTCGTAGTCATGTGTATATTCTAAATATTTTCTAACTTGCTCAAATAGTAAAAGCGATGCATCCACACTATTATATAGTGGCCTATTATCATAGCCTGAATATCCATTTGGAACTAAACCATATTTAATATCTCTAATACAAGTTAAAAGTACTTCTTTAGCGATTTTAAATCTTTTTGGAATAAGAAAAATTCCCTCAAATGAGATTAAGGTATCTCTTCCCCAATCTAAAAACCATGGATAGCCTGCTATCATTGTATATAATGCAAAAGATGGTCTATATGCTATAAAATTATCAGATGCAATAATGTAGTCTCTTATTAATGTTTTATATTCTTGTGTATATTCTTTTTTACTGTTTAATAAATATGAGTCATACAATTGGCTTGTAATTCGTATAATTTCTTGATTAACTAAGTTTCTGCCATCTAATTCTTCTATGTTCTCTTCTAGTGAGCAAATAAATGTAACAAATTTTTCTTCATTTGCTCTTAATTTAACTTCATAAACTCCAGGTACTGCTAGGTCTTCTTCTGAATCGCCACCTCTTTTTTCCTCTTCTATGTAATACATATTTTTAAAGTTATCATCTTTATGTTCAATGTATTTTCCTTCTGATAAGTTCATATAAATTGGTGTTTGATTTTGGTTGTTTATAGTTACTTTTATTTTTTTGTCTTTTATTTCTTGTTTTAAAACAAAGTTAGTATTTGGAGTTGTAGTATGAAAATCTCTAAAATTAAGAATTGGAGTTATTTTTAGTTTTGTTCTTTTTTCATTGTTTTTTATGTTGTAAAGTACACAAACAGTATTTTTCCCATAATCCATACAAATAAATTTTTTAATAACAGCCCCATCTACTTCATAAGTAAATATTGGGACATATTCTTTTTCAAATGAAGTTAAATATTTATATCCTGTTGAAATATAGTCTTTTCCCATATTTGAATATAGAATATATTCTTTTCCATCACTTTCAAAGCTTTCATCTACTTTAGATAAGATTACATATCTTCTTGCAGGTGGAGTTAGTGGTGCTACAAGTAATCCATGATATTTCCTTGTATTAATTCCAAGTATTGTAGAACTACTATATCCTCCTATACCATTTGTTATAATCCAATCTTTTTTTATTCCATTTTCTAATAATAAGTCCTTTTGTTCATATTTCATTTGTATATTCCTCCAAAATATTTGTTTTATCTGTTGTTTTCCTTGTTTTGGTTATTATTTTTCTGTTTTTTCGGCTATTATTTTTTATTTTCTAAGACTGTTTATTGCTTTTAAGAATTCTTCTTTTTCTTTTTCTTCTAATTCCTTCATTTCTTTTGGTCTAACTTCACTTTTAGGTTCTTTGCTGTGTTTACCTATTGGTTTACTATTATTTTTAGATTTAGCGTTTTTATTACCTTTATTGCCTTTTATTATATTAGTAAGTCTTGAAGTTTTCTTATTAGTATTCTTAGCTGTTTTATTATTTTTAATTTGTTCTTTTGGTTGTTTTTCTCTTGGCATTACCTGTTTTTTTGGTTTTTGTTCATCTTCTGCAATAGAAATTCCAGCTTTTACTTTCATTTTTATTTCTGCTTCTTGAATAGATTTTATTCTATCTTTATATTTTTTATAGAATTTACTTGGTTCTCTTGGAGCTTTTTTACTAGTTTGTCTAATGTTATTATTCTTTTTGTTTATTTTCAAATTTTTCTTTTCTTCTTTTAATTTATCATTTAGTAAAACATATTTTGTATCATTTTGCATATCTTTAAATTTTAAATCATCACATATAAGTTGAATAATAGAGGCTGCAACAGCATTAGGATTGTGTCTAATATAACCATCGGTAATGCAAGAAATTTCTCTTTGCATTAAATATACTCCTTCTTCTTTTGCTTTGCTTAAGTCTATTTCTACTAATTCTTGGCCTTGCATATTATATTTTCTAACATATTCTGGAATTAATTCCCCTGTATCATAAATGCAATATTCAATTACGCCTTTTCCTGTATGTTCATTAATTGCCTTAATGTGGTCTGATAATGTGTAACTATCTGTTTGACCTGGCTCTGTCATAATATTACTTACATAAATTTTAAATCCTTTGCTTTCTTTAATAGCTTTTGCAACACCTTTAACCAAAAGATTTGGTATTACATTAGTATATAAACTACCAGGACCAATAACAATAGCATCTGCTTCTTGTATTGCTTCTATAACTCCTGGTGCCACTTTACAATTTGTAGGATTAATAAAAATTCTGTTAATTTTGCTAGCTTTTGAATTTACTATTTCAGGTATTTTATCTTTGCTTTCTATAACTGTTCCATCTTCTAGTTCTGCACAAATTTGTATTGGTTCTAATGTTACAGGAAGAACTTTACCTGTAATATTAAGTACATTTTCTGCTTGCTCGATAGATTTTGTAAATTCGCCATATACTTCTTTCATTCCTAATAAATAAATATCTCCAAAGCAAAGGTCTTTTAGCCTTCCTTCACTGAAGTTTACATTAAGTAGGTTTCTCATAGCAGTTTCATTTTCAGAAAGAGCTATAATACTTTCTTTTATGTCATCTAGTGGCATTGAGCCTAATATTTTTCTCGATTCTGGAACAAGTTTGCCATAATCTGAAACAGTTACAATAGCTGTTAAATTATTAGTATATTTTTTTAAGCCCCTTAGTACTGCATTTAAGCCATTGCCTCCACCAATAGCTACAATTTTAGGTCCTTGTTCATAAACTTTTTTATTAAAAATTAAACTATTTACTTTTGATTTTTCGTTTTCAACTCTATTATCTGTTTCTTGTACTAATAGTTCTAAAGTTCTTCTTTGCATTTGTACTACTGATATAACAACTAAGCTAAAACCAACTATAAAGCTCAAAATAATTTCTAGTAATGGTAAAAAGTCTAATCTTTCATTAGTTAATATTTTTGCCATTCCAAAACAGCTAAGAGCAATTCCGATTAATATAAGAAATATCCATCTTTTTATTTTAGTACTAGAGCCGAAACCACTTTAAAAAACCCTTCATAATTAATTATTCTCCTACAATTTTTATTTCTAATTCAATTTGTTTTGAGCATTTTTCTAAAACTTCTTTTTTTATATGTTCTGTTAAATCTATTACATCTTGTGCTGTTGCATTTCCTGTGTTTACAACAAAACCAGCATGCAAGGTAGATACCTCTGCACCACCTACTTTGTAGCCTTTTAATCCACATTCATCTATTAGTTTTGCTGTAATAAAATCTGCACCTCTTTTAAATGTGCTTCCTGCACTTGGCATTTGTATTGGTTGCTTTTCTTTTCTGTTTTGCATATTCTCGTCCATTTTTTGCTTTATTTCTTCTTTTTTTCCATAAGGTAATTCTATTGTTACATTTGTAATTATAACATCTTTTTCAGAAAAGATGCTGTGTCTATAATCAAATTCACACATTTCATTTGTTATGGTATGAACACTTAAATCTTTTTCCATATATGTAACATTTTTAACAATATCCTTCATTTCTCCACCATAAGCACCTGCATTCATATAAACTGCCCCACCTATTGTGCCAGGTATTCCACTTGCAAATTCAAAGCCTGCAATTTGCTCTTTTAGAAGCATTTGAGCCAAGTTACAGTTTTTAACTCCTGCACCTAATTTTATAATTGCATTATTTTCTTCTCTTTCAATTTGCACACTGTCTATATCTATTTTAATAACTATTCCTCTAATTCCATTGTCTTTTACCAATAAATTAGTTCCATTGCCTATTATGGTTATTGGGATATTGTACTCATTTGCAACTTTTAAAGTATATATTAAGTCTTTTTCATTTTTTATAGTAACTAATATATCTGCGTTTCCACCTATTTTAAAAGATGTATGTTTTTTCATTTCTTCATCTTTTTTTATGTGGTTTAAGTCAATTTCCTTAGTTAGTATTTCATAAATTTTATCTTTTTCCAAAAATACTACCACCTTTCTAGTTTTTATTCTAGTTTATTCGACTTTCTTTGTATTAATTACTTTTTATTTTTAAATTTTATCATTTTTATAATTAGATTACAAGTTTTTAGCAACAAAAAAGATATGCAATTTTTATTTTTTGTATTATGAAGACATAGCCTCACTTTTTATTTCATATATTAATAGTACTATTAAAGCAATTAGTTATAAAAGCATTAATTAGTAACAGTAATATAAAAAATATTCTAAAAGTCTTGAAAAAAATGTAGAATATTGTATAATTATGTTATATTCAAAAAAATAAGAGGAGGAAATTTTATGTTTTGTAAACAATGTGGAAAACCAATAGAAGATGGAGAAGAACTTTGCGAAGATTGCAAAGCATCTGCAAATGCTAATACAACTAATGCAACACCAACACAAAATGCGAATGTTAATACAAATCCTAATCAAAAATCAAAAATTGCTGCTGGTTTATTAGGTATTTTCTTAGGTTCATTAGGTATTCACAACTTCTATTTAGGATATACTGGAAAGGCTATTGCGCAATTATTAATTTCTATTTTAAGTTGTGGAATGTTAGCAGTTGTTTCTAGTATTTGGGGGTTAATTGAAGGAATTTTAATATTAACTGGAAGTATTAATACAGATGCTAATGGAAATCCATTAAAGGACTAGCATAAATGAATAGAATAAAAAACGGTATTATTTTAGTAATATTAATTAGTTTTTTATTTTTAGTAGCAATAGTGCCAGTAACTTGTATTATAAAAGCAGTTACTGGCTTTTATTGTCCTGCTTGTGGAATGACTAGGTCTTTTAATTCTATTTTTCATTTTCAATTTTTAGATGCTATTTGGTATAATATACTTGGAATTCCATTACTTGTTTTTATAGTTTTTTCTCTAATTATGTTAGTAAAAGATTTTATACAAGATAAATTTTCATATATTCCTAATTTATTAAATTTTTTTAGTAAACATTACATTTTTATACTTCTATTATTAATTATAAGTTTTGTGTTTAATAATTTAAAATGGTAATTTTTTTATTAAATCATTTATGGCATAATAAATTAAAACCACACTTTAAACTTAAAGTGCAGTTTTAATTATTTTTATATTTTTTTAAAGCCATAATAGTATTAAGTATGCAAGACATACAGCACCGGAATTTATAACAGAGCCCACTTCAAAAGCTTTTGAATTTTGCTTGTTTTCCTCGGTGCTACTTTTTTTGCTATTTTGATATGTAGCTACAATTGCAAATATTATTGCAAATATTGCTACAATAAATGCTGGTAATCTTGTTGCTTTAAAAAGGCTTAAAATTCCAGCTATTACGCTAATTATAAAAGCTAATAGTCCCATATTTATCCTTCCTTCTTTTGTGTATTTTTTATTATGAAAAAATTATATCATTATTCTATTTTTTTTGGCAATATTTTTTCAAAAATTTATTTTTAAAATTTGTATAAAATGTATTGTATAAGTTAATAATTTATATTATAATAAATTTGCTTTTGGAAATATTATCTTTAAAAATTCTCCGTTAGCTCAGTCGGTAGAGCGCTCGGCTGTTAACCGATAGGTCGTTGGTTCAAGTCCAACACGGAGAGCCAAAAAAGAACAGATAATTAAAAAATTACCTGTTCTTTATTTTTTTATTTCATAATAGCATTTTTTTCATTTCTTCTTGTCTTTTTACTTTTTTGGTTGTAGTTTTTATTAATTCTTCAGATGTAAGTATCATTTTTTGAATATGTTTGTACTTTGGGAAAGTTGTATTAAGCTGTTTAACTTCATTCCAAATAATCTTATATAATTCATCTTCGCTTATATTGGGCTGTTTTTCTTTTACTTCATCTTTATTATATACTATTTTTACAGCTATTTTAATATCTGATTTGTCTCTTTTATCTGGTATGCCAAAAACCATACATTCTTCTACAAATTCTAATCTGTTTACTAAGGTTTCTACTTCTTCTGGAAATACTTTTTTGCCATTTTTTAGAACTATCATATTTTTATTTCTTCCAGTAATGTGTAAAATGCCTTTTTTGTCAAAATAGCCTAAATCTCCTGTGTAAAACCATCCATCTTTTAAAACTTCTGCTGTTAATTCTGGCATTTCGTAATATCCAAGCATTACATTAGGTCCTTTTACTTTTATTTCTCCAATTCCTTTTTCATCTGGAGAGTCAATCTCTATTGTATCATTAATCATAGGAACACCAACAGACCCACTTGACATAGCCTTTTCATTTTCTGCAGCAATAACAGGAGCAGTTTCACTTAAGCCATATCCTTGTACTGTTTTTATTCCCATGTCATTAAATCCTTTAGCAATTTTTGCATCAGCAGGTGCTCCACCTGAAATAACAAAACGTAGTTCTCCACCTAAAGCATCTATTACTTGTTTAAATACTTTTCTTCTAATATCTATATGTAGTTTTAAAAGTGCGTTGCTAATTACAGTAGCTACTTTAATTAGTTTTGTTTTTCCTTGTTTTTCGATTTCTTTCATAATAGTTTTATAAATAGCTTCTATTAAAACTGGCACGCCAACAAATAATGTTACTTTGTATTCATTTAAGTTTTGCTTAATATATCTTAAGCCATCTGGAAATACATTTTTTACACCACAAGCAAGCATCATAACAATACAAGTAGAACCAAATATATGGTGGAATGGTAAAAATGCAATATTGGTATCTGTTTGTCTTATGTCTTCTACACATTGCATTGCATAAATATTAGATGCAATATTTTTTTGAGATAGCATAACTGCTTTTGAGTTTGCTGTTGTTCCAGATGTAAATAGTAAAATATTCATAGCATTTTCGTCTATTTTAGCATCAATATAATCTTTTTGGCCATTTTTAATAGCCTCTTCTCCCTTTTGTAATAATTCCTTTATAGATTTAAAGCCATCTATTTCACTCATACATACATATTCTGTTAAGTTTGTTTTTCCATTTTTCTTAATCTCTGAAATTTTGTCTGCTAGTTTTTCATCAAAAACAATACAGTCTGCTTTACTTCTTATTATAGAGCTTTCAAGTTCATCATATTGTAGGTCTTTATCTAATGGAACAGACACCATACCTCCAAGTAAGTTTGCTAAATGGGTAATTACCCATTCATATCTGTTTTTACCTATAATTGCTATTCTTTTGCACTTTAATCCCATATTATAAAAACAAGTTCCTAATTTGTTAATATCTTCTAATAGTCTTGTATATGTTACATTTTCATATAGTACTTCATTTTCTTTTTTATGTTTTATTACAAAAGCAATTTTTTCCTTGTATTTTTGAACTGAATTATAAATAATTTCCTTAACATTATTGAATTCAGTAGCTTCATAAATTTTAATTCTTTCCATATAAAAAGATTTCTCCTCTAATTTATTTTTTCATGTTTAGTATATCATAAAAAATTCAAAATGTCTTTATACTGACTTATTAGTCATAAAATTTTTTATAAATATATTTTAATTTTATATAAATTTAATATAAAAATAAACAGTTTTTATTTTTTATGATATAATTGGGTGGAAAGGGTGGTTTAAAAAATGGCTGTTATTGAAAAAGAATATACCATAGGTCTAACTCAGGTTGGCAATTCAAATTTATTAACTAATCATGGAATTTTAGAATTACTAGAAAGCATTGCTTGTTATCATTCTGACACTGTGAATTTTGGTATTAATGAAATAAATGATAATGGATTTACTTGGATGCTTTTACATTGGAAGGTTAAAGTTTTTAAAAGAGTACGTTATGGAGATACTGTTACTGTAAGAACTTGGGCTGGATATGCTAATAAATTTTATACCCTTCGTGATTTTGAAATTTATGACAAAAATGGTGAACTTATTTGCATTGCAAGCTCTAAGTGGACCTTGATTAATATAAATAATAGAAGTATAGCTAAAATTACTGAAGATGTTATTGGTAGATATGAAGCTGAAGATAAAAGTGTTTTTGGTGAAAATGATATTCCAAAAATTAAGCAACCTGAACTTTCTAGCCTTCCTTGTTCTGAATTTAAGGTTTTAAGAAGAGATATTGATGTTAATGAACATATGCATAATATTTATTATTTAGATTATGCATTAGAAGCTTTGCCTGAAGATGTATATAATTCTCGGTGAAATCAATGAGTTTGAAATAATGTATAAATCAGGTGCAAAACTTGGTAATATAGTTAATTGTTATTATACAAACGATGATAAAAATCACTATGTTGTTATGAAAAGTAGTGATGGGGCTTTATTACATGCAATTGTTAAATTTATAAAATAAATTTAAAATAGTATTATATTATTCTTTAAATAAGATTAATATAATACTATTATTTTTATTTTTTCTTAAAAATTCTAATTATTACAATCCCAGATACTAATATTATTAAAAGTATTCCACCTACAAGCCATAAACTGTTTTCACTTTTTATTTGCATATTTTCTTGCTTTTTATCTATTATTTGTTTACTGTTGTCAATTAAGCTTACTTGCTTAATATTTACATTGTTTTGCTTATATTCTTCTTCTTTTTGTTCTTGCTCATTTCTTCTATGAACAGTAATTTTATATTTTTTAAATGTAACTTCATTTTCTGCAATAACAGTCACAATTACTGTATTATCTCCTACTTTTAAATCATTAGCTCCTTCTATTATTACTTTTGCATTTTCATTTTGTGGAATTGCTAAAATATTTAAACTCTTTACATTGTTATCTACTTGTGCTGTATAGTCTGTAATATTTTCTATGAAGTTGTGCTCTAATGTTTGGTTTTCAATAGCTAATGTTTCTAATTGTGCATTTGCTGTTTCTCCATTTGATGTTTTTGTTACATAAATTTTATATTCTGTTTCATTTTGATTATTTTCTGAAGTAACTTTAATTATAATAGTATTTAGTCCGTTTTTTAAATTTTTGTTTCCTATTATATCTATTTTTGAATTTGAGTTTTCTGGAACAGCTGTAATTTCTAAATCATTAATGCTTTCATTTACATTAATATAATATTCTTTAATTTCCCTACTAAAGTTAGGTACTATTCCCGGTTTATTTAAACGCAAAATCGCTAAATTTGTATTATTTTTATCATTGCTTTGTACTATATTTGTTTCATTTTGATTTTCATTTGAAGTATTTTCTTTTTCATTTATTTCTCCTATTTTCACTTCTGCTACTTCTATTTTTGGTGTTACTAAATTTTCTTTTTCATTATAGAAATTACCTTCTAGTGAAAAATTATTTACACCATCTTCTTTTGCTTTAAAATTAAATTTAGCTAGTTCTTTATTTTTGCTAATATTTTTTCCACCATTTTCGTCAAACCAAGTATAAATTATATTATTATCTTCTACATTTATATCTTTTGCTTCTGAGATTAGCTCAAGCTTATTAGAATCGAAGTGAAGATTAATATCATAAGCTGATACTTTAAAATTTTCAGCATTCATTGTAACACTAAATTCTTCTCCCTGTTTTACAGTTTCTTTGCTGATTTCTAGTTTTATTGTTTCTGTATTAGGTTTTGTTTGTATACTATTTATTATATTGTTAGAGGTTTGATCAATTTGTTGCAAATTCAAAATGTGCCTTTGTATTTTTAATAAATCAATAGATGATGGTGCTTTTCCGTTTTTGGCAATATTACCAGCTTTTAAAAACATACCTTCTAATGGTTTAAGTTCTAATATATGCCTTTGCAACACTAATAAATCTATGCTATTTATTTTTCCATCTCCATTTACATCTCCATATAGAATTATTCTATATTCTATAATTAAATTTCCTTCATCATAAACTCTAACTTTACTTTCTGTTCCTACAACTTTTTCTTCTGTTAATATCGTTCCAGATTTATTTACAACTTCTAGCCTATAATTAGTTTTAATCTTTTCTAGCAATTCTTTTACTGTTGTTCTTTCATTTACTCCTATAATTTGATTTGCATTAACTTGTAATGGTCTTTCAAATACAAGTGCTCCTTCTTCTAATTTTGGTATTACAGTAAGTGTTAATTCACTTTCAAAGTTTCCTTCTTCTGTTACTGCTTTTATTGTGGTATTTCCATTAGATATAGCTTGTATGTTTCCATTTTCATCAATATTTGCTATATTGCTTTGTGAAGAATAATAATTTACTTTTTGGTTGTTTGCATCTTCTGGAAGCACTATTGGAACTAACCTGTAACTTTGCCCTACTTCTAAACATAAGTCCTGCTCTTTTAGCTTTATTCCTGTGACTTTGCTATATACTGTCACATCTATGCTTGCAGTTACGCCATTTTTAGCCTTTGCTGTAATTGTAGCTTTTCCTGAGCTTACTCCAAATAGTTTTCCTGTGCTATCTACTGTTATTATTCCAGAATTGCTAGAAGTAAATGTTAATGACTTATTAGTTGCGTCAGAAGGAGTTATTTCTACTTTTATAGTAGCACTTTCTTTTTTTTGTAAAGTTGTATTTTCCAAAGATAAGTTTATTTTCTCAACAGGAATGTCTTTTACCTCTTTTATATAGTCTTGAAAAACATAGCCTACAATGCCATTTTCTAAACGAACTCTATCCCATAATTCTCCTGTTTGCCTGCCTTTTGCTATTCTTGTCATTACTTCTCCGGAGTTAACACTTGTTATTACATCATAAGAAGTACCAGGTCCTGTTCTAATATTTAAACTACCAGATACATTTGAATATACTTTTTTATTATCACTTGTATAATCTTTTGAGTTAATAGCAGGGCTAATGCATGGAAGTTCTGGTAAATTATTATAAATTGGTACAATAAAAGAATTAGAAGAATTTAGCATTTTGCTATTTGAATATCCATTATATATAAGTTTGGACTCACTATATGGTGCTAATACATTTGTCATATATTGGTGCCAAAAAAGATTATCATCTCCACTATTGTCTAGAATATGAAATTTTTGCAAATAAATAGTATTTTGCCCTAAGTTTATATAGCTAGAACCTATAAAAATTGCTCCACCAGTAATTGCTTTTTCCTTTGTATTCCATGGTATTAAATATTTTGATTTAGTAGAACTGCTTGCACCCTTTCCATCTTTAGCAAATTGAAGTCCATTTTTTATAGCTCCTAAAGGCTCTGATGAGCTGGTTGCTCCTATGTTATAAAAATTATATAGTCCTTTATACCCTTCTACTGTGCCACTAATTGAACTATGTGATAAAAATGGTCCCACTTCTTGCTTTATACGAGATGCTAAATGGAAGCCACTTACGTCAGACGTTTTGGCAGCTGTTAAAATTAAATCTGAGTATTTTTTATTTGTAACTACATTACTACCTGTTGATGTTTTGTATTCTACAATTTTGTTATAAAATTCTGTACCATAAAGTATTTTTTCAATATTGCTTGAAGTATTTGTATTTGAATTATATGATAATTCTTCAAATTGAAATACTCTAACAGAATTTAAGAAATTTCTTGGATCCATTGCATATTCTACTGCCTGTTTTGAACTATCTACCCAGCCTGCATCTATTTCTACATTATACTCACCTTTTTTAGTATTTTTCCAACTATCTGAATATGATTTTGGTACTAAATTTTTTCCATATACATTTTCTTTACCTATTACATAATTCCAATCTAAATTAGTGTATAAGGCTTTAAATTCCCAATTTGAATGTTGTTTTTTTAGTTCTTCAATATATGGTTTATAATCTTCTGGGAATGTAGTAGAAATTCTTTTTTGTTGATCTGCCACATTATTTTGCAGTAAAGAAAATATTATAAAAAAGATTACTATTAAGCCCAAAATTACAAACAAGATTATTTTTACTAACTTTTTCATTTTGTGTCTTAATTCCTTTCAATTTTTAAACTACTTCTCTTGCCTTTACAATAATTCTCTTACTTGTATAATCACTACATGTAATTAATGTAATCTCCTTTTTACCTTTTGTTTCTTGCGATAAAACTTCAGTTTGATCAGGATTTACTTTGTATATATCATATACTTGATAAGTAATTGCTCCATGCTTTTTATCTGTTAAAGTCATTCTATCTCCCTTTTTTAATTCTGTAAGTCTTCCAAACATGTTCTTTCTAAGGAAATTATGACCTGCTACACAATAATTTCCTACTTCGTTTGGATTTCCCCCATAATAACTTGTTAATCCAGTGTCTAATGCAGATTTACTATAGTTTTTAAACACATAAGTGTCTAAATTTATTTTAGGAATTGTTAATCTAGCTGATACTGTATAGCCTTTGTAAGTTGTAGGTATTTCTTTTGGCAATTTTTCTTCACTACTACTTGTAGGTTTTGGTGCTTGCGTATTTTTCACCTCATTATTGCTTTGTGTATTTTCTTCTACATTATTGTCTGTTGCCTCATTTTGTACTTCATTTTGCATAAGTTCATTTGTAGAAGGTTCTTCTATTGTAGAATTTTCTGTAGGCTGTATAACATTTCCATCTTCATAGTCTCTAATTCTACTTTCTCTATAAATTCCATAAGCTATATAAATGCTAGCAACAATTATAAATATCCATAATATTATTCTAATTATCTTTCCAACTTTTTCTTTCATAATATGCTCCTCTCTTGTATAATATTTTTATGTAAAATAGAGTAGGAACTAAGTAATTTAACTTACTTAGTGTCCACTCATAATTTTAAATTTTTATTTAAATTTTTTAGTTAAAAGCAAATATGCAGATGCTAAAATAGTAGCAACAATAGTTATAGCAGTATATTCAGTTCCTCCTGCTTTTGGTAAAGTAGCTGGCTTTTCCTTTTCTGTTTCTGGTTTGTTATCTTTATTTGTTTCTGTTGTTGTTTGGCCTACTTTTATATTAAAGTTCTTTTCTGCAATTGTTTTGTCTTCATTATCTCTGTCTATTAATTTTACGTGTATTGTATAATCTCCAATTTCACTAAATTCTCCTCTTAATGCTAAAACTTGTTTTACATCTTTTCCTCCAAGTTTGTAGCCACCTTCTTCACCCCAGCCACTATGAAGTAAATCTACTTGTGCATCATCATCGTCTATTGCAAGTAATTTTACAGTTGCATTTTTTGATGGAGCTTTAGTTACTTCCATTGTTAGTCTAACATGTTCATAGTTTTTACCTAGAGCAGATTCTGTAATTAAGTTCATATTCTTCTCTAAGTTTGGTAAAATTACTCCTGTGTATTCTAATTTTAAATTGTAATCAACATATTTTGGTTGTACTAAAATGTCTTTTTTAAAAGGCTCCTCAATGTCTTCATATTCTTCACTATTATCTGGATTTGATAAACCTGTTAAAGTTACAGAGAAATCTGTTGGTGTATCTGCATAAATATTATTTTTAGCTTTAAAAGTAATAATTGCATTTGACCTTGGATTACCTTGGCCTTGTGAATAATAATAAGTAAGTATTACTTTTCCATTTTGATTACTAGCTTCTCCACCTTCTGAACGAACATAGTCAAATACATCTTTATCATACTCAACATTTACTGTATATGCCCCTAATGCCTTACCAAAACTAGCAACTAAATTCACTTCTTCTCCTGGTGCAATTTTTGTTTTATTTACACTTACTTCAGCAGAGTCTAATTTTGTTGTTTCTGCAAAAATTGTTGTTGTAAATTGCATTGATAATATAATTATAAGAAATAGTATACCTATTACAAAATAAAGTTTTTTCATCTTTAACACCTTTCTCCATTAAATTTTTTATATATTTATTTAAGCTAAAATTTTTTTCATATAAATTTTTAATGCTTTTTTATTTAGCTTCAAAAACAGTTTAATGGAACTATTTTTTCGTTATTATTATGTGTTAGTTTTTTATTTTTATTTTTCCAATTTTTTAATTTAATTTTTAAATTTTTATTTTATATATGTAACAATTTTTATTTTTAAAATTTTGACTTTTTTTGTAAAGAAAAAGACGGGAAAAATTTCCCCGTCTTTTTTGATTATGAATGCAGCCGTACAACCTTCTTCATAACTCCATCTCTTCCATAAGTGACACCTACAACATCTCCAATGTTTAGGTCTTCATACCAAGTAGAAGAATTGATGCTATGAATTATTTCTGTTTTGCTAAATACTTTTCCACTTTCAAATGTGAGCCTTACGGTCTGCCGAATTTGATTGCCATTTACCATTCTGGTTGACACGGCAATCTTTTTGATAGTTTCTTTGAAAAGTTTTTTGCTTCCCAATTTTAGATCTCCTCCGAAAAATTATTTTTTACTGTGTTTCTTATAATGCCTATACGGAAGTTATTAAAAGAAACTAACTATATTATAGCATATTATTTCACTATTTTCAAATTTAAAAGCTTTAGTTGTTGTTTTGACAGCCACAGTCATTATCATTATTGCTATTGTTATTATTGTTATTGTTAAAATTCATATTGTTTGTATAAAATCTTTTTTCTGCTAACTTGTCTTGTACTCCACGAAGTGCTTCTCCAAATCTTTGGAAGTGAACTATTTCTCTTTGTCTTAAGAAACGAAGTGGGTCTAATACATCTGGGTCATCTGCACATAAATCAATTAACTTTTCATAAGTTGCTCTTGCTTTTTGTTCTGCTGCTAAATCTTCTTGTAAATTAGCTATTGGGTCACCTTTACATGCAATGTATGCTGCTGTAAATGGTACTCCTGATGCTGATTGTGGATATACATCTACTCCATGGTCTGTATAATAATCTCCTAAACCTGCAGCTTTAATTTCTTCTGCTGATAAGCCTTCTGTTAATTGGTGTACTATTGTTCCTACCATTTCTAAGTGAGCTAATTCTTCTGTACCAATATCATTTAAAACTGCTTTTGATTTTTGGTCTGGCATTCCAAATCTTTGGCTTAAATATCTAAGCGATGCTGCAAGTTCTCCATCTGGTCCACCATATTGTGAAATTATAAATTTAGCAAGTTTTGCATTAGGGCATTTTATATTAATTGGATATTCTAATACTTTATTATATGTCCACATATTAACACATTCCTCCTTCCCATGGCCACCCTGCGTTCATTTTGGAAGAAATCATAACCAAAATATTTGCTATTTCATTAGACTAAACTTATATTGAATAGATATATCTTTGTCATTTATAATTATTTTATCTATTAACTTAAATACTAAACTTTTGTTATTCTCATTTATTTCTTTAAAGGTCAAAATAGCTTTCATTATATTCTTTAGCTCTTTCTGTTTTATATTTGTATTTTTGTTTAAGACTTTTCGTTTTCTCTCTAATAATTCTAAATTTTGAATACACTCATCCTTTTTTCCTTCATATTTTTTAATAAGTTCTGTAAATGTATCTAAAGATATTTTCCCTGATAGTTTATCTTCATAAAGATTGCTAATTATTTTACATAAGTCTTCTTTTTTCTTTTTCCAATATACTATATCTTTTTTATAATCTTCATTTGTATTTTCGCTTATTTTGCTATAATCTAAATCATCCATATTAAGGTATTTTGTTATATTATTTCTTAAAGACTCTGTTACTTTATTAATTAATTCATCTTCTTTCATATGAACATTTTGGCAAGCTTTTTTTCCATATTTTTTATAGTTTGAACATATGCATCTAGAAAATTTACCATGATTTAAATTATATGTAATTTTGCTACCACATTTGCAAAACACTAAGCCTGATAGCAAATGTTTTTTTCTATTTGAGTAATTCCATTCATTCGCTTTCCTATCTAACATTTTTTTTACTGTTTCAAATGTAAGGTGGTCAATAATAGCAGGATGATGATTTAATATTATTATTTGCTCTTTTTCTGGAACTTTTACTGTTTTTTTTACTTTGTAATTTATTTTTGTGTATTTTAGCTGAACTAAGTCTCCTACATAAATTCTATCTCTTAGAATTTTATTAATAATAGTCGTATTCCACTTATATGTATTGCTTTTGTTAGGATTATAATAATTTGTATTTTCATTTTTGTACTTTAGTGGTGTAATAATATTTGAAGCATTTAAGTAATCTGCTATTTGTTTTTTGCTTTTTCCAGATTTATATAAATTAAAAATTTGCCTTACAACATCTGCTACATTTTCATCAATTAAAATCTTGTTTTTATCTTTTTCATCTTTTTTATATCCATATGGCAAAAATGATTTTATGCATTCTCCTTCCATTGCTTTTGTAATCATTGCTGTTCTTACTTTATTAGAAATATCTTTTGCATACATATCATTTATAACAGATTTAAAAGGTGTCATATCATTATTGGAATTTTTTTTGTCAAATGTGTCAATATTGTCATTTACTGCAATATATCTTATTTTTTTAGATGGAAAATATTTTTCTACATAGCTTCCTGTTTCTATATAATCTCTACCAAGCCTTGATAAGTCTTTTGTAATTACCAAATTAATTTTGCCATTTTCAATATCTTTTATCATTCTTTGAAAATCAGGCCTATTAAAATTTGTACCAGTATAGCCGTCATCTTTATAAATGTCTACTAAATTCCAGCCTTTAGTTTGAACTATTTTCTTTAAAAATTTGATTTGATTTTCTATACTTTCAGACTGTCCTTTATATTTTTCGTCTTTTTCATCTTCTCTTGATAATCTTACATAAATTGCTACTTTCCATATAACCTCTTCTTTTAAATTTAAATAATTATCCTCTAACTCATACATTTCGTTCCTCCTTTTGCTTTAAATTGTGATAACTATTTTTTATTTATATTAGCGTTTTCTTCATTATATTGGGAATAAAAAAGATAATTATTTTCATCTACCCATTCTTGAATTAATTCAAGCAAATTCTTGCCATCTTTCGAATATATTTCTTTAACGTTTTGCATTAATTTCATATTTTTTCCTCCTATAATATAACATCTAGTAATTTTTTGAATTCACACGGTACAAGTGGTATTAAAGTTTTCTAAATGTCACCGTTTTGAAAAGAGTTTCAAACTTATTTCTCTATACAGTATATTTTTTTATTTCAGTGTTATTCTTTTAAATTTACCCTCTTACTTATTTGCTCCCTAAAACTAGGTTTATCCTCCCCTATTTTTAAATTTTTTTAGATTTATTAAACACATAAAAAAATAACAGGTAAATTCCCTGCTATTTTCTAAAATTTTCATATTATACCTATTCTTTCTTTATTTGTTTTTCGGTTTTTTAATAGTTTCAAAATGTCCAATTTAACTTTTCAAAAAGTGCCTCAAATGGACATTTTGAATATATCCACTTAGGTACTATTATATATTTACTTAAACATTTTTATATAACATATTTTTTTATAATCTTAATTTTTTTTATAATAATTATTTATATATTCTTCAACCAATTTAATCAATTCTTCAGCTGTTTTTATTTATTGCTCTGTTTTTTCAAAGGATGGTTCATAATTATCGTCATAATCACTATCTTCACGTATTCTTTGAGCTTGAGCTATTTTTCTTCCAATCATTCTTGGAAAAATTTCTTTATTTACATACTCTTGATTAAAATAAGCAATTATATCTTTATGTCTTTTAAAATCAACTTCTTCTATTGCTAACACTGCTCTAATTGCATAAAAAATTGCATAATATGCTCTATTATTAGCACTTGTAAAATCTTTTCCATCTTTTAAAATCATTTTAGCCGTTGATAACGTTTCTTTCGCTTTGTTTAATCTATATCTTGCAAAACTTTCTATTGTTTCTTTATCCATTTACTAGAACAACTCCTTCTTTTTGAACATTTTTATAAAATGGTATAAATTTAACTCTAGAATTGTATTTTTCTATATTCTTTATTACTGGAGATAAAATAATACCTGTATCTAACTCAATATCATAAGCTATATCTGATACTTTGTCTCTATAATCTTCAATTTCTTTAAAAGATAAATCTGTTAAAATCATTATGTCTACATCTGACTGTTTATTGTAATCTCCGTCTTGCATAAGAGCCATATAATATAACTTTTTTTAATCTTTCTCCTAAAAGTTCTTGAATTGATTTTACAAACTTTTGAATTTCATTGTCTACATTTTTAGGCATTTTTATCTCTCCTTTTTTTAGTTTACATTTTTATTATACTGGTTTTATGTTTCTTTTTCAATATAATTTTAAAATATTTTTAAAATTGACATAAAATTGTAAAAATGCTATAATATATTTATATCCAACAAAGTTATTACAAAATAGTTTTGGTAATCTTGTTAGTAAGGGGAACCGTCATCGTTTTTATTTCAATATTCATTAGTAGAATATCATTATATTCTACTAAAAATAAAAATATACTATTAATAGTATATAACATAATGAATAGAATATTGAAATTAAAACAAATATGACTTATCGTACCTAGAAAGCATCGTTATTTTAAAACTATAGTAATAACTAAAGTACACTATAAAAGTGTACAAAAGTATATAAAATTTATTAAAGTAAATTTTATATACAAAAATTTGAAAAACTTATCTAGCATTTAGATAAGAATAGAATAGACGAAACTTAAGTAAGTTCGTCTATTTTTTTGTTCATATTATTAGATAAAATACCATTTAATAAAGTATCAAATTTTTTTTCATTTTCTTCTTGAATATTTGTATTATACAGATTTGTAGTTCCAAAAGAATAATCATATTTATATTCATAATCTTTATTTTCTATTTCTAATTTTTTATAACTTTCCATACTATCTCCTATTCTATTGGCAAATCATTTTCTTCAAATTCTATTGTTATTTTTCTGTTTTGCTCATATAATTTTTTAATATATTTTTCTTTGTTTGGTACTTTAGAGCCACTTAATGATATAAGTTCTAAACTATGCATCTTTGATATATCTATATCATATGGTATTTCTATATGGTTTAAATATAGTTGCTCCAAATGTTCTAATACATCAATATTTGGAATACTAATTACATTACAATGGGCTATTTTTAAAAACTTTAAGTTTTGAAATGTTTTTAAATTGGTAATATCTATCATTCCAGAATGAATTATCTGTAATTTTTCTAATGAAATATTAGAATTTATCATACTAATATTAAAATCTTGACAATTATATATTGTAATAGATTTCAATTTATTTGATAATATGCTCTTATTCTTGAATATACACATTGAAAATTCTATTGTTTCAATAAACTCTAATTGATTTATAGCTTCTACAACTCTATCTGTTATTTCAAAGAATTTCAAAGATATACTTTTTAAGTTTTTTAATTTTGCTATTTCTGTCAAGTCTATATTTAGTTTGCATTTCATAAGATTTATGTCTTGAATAGAAATATCTTCAATTTCTTCTATATTATTTAATTCATTAGTACACATTTTTACTTTTATAATCCTTAATAAATTCTTATCGTTTATTTTTTCACTCATATTCTATACTGCCCTTTCCACATTTATGATTTGGTAAGTAGAAAGTCCTTTTATTTTACTATAATCAAATCTACTTGTACATTTATGGTAAGTTTTTGGTCTTCCATAAGAAAATTCTCCGTGTGATATGTCAAAATCTGCGTCATTTAATAACATATATTTATAGCTTCTATAATATTGTGAAGAAGATGAATCCCACGTTGGATCATCATTATACCATTTACCATCTATTTGAACTTGATTCCATGCATGTCCTCGCGCTCCATAACCCCAAACATATTGTGATTTCATTCCAACATATTTTAGAGCTTCGTGAAGTATTAACGCATATCCTGCACAGATTGCTTTTCCATCTACTAAACCTCCATATAAGCCAGCTGGATTTTTTCTTATTTTCTTCATTTCTTCATTGTACTTATTTGAACTTAAAGCTGTTCTATTTCTTTGTAGTTTTCTTCTAGCATTTATGCAATCATTGTCGTATGTCATCATTCCTGTTATTCTTGAATATATTGTATAAAATTTATTTGCTTCATCCATTTCTTTAGGTATATCTGCTGTTAATTCTTCTATTTTTGCTATAATTGCAGAAATTTCACTAAATGAATACTCAATATAACGAGAGTCATCTTTTTCATTTATTTTAAATTTCATTTGGCTATGATTACCTAAATGTTTTTGAAAATTTATTAGAAAATCTAAATTCAATGCGTTAATATTGTTTAATTGAAATGTTAGCATATTAGGTGGAATTTCTACATCAAAGTCAATTCGAGTTAATATTTCCAATAATCCTATGCTATTCCCCTTAAATTGTTTCGCAACAAAATTAAAAGTTTTTCTTTTTGTTTCATCTTCACCTAGATTGTTCAATGCATTTGCTATACTTTGTGACGTCCTTAATTTCCCAATAAATTTATATTTTTCACTTTCTGTTATATCTTGTAGTAGTTTCACTTGTAATTGAACATCTTTAATTCTTGAAAAATATTGTAACTTTTCTTGACTAGAACTGGCTTGATTAAAAAGTTCTATTAATTCTTCATCTGATATATCTTTAGCTTGTTTTTTATCTTTCACTATTATAACCTCTTATTTCTATAATATTTATATCGCATTTTTTCTTGTTGCTAGAATTTTATTCTTATAGTTTTTTATACTAGCTTCATACATTTTTATTTGTTCTTTATATAAATTTAATAATTTATTTTTTTGAGTTTCAGATAAATTTTTGGTTAATTTATATGCGTTTTCTGCATTAATACCATTTTTTTCTAAATCGTCTTGCAACTTTAGTAGCATTGCTTTATCTGGGTCTTCTTCAAACTTAATGTTTTTTAAAAATGTGCTTTTACTATTTAAAGATTTACTAGCATTAATTGATAAGTTAACGTCTTCTTTATAGAATATTTTTTTAATAAAGTTAATTATTTTTTTCAATATTCCGGTGTTAGATATAACTTGTAAACTTGTTTCATTAGGTTCTTCCATTTTAACCTCCATCTTTTACCTATTGCCATCGTTATTAAAAGGCTGTCCATCATTTGATGCTCTTTTTCCAAATACTTCTTCATATTTTTTGGCTAATTCTTCTGCTTGTTCATTTTGCTTTCTTACTTCCACTCGTCTAGTTGCATTTTCTAATACATCTTCAATAAATGTATCTTCATTTCCTGCCTCATGAGTTGCCTGGCTTTCATTTTCTGAGGCTCCCCCTTTTTTAATATCTTCTAACTCTTTATCTTCTCTAAAAGTTAGTCCATATTCTCCAAGTTTTTTAGCAACTTCGTCATACATTTTTTTACCAGTATTCCTAATTCTTGAAAATTGCTCTTCTGTTAATTTTGAAATATCTCCTAATGTCTCTATACCTGCTCTTTTTAGCACATTAAATGTTCTAATTGAAAAACCCAGCTCCTCTATAGTTTGCTCTAAAGCTTTCTTTGGTTTTTCTTCTCGCTGTCTTAACTTTTCTGCTATCTCTTCTTCTGGCATTTCTTCTAAATGTTTTATATCAGTATTAAGTTCACCATATTGGGCTATTTCTTTTAAAAATTCTATATATGCTTGTTTACCTAATAGTTCTAGTAAATTAACGTTATCTTCAGGTGATAGCAGGTTTATATCACCTATTAGTTTTAATCCTCTTTTTTGCAAATACATATATGCTTTAACAGATATATTTGTATCTTCTAATGGTGTATTAAGTTTTTCTAATTTTTCTTGCCATTGTTGTTCTTCTCTTTCCTCTGTTATTTCTCTCATATTTTTTATAAGTTCAAAAGCTTTTATAATATCTTCATTTTTTGCATCGTTAGGTGATATATGTGGGTTATTACGAAATATTAAGTCACTTGCATATAGATTATTTTTTAATTCATCAATTGTTTTGCATTCATCTTCTGTTAAAACATCGCTTTTATCAAAAGTATAACGAAATTGCTTTGCTTTATAAGAGAATCCTAATTTTCTCAATGCTTTTATTTGTATTTGCCTAATTCTATTTTCTGTTAGTTTCATTGTAGAGCCAACACTCTTTAAATCTCTTGATAATTCATCTGATAATAAGCCATATCTTCTTTCAATTATATACTTTTCTCTTGGTAATAAAGTTTCTAGCTGTTCTTTAAGCTTTTCACTAGAATATAACTCTAAAGTATTATCAGTTTGTTCTATATGCATAATATCAGAATATAAAGCATCATAGCCTTTACTATTAGGGTTTAAATCAATATCGATTGTGTTCCTTAGCATAGAACTTGCTAAATTTCTTATTTCAATACTTTGTAAGTCATCTTGTTCTTTACTTTTATATGATTGTATAAAATGTTCCATTGTTCCATAGTTATTAATAATATCGCTAATTTCTCTTTCAGATACTCCAGTCTTTTTTACTAGTTCTTCTACTACAGTTGGATAGCCAAAGATACCTCTAACATTTCCTTCCTTACATTTTGAAATTTGTTCTTCTGTAAGTTTTCCATCATTTTTCCTTTGTCTTATATAAAGATAATATCTTTGCATATTTTGATATTGTGCAATAATCGATAAATATTCTTCTTCTGTTGTAGCATAACCTCTTAAGATACCTTCTGGAATATTTCGTTTAATTTCAGCTTGTGGATATTTTTTCATCCACTCAACTAACATTTCTATTTTTTCATCTATTGTAGCTTCTATTTGCCTATCTAATATTCCTAAGGTATTTAGTCTATCTAATTGCTCTTCTGTTGGATTAATTTCTGCTCTTTGATTTTTTCCGGTATTTTGACGTTTTATTGATGCTCTAATTTGTATAGCCCATTTTCCTATTGGATATCCTTCAAAAATTGTATCTCCAGTTAATTCTTCCCCTGTTGTGTTAAATTTTTCAAATATCTGTATTTTTTCTTCTAATGATATTTTATTTCTTTTTGATAATTCAGTTATTTTTTTTACAATTTCCATAAATTCTTTTGTTTTATCAAATATAGAAATTCTACTTTTTGTTTCGTCTCTTGGCAATCTTGTGCCTGTTTTTCCTTTGTATGCTTTCATTCTTTCTGTAAAGTCTTCTATAATTTTACAAGTAGAAAAGTTATTTACTAAATCTAAAACAACAGGTATTTTATTATCTCCTACGGTTAATCCTCTTCCTAATTGCTGTGTAAATATAGTTGGTGATAAAGTTGGTCTCATCATAATAACACCATCTAAGTCTTTAATATGATAACCCTCATTAAGCATATCTACTGCATATAATAGTTTCAATGAGTTTTCATCATTATCATTTTCAAAGTCAGTTAGAATTTGTTCGTTTTCTCTTATTTGAGAAGAAACCCCCCTAATAGTTATATTAGAGTTAACTCTTCCAAACATATTTCTTGCTTGTTCCATTTTTTCTTGCATATCTTCTATATTTCGACAAAAAACAATCCATTTGCCACTTTTATTTTTCATATATTCCATAAATAATTCTGGTAAATTTCTTGTATTTTCATCCAATCTTTCACTTAAAATATCAAATAATTCTTGTGCTTGTTCTCTTTTTTCTTTATCTTTTATTTTATTTATATTTTCTTGTATGTTTTCTATTTCTGCGTCATAGCCATACAAAGTACTAACATAAATAGCTTCAGGAAGTATTCCCTGTTTTATTGCTTCTTCTAAAGTCATTTCAGATGCAACATTATTATCAAATATTTCGTCTGACATATCTCTTAATCCATCAAAATATCTTAATGGTGTGGCAGATAGTCCTAATACGTTAGCATCAGGGCATTTTTGTATTAATCTTTCTACGCCTTTTCCCCATTCTGGTGCTCCACAATGGTGGAATTCATCTAAAACAATAATGTCAAAATCTAAATTTTGAATTTCCTCATTAGATAATCTTGCTAATTTTTGATAAGTAATTCTTTTTAGATTTGGAAAATCAGACATATTCATTCCTTCTGCGAATATGTTCTTTTTTAAGTCATGTAATATAGAATTAGAAGGTGCAATATAAATTGCCTTTTTTTCTTTATTATCTTCTAACATTTTTAAAGCTATATACATTTTTCCAGTTCCAGTTGGATGAATAACAGCAACCTTATTACTGGTTTGAAATTTTTCTTTAACTTTTATATATGTTTCTTCATTATGTGGTTTTAATTCTATTGACATATAGTATTCCCTCCATATATTACAATAACTCTATTTTTATATTATCAGATAAGCTATTAAAATGCAACAACTGTAATATAAACGTAATGCAATTGTAATATAAATATTATAAGTTAATAAATATATAACTTTCTATTTATTTGTAGATAAGAAGTAGTTTTCCAAAAGATAACTCAGCCTTGTTGCATAAAAAAATAGAGATGAAAAACACCTCTATTTTTTTGAAATTCTTTTGTTATTGTTCATATTACATAATATTTTAAAACGAAAAGGAGAAAACCCTACTTAGCCTGTTGCTCCAACACAAGTTACTAAGAATTTACCATCTCTTTCTTCCAAAACAAGAAAATAGGCTAAACTTATATCTTGAGGATCAGTTATTCCATTATATTCAAACTCATATGGTGCAAAATAATAATATGAATTACTTTCTTCCATATAATGTGAAAATTTTGGTGATTCCATATTTGTCATATTATATTTTTGTACTGTTGCAACAGCATCTGAACTTCCATATTCTTGCATTGTTTTTATATCTTTTGCATTTAAAGCTTCTACAAATCTATTTGCAATTTCTTGTGTTTTTTGTCTATCTGTTTCTACTTCTAAAAGATTATCTTGACCAATTTCAAATTCTGTACTTATATAATTCTTTATTTCTGTTATTCCTTTATTTAAGTTATTTACTGTAAAGTTCCATTCACCTTCAAATATTGGTGGCATTGCTTCAACCATGTTCATGCCTAATTGTTTTATAATTATTTCTATATTTGCTGTGTCATCAAATCTATATTTTGAAATATCCATTACTACATATAATTCAAGTTGATCTTTTGAAATTACCCTTGCAAAAGTTTGAGTTTTATCTGAAAGAGATATGAGATAAGTTTCTAATTTAAAACCACTATTTGGATCTGAATAATTTCCTATATATGTTTCATTTTGTCCATCAGATATTTTAGCTTGAAATTCTATTTCTGCTGTAGTTTGTAGCATATTTACAATTACCTCATTTTTGTCTTGAACATTTTGGTCAATTTGGTAATATCCTAAATCATATGATTTTTGGCATAAATCTTCTGTTTCAAACATATAGCCCATTATTAAGAAGTTAGTATCATATGCTATATCCCTTAATGTAACTTTAACTCCATTTTTTTCTACTACTTGATTAATATCTGTTTTTGATTCTTCATATTCTTCATGCTCTTCATTTTCTTCATATTCTTTACTTGTTCCAATTTTTTCTAATATCCATGAATATATATTAGTACCTCCCATTGCATACGATATTCCATTTCCTATTAAGAATACTATTAATACAAATAATGCTACTAAACTTAATACTCTACTTAACTTATATTTACTTTTATTTTCTTCTTCCATTACTAAATCCTCTCTTTCTTTTATTTTTTATATGCTTATTGTGCTTTTCTTTAGCTTCATTTTAACATGCTTCAATAAAAAATGCAAATAGTTTCCAAAATGAACGAAGCCCATGGTTCTTCTAGCCATCTCCATTTATTACATGGGAAATGAATAGTAAGTGGTCCATAAACTTTTTGATAATTATCTGTTAATTCTCTATATTGATTACAATATTCTTTGTGTAAGCAAAGGGCTTTTCTATCATCTGGGTGAGTATCCAAATATTGACCAAGCTCAATAATAGCAAAATTTAAGCTTCTAATTTTGTTTAACATTTCTTGTCTTGTTTCCATATTATCATCATTTGACATACATCCACAATCTCCATTATTTGCTTCATTTGCTGTATTGTATCCAAATGCTGCATTTATTCCTTGAGGAGTATAGTTACAATTGCAGTTTGTAATTGTATCACTACATCCACCAAACATATCACTATTGTTCATCATCTGTTACATCCCTCCCCAATTTCGTTTGCATTTTTTAAATATTCTATTTCAGCCATTCCTTGACCTGGTACATAAGGACTTACTAGTTCAGGATAAATTGTTCCCATTTTTAATCCACATTTTGGTGTGAAAGTTCTGTTCATTTTTTGTATAGGAACATAACTTTGTGCTAGCATTGGATTTGATGGAAATGCACTTTCTTCATCGTCAAATCCACAGGTACAGTTAGTTTGCATATTTTGCATGCAACCACAGCCAGAGTTATTTGTTTCTTCATATTCAGCAGAAGTGCCTACATTTTTACATAAGTTTTCTATTACTTCTGGGTTATAGTTGTTTTGGCAGCAACATCTTCTATAACGATTAAACATTTTTTTCTTTTCCTCCTTATTTTTTGTTTATACTACATAATATGACAAAATAATAAAATTTGTGCTTATTTAAAGAATTTATTAAAAGTTAAGGTTTTTTATACAAAAAAAGATTACTGTTTTAATAATCAGTAATCTTTCAATATATATCTTAAATGTGGCAAACTGCCACTTAAGAGATGTTTTTCCAAAGCAGTCAAAATTATTCTGTTCTTAATGCTATAACTGGGTCTTTTTTAGATGCAGCTTTAGCAGGAATTAATCCTCCTATTAAAGTAAGTATAATGCTTAGTATTACTAATATTGCTGCATTATTAAAGTATAGTGTTACATTTAAAGGTATGTTACCTGTAAAGTGATGTAGTACAGAGTTAATAATAGGTATTAATGAATATGAAATTCCTATTCCGAATAGTCCGGAAAGTAATCCTATTATAAATGTTTCTGCATTGAATATTGAAGATATATTGTGTTTTGAAGCACCAATAGCTCTTAATATTCCTATTTCTTTTGTTCTTTCATATACTGAAATATATGTAATTATTCCTATCATAATTGATGATACCACAAGTGATATTGATATAAATGCTATTAATACATAAGTTACTGCATTTACTATTGTTTTAACTGATTCCATAAGTATTCCTGTTGTGTCTGTGTAATTTATTATTTTTTCTTTATCGCCTTGTGATTCCATTTTTTCGTTATATGTATCTATAAAGTTTATAAAGTTTTCTTTTCCGTCAAAGCTATCAAAATAGAAGGAAATATAAGTAGGTTCTTCTTTATCTTGGTAGCCTAAAGATATTAAGTTTGTTTTAGCAGTAGTTTGTGTATCTGACATCATTGCTGTTACTATTCTTGTTATTTCTTCTTCTGTCATTTTAAGTTTAAATGAACCTGCTATTTTTTCTTCATCTACATTAAATGCTGATGCAAAACTATTTGTTAAGTTAGCTGTTAGTTCTCCTACTTTTGTTAAGATATCTTTTTTCATAACTGTTTCTGTCATTACTTTTGCCATTGTGTTTTCTGTTTGTTCTATTGCTGCACTACTTGTAAATGCTGAAATAATAGAAGGAAGCATTTGTTTATTAACAACTACTTTACCTGATTGTACATTAGGAAATGTATTTTGATTTTGAGAGTTAGCTACATTATTATTAGTTTCTGAGTTGTTGTTTTCTATATTTTCGTTTTCTGTATTGCTATTTTGATTATTATCACTTCCAGTATTTCCACCTTGTGGCAAAACTAAAGACATACTGTTATATGTGTTTATATATATTTGTAATAGACTTTTTAACAAACCAGTATATGCTTGTTTGAAAGTACTTTGTGGAATCACATATTTTGTTTCAAGTGAGCTTAATATTTTTGATGGCTCAGATTTGTTTAAATAATTAGAAACAATTTTATCTATGTCATCTATTCCAAATTCTCCTTCTATACTTTCAAACATTCCATTTGCTAAAGTATTTAAACCATCTGCAAAAGCTTTTTTGGCAGGTGTAGTGTCTGTTGTTATTGAATTAGTTATTTCTGTCATATAATTTTGTGTTTGTTTTTGTAATTCGTTTTGGTCTATTTTAACATTAAATGCACTTTCAAGTTTGCTACTGTCAACACTAACTAAGTCTTGAAAATTTAGGTCTAATTTGTTGTTTTTATCTTCAAATTTCGAACCAGAAAATACATCTACTTCTGTATTTTCAAGTTGCTTTTTTACTATGTCTGTTTTCGAAGAATTGTCAATTATATAATCTATTAAGTCACTTGTATATAAAACTCCTGTATTTAGCATCATTGAAGTTGTTCCTTCTTTTGGGCAAACAACTCCTACAATTTTTAAGTTTATTGCTTTATTATACAAATTTTCTAAGTATTTTTCATCTTGTAACATATCTTCATATATATTATATTTTTCGTTATATTTATATGTATCTGTTCCCATTATTAGCTTTAAGTCTACATTCATTAGGTCTTCATAAGAAAGCGTAAGTGGCTCATTATTTATGTCTGTTTTTTCACCATTCATAATTTTAGTTACTATATCAGATAATTCTTCTGGATCTCGCAAGCCTAATGAATAAATAAGTAAGTCTGAAATAGTATTTGGCTGAGATAAAACTATTATCATTTCATTATAGCTTTCTGGCAAACGTCCTGCTAAAATGTCATAAGAATTATTAATAGCCTCTTTGTCATCAGTCATTTGAGAATATGCTGATGTAAATGAAGACATCATAGTTGATGAAGTCCTAAACAAGTTACTAGGATTTAATTTTGCAATTTTTCCAGTTACATCTTTTGTATAAATTGCTGGTTCTACGCTATATGAATATTTTACTGATGATATATCATTTTCTATTTTATTATAGTTATTTTCCAAATAATTTTTAAAACTTCTTAAATCATTAGTGCTTAAGTTAGATAACATATCAGAAACATATTGTTTTTCTTCTACTGTTCCTGTGGCTTCTTTATTGGTATCGTCTGAAGTCATTGAAAGAAGCATACTAGTCATATCAGTTGTTTCTTGCATAATGGTAAGTGGATACGAAGTTAGGGTCTCTTCTTGAATACTATCAACATACCCTTGAAAGCCATTTGATACAGCTTGAACTAGTGCAATGCCAATAATTCCTATTGAGCCTGCAAATGCTACTAATATAGTTCTGCCTTTTTTTGTTAGTAAATTATTTAGGCTTAGCCTGAATGCTGTAAGAAAATTCATAGATGTTCTACCTATTGATGAGGTATCTTTTGTTTCTATGTTTTCATTATATAAGATTGGGTTTGAATCTTCTGTAATGGTACCATCTAAAATTTTAATAATTCTACTAGAATATTTTTCAGCAAGTTCTGGATTATGTGTTACCATTATAATTAGCTTATCTTTAGATATTTTTTTAAGTATTTCCATTACTTGTATACTTGTTTTTGTGTCTAAAGCTCCAGTTGGTTCATCTGCCAAAATTATGTCTGGGTTATTTACTAGGGCTCTTGCTATAGCTACTCTTTGCATTTGGCCACCAGATAGTTGGTTTGGTTTTTTATTTATTTGGTCTTTTAATCCTACTTCTTCTAATGCTTTAATTGCTCTTTGCTTTCTTTCTTTTTTAGAAATTCCACCTATTGTTAGTGCAAGTTCAACATTTGATAATACTGTTTGATGTGCTATTAGATTGTAGCTTTGAAATACGAAACCTATTTTATAGTTTCTATATGCATCCCAATCTCTATCTTTAAATTTTTTAGTAGATTTGCCATTAATAATAAGGTCGCCTGATGTATATCTGTCTAGGCCACCTATAATATTTAATAATGTTGTTTTTCCACAACCACTTTGCCCCAAAATAGAAACAAATTCTGACTCTCTGAATTTTAAATTTATTCCTTTTAGTGCTTCTACCTTTTCATCCCCTGTTATATATGTTTTTTTAATGTTTTTAAGTTCTAGCATCTAAAAACTCCTTTTACGTTTCAAATATTAATCGCTAATTATTATATATTTATGCATTAGCAAAAGTCAATATACAGCTGCTAGAATTCACATTATGTTCACACTTTTAACACTCCACCTATTGTTTTGTTTAATTTTGCATGCTCGTGTCCTGCTAAAATTGAAGCACCACCTGCAATTACAACAATATCTCCCTCATTAATGTAGCCGTTTTCTTTAGCAAGTTTAATTCCGTCATCTATCATGTCATCTATATTTTCTTTTTGCTGTACTAAAATTGTGTATGTGTTCCATACTAAAGATAATTGTTTTTCTATTTCTTTATTAGATGTAATTACATAAATTGGACATTCTGGCATAAAACCTGCTATCATTTTTGCAGTTCTGCCTGTATCTGTATAGCAAAATATTGCTTTTGCACATAAGTCCATAGCTGTTAAACATGTTGAGTAATTTAAATTGTATTCATAGTCTGTATTGTCACATATATGTTCTTTTGTTTTAAATCTTTTCCAATATTTTATAGAGTTTTCTACAGCTTTACTAATTCTTACCATTGTTTCTACGCACTCTACTGGGTATTCTCCCATTGCAGATTCGCCTGAAAGCATTATACAGCTTGCCATATCATATACAGCATTTGCAACATCACTTACTTCTGCTCTTGTTGGTCTTGGACTATGTATCATTGATTCTAACATTTGTGTTGCTATTACAACTGGCTTTCCAGCTTTATTGCATTTGTTAATAAATTGCTTTTGATATATTGGAACTTCTTCCATAGGAATTTCTACTCCTAAGTCTCCCCTTGCTACCATAATTCCATCAGACACTTCCAAAATGCTGTCGAAATTGTCTATGCCTTGTCTGTTTTCAATTTTAGATATTATTTTTATATGCTCTCCACCATTTTTTTCTAATACTTTTCTAATATTTAGTACATCTTCTTTGCTACGAACGAAAGATGCTGCAATGTAATCAAATCCTGCTTTTATACCAAATATAATATCTTCTATATCTTTTTCTGTTGGGCTAGGTAAATTAATTGGCATTCCTGGTATATTAATACTTTTAGTGTTTGTTAAATGCCCACCATCTATAACTTTGCATACAATATCTGTTCCTTTTATTTCTATTACTTCTATTTTAATAATACCATCATTTATTAAAATATTGGTTCCAATGTTTACTTCATTATATAAATTTTTGTATGTGATAGATACTTTTTCTTTGTTTCCTAAAATATCCTCATTTACTAAAGTAAAAATGTCTCCTGCCTTTAGTTCAATTTCGCCATTTTCAAATTTTCCAATTCTAATTTCAGGACCTTTTGTATCTAATAGTAGTGCTACTGATTTTCCTACATTTTCTCTTGCTCTTTTTAATGTTTCAATTCTGCTTGCTTGGTCCTCATAATTTCCATGTGAAAAATTTATTCTGGCAACATCCATTCCTGCCGAAATTAATCTTTCTAGAATTTTTTGATTATCTACTGCTGGTCCTAATGTACAAATAATTTTTGTTTTTTTCATTAAAAACCTTCCCTTCTACAGTGTCTTTTCTTTGTTATAACTTTACAAAGCGCTTATTTTGTAATCCATTTTACTAGGTTTAAATTTTCAGAATCAAGTATCATTTCATTTTTTGGCATTACTCTAAAAGTATATCCATAGTTTCCACCATTTACTAATTTTACTTTTGCCTTATAAGTATATGTTCTATTTTCTTCATCTGTATTTTCTAATTCCATTGGTATAATAGTAATATCATCTACAACACCATTCTCATCTATTTTTCCATAATATACTTGTGCTTCAATATTCTTTTCCTCAATGTTTGGAAGTTTTACTTTGCATCTTACCTCTATATTATTTCCTGCATCTATTGTAATATTGTCTAAATTATTTTCTTCTTGTGAAATTTCTATTTTGTTCCAGTTATTATATAAATTCTCTTTCCAATTATTAAACTGTCCAACCTTTTCTAAATCAGTATAATAATTATTATATAAATTGCATAGTGGAATATATAATTTGTCTACATAGTCTGTAAGCATTCTAGATGTACTAAATCTTCCACCAGTTGAAATAATAGATTCTTTCATATATTCAAGCCATTTTTCTGAATAACCTTGTTCACATTTATCATAATACATTGGAATAATTTTATTTTCTAGTGTATTATAAATGCTTTGACTATCTGCAATATCTTGGGCTTCATAATCAGAATATTCAGCATTAGTGCCTATTGTCCAACCATTTTTGCTGTTATATCCTTCTGCCCACCAGCCATCTAGTACACTAAAGTTAATAACACCATTAACAGATGCTTTTTGTCCACTAGTGCCAGAAGCTTCCATTGGCCTTCTTGGGTTATTTAGCCAAATATCTACACCACTTACTAAATATTTTGACATTGCAATATTATAATTTTCTAATAAAAATACTTTTCCTTTAAATTGTGGCTTCATTGATATTTCATGAATATATTTTATTAAGTCTTGACCTTCTTTATCTGCTGGGTGTGCTTTTCCTGCAAATATAATTTGGACTTTACGATTTTGGTTATTTAATATTTGTGAAGTCCAAATTATATT
>CANQAI010000002.1 GCA_947589265.1 uncultured Clostridia bacterium | reverse complement strand
ATTTTACTTTTGGATTTTTTCCGAAAAAATATTTTTTGATTAAATTAACTTTTGAATTAACATACACTTATTCTACATTGAGTTGTATTTATTGTCAAGTAAATTATTGCATTTTTATTTTAAAGTTGCAAAAAACTTGCTCTTATAAAATAAAAGCAAGTTTTTTATTTTAATATACATAATTTTGTGGATTATATAAAACTCCATTTATTCTTACTTCTAAATGTAAGTGTGGACCTGTAACGTTTCCTGTTGTTCCTACTTTTCCTATTATTTGCCCTTGTGTTACGGCTTGTCCTTTGGATACATTTAGTACACTACAATGTCCATAAAGGGTTTGAAGTCCATTGCCATGTGAGATTAATATCATATTTCCATATGAGCCACTATAGCCTGCTGATACTACTGTTCCTGATGCAGCTGCTTTTATTGGTGTTCCCGTAGGCGCTGCAATGTCTAGTCCCCTATGTGGTGAGCTACGAATACTTTCCCTACTACCAAATCTTGATGTGATAACTCCTGAAATTGGTCTAATAAGTGTAATATCTATATCTACTTTAGCACTTGATGAGCCTGATACATATCCTGATGATGCAGATGCTGTATATACTACTTTTGGTGCTTCATATAATTTTGAAACACATTTATCTACTGATGTGAATTCTTTTGTTTTTGTATCGTATTTTTCTACTATACCAATATCGTTTTTGTTTACGCTGTTTTTGTCTTTTAACTTTTTTATTACGCTTTCTGCATCTTTAAATGTAGATACGTAAAGTTTTTCTTTGCCGTTATCGGTAATTGCATAATATTTATAGTATTGTGTTCCATTTTGAGTTACTTTTTCGTATATTTCTTCTTCATTTGGAACTATGTCTTTTTTTAGTAAGCAAAGTGTGTATTCTGGTACTGCATCTATTTGTCTAAATGCTACTCCCTCTTTTTCTTCGCCTTCCATATATTTATTTATTTCGTTTTGTAATTTGCTTTTGTTTTCTGTGTAACCTATTAATTCTCCATTTAGTGTAACTGCATATATTGGTTTATAAAAGAATGCTACTAAGCTTATTATTAAAAATGCAGAAATTATTGTTATGGTTGTTAGTTTTATAGATGTTCTAAAAAACATAGCAAATTTTTTTATTACTTTAATTTTAAACACTTCCTATTATAATATTTTTATTTTTTTGTTCGTTATATATTTTATAATAATAAATGTTTTTTTACAAGTTTTTTAAAAAATATTTTTTAAATATTACCAAAAAAAATGAAAGAAAAGTCCATAATTTAGGAATTTTCTTTCATACAATCATTTTTTAATATGTGAAATTTAATTTTTTAATTAACGTATTTTTTAAAGTGTTTTTTATTTATATTTATTATTGTTCTAATTCGTTTTTTACTGTTTGTATTTCTGTTATAGTGGCTTTTTGTGCAGGTTGATAGTATCCTTTTGTTTGTGCTATTTTAAATAATTCATATTGGAAGCTTTCATCATTATTTCTAATTTGTTGGAGTGTTTGTCTAAGCGCCATATTTTCTGCTTCTGATATTGCAGTTTGGTATGCTGTTAAGTCTGATTTTACTCCACTTAATATGTCATTTACCATTGTTTTTTCGTCCATAATTTTTATTTCCTCCTAGTTTTAGTTTTCTAAAAATGATAATAGTTTTTGTTTAGTGTTTAATGCGTCTTGTGCAGATTTAGAAAAAATTTGCTTGATTTGTGGGTCTACTGCTTGTGAAGAAAATGTGTTTAATTTTTGGTAAGCAGTTTCATGTGCACCGATTAGATGTCTTAGATGTTGCAATTCTAATTGGTTTAAATTTGGCATTTTTATCCTCCCTTTCTATTTATAATATTATTTTTATTATGGACATTGGAGAAATTTTTATACAATTTTTAAAAATTTTTACATTAAAAATGGTTTGTAAGTAGCTTTCTACTTGCAAACCATTTTATGAATTATAGCGTCTGTTCTATTTTTAAATTATTTATTGGTTATAGTTTTATTCTATTTTCAAACTATTTATTGATTATGGTGCCTATTCTATTATTTCAAGTCCTGCAAATTTTGCCATTAATCTTTTATGACCACATTTATCAAACTCGATGTCTACTTTGTAGTCATCTCCTTCTGGTTCTATTTTATGAATAGTGCCTTCCCCGAATTTTTTATGATATATTCTTTGTCCTTCTTTATATTTTGTTATATCTATATCATCTTGCGCCTTTTTTTGTTTTAGCGAATTTAAAAAGCTTTCTGCTGTTCTGAATTGATATGTTGTTTTTGGTTTTACATTTGTTTCTTCTTCATCAAATTTATATGTTGTTATTTTTTTAGTGTTATGTCTTCCATATTCCCAGTTAAATTCTAATTCTCCAAAGTTTTCATCATTTTCTTCTTGTACGTTTGAGTTTAACAATTCTTCTGGTATTTCTTTAATAAATCTAGATACTGCATTATAGGTGGTTGAGCCAAAAATAGTTCTATGTTTGGCATAGGTTAAATATATAAATTGCTTTGCTCTTGTAATTCCTACATAAAATAAGCGTCTTTCTTCTTCTAGCTCTTTTGGTTCTCCTATTGATTTATATCCTGGGAATATTCCTTCTTCCATTCCTACTAGGAATACGGCTGGAAATTCCAAACCTTTTGCACTATGAAGTGTCATTAATGTAACTACATTTTCTTCATCTTGCATTTCATCTATGTCGCTAGATAATGTTATACTCTCCAAAAATTCTGCTAGGCTGTTGTCTGCAGATTCTTCTTCGAATTCAATTGCTACTGTTAGAAACTCTTCTATGTTTTGTATTCTTGTTTCTGCTTCTACTGTGTTTTCATTTTTTAGGGCATTTACGTATCCAGATTTGTTTAATACTTCTTTTATTAGTTCTGAAATACTTAGGGTTTCTTTGCTTTTTCTTAATTCTTCTATTAAGTTAATGAATTCATCACTGTTTGCTTTTATTCTATTTAGTCCGTAGATTTCTGCGTTTCTTATTATTTCATACATTGATGTTCCTGTTTCATCAGATATTTGTGATATGTTATCTAGACTGGTTTTGCCTATTCCTCGTTTTGGTTCATTTATTATTCTTTTTAAAGATATGTTGTCTGATGGATTTTGTATTAATCTTAAATATGCTATGGTATCTTTTATTTCTTTTCTTTCATAGAATTTTACTCCACCTACTACTTTGTATGGGATGTCTTCTCTTCTTAGAATGTCTTCTATTGCTCTTGATTGTGCATTCATACGGTATAATATAACAAAGTCTTTTGGTTTAAAGTATTCTTCTGTTTTTAGGTGTTGAATTTGTTCTACAATATATCTTGCTTCATCGTATTCATCTTCTGCTTGATATAAACAAGGTAAGGCTCCTTCTTCGTTTTCTGTCCATAATTTTTTTTCATATTTATTTTCATTGTGTTTTATTACACTGTTGGCAGCTTTTAATATATTTCCTGTACAACGATAGTTTTGTTCTAGCTTAATTATTTTGGTTCCTGGAAAGTCTTTTTCAAAGTTTAATATGTTTGAAATATCTGCTCCTCTGAAGCTATAAATTCCTTGATCATTATCTCCTACTACTGTGATGTTTCCATAGCGAGATGCTAGAATAGATACTAGTGTGAATTGCGCTTTGTTTGTGTCTTGGTATTCATCTATTAGTACATATTTAAATTTTTCTGTGTAGTGTTCAAGCACATCTGGGTTGTTGGTTAATATATCTATTGTATAGTTTATAATATCGTCAAAGTCTATTGCATTGTTTTCTTTTAGCTTCTTTTGGTATAGTTCATACACTTTTCCTATTGTTTCTTTTCTATATTCACCTGAATATTTATTTTGGTATTCTTTTGGTGAAAGCATTTCATTTTTTGCATTACTAATTTCTGATAGAACACTTCTATCCGTAAACATTTTGTCATCTATATTTAAATTTTTTAAACATTCTTTTACAATAGTTCTTTGGTCTTGGGTATCAAATATTAAAAATGATGTGTCAAAGCCTATTCTATCTATGTATTTTCTTAAAATTCGCACACAAATAGAGTGGAATGTTCCCATCCACATTTCTTGTGCTACATTTCCTATTATATTTTCTACTCTTTGTTTCATTTCGCTTGCTGCTTTATTTGTAAATGTAATTGCTAATATATTCCAAGGATTTACATTTTTTTGCGAAATTAAATATGCTATTTTATGTGTTAATACTTTTGTTTTACCACTTCCAGCTCCTGCTATTACTAAACATGGTCCTTCTGTTTGTAAAACTGCTTCTTTTTGTTTATTGTTTAATCCTTCTATTAAATTCTGCATTTTTTCTCTCTTTCCTTTTGCTTATTTTTCTATATTTTTTCTATTAATTTTTTTAGAGCTATCTCTATTTCTTTTGCACATTCTCTATATGTTTCTATGTTATACCCCCATGGGTCTTTTATGTCTATTCCATAGATGTCATCTTTTTGTTCTACATATTCTTTTAGGGTAAATATTTTATCTTTTAGTTCTGGATATAGTCTTATTACAAATAGTTTGTGTGATAATGTTGCACATAAAATAAGGTCCATTTCTTTTATGTTTGAATAATTAATGTTTACAGCTCTATGATTTTTTAAGTCTATTCCATATTCCTTCATTACGTCTATAGCATTTTGAGTTGGAATATCTCCATTATCTGCAGAAAGTCCAGATGAGTATACTTCTATATTTTCTTTTTTGCTTTCTTGTAGCATTTTTTTAAGCATAGCTTCTGCCATTGCACTTCTGCATATATTTCCCGTGCATATAAACATTATTTTCATTTTTATAATTCCTTTCTAAATTTTCTTAAAAAGTATTCATTTAGCTATTATTTACCTTTCGTCTTTTGTATTTTCTTTATCTGGTGGTTCACTTTGTTCTAGGGCTAAGTTTCCATCATACATTGTATTTGTTCTGATATTTTGATTTGTGTTTGCTCTTACGCTTTGTCTCCATAAATCATTTTTATTTGGTTGTGGTAAAAGCAAAGTTTTTGGTTGCTTGTCCTCTAAAATGTTAGCTCTTATTAAATATTCTTTAACGTCACTTAACTTATCTTTTATAGCTTTTTCTACTCTTTCTATTTTGAATAATTCTAGGCTTCTTTTGCATGTTATGTGTCCATATTCTTTACTTGTATGAAATGGTTGGCTACCTTCTTCTATATCGACGAATTCTTTATCATTTTTTAAGCAATAGTAAGGGTATTTTCCTTGTTTAATGTTTCTCATATCCCATGTTAAATCTACATTATACCAACGTCCATTTAGTTTTACTATATTGTACTTATGTGTTACTATTTTACCATATTTGTTTGTGGCTCTTTCACTTCTACGGTTTAAACATTTAATATTAACTAAACTTAGTGCTTGCTTTAGGGTTTCTGCAGCTCCTGCGCATACGCATTTTCCTTTTAATAGGCTATTTACCAGATTTCTACTGGTTAGGCGATTTTCTTCTTGATATTGTTTTAATTCTTCGCTTGGTGTTATAATTTCATAGTCGTATTCTAGCATTTTTGCTAGTCTGGTATATACTTTTTTAAATCTAACTTCTTCTGGTTCATCTAGGGAAATTCCTTGCACTATTTTTCTTAATTTCCTTAGTAGTATTTTATATTTATTTATATCTACTTTTGTTTCGGTATTTTCATTTTGTGAAAGTGTTACTTCACCACCATCAAATCTGCTAATAAAGTCTTCTGTTGCTTCTGATACTAGATTGCAAACAATGCTTACATCTATTCCTTTAAATGATATGTTTTTATTTAATATTCTTCTTTTATCTTCTGGTGATATTTTAAGACTGATAGCATATTTCCCTTTTAAGCATTGCCATACTTGATATAATTTTTCATCTGGGATATCTCCAAAGTTTAGAAGTATTTTTTCTCCAGATGGAGTTAGATTAAACTGTGTTATAAATTTTATTTCTTCCTTCGTAAATTTTTCAAAATATGACGCTGGCAAAACTTTTATATATTCTGGATCTGTTTGTATTCTTTTATTTTGAGGTATATGTCGTTCTGGATTAAATTGTGCGTTTTTAGTGCTTGGAGCTATTTTTGCAAGTGTATATGAGTCTATATCATACTTTAATGCTGTTTCAAATAATTTGTTAAAATTTATTTGTTTATTATTTCCTATTCTATTTAAAGCTTCTAAATATATTTTTCTTCTTTGTAAAAATTCATTTGGCTTAAGTCCATCTACTAAGCTTACTTTGTATGAAGAAATAATATTCGGAATATATGGTTTTCTTGCTTCACTTTCTTCTATTGTTAAATATATTTCTTGTCCTATATAAAATTGGACACTTGCTATATTTCTTAGTGTAACTGCTACTGTTATATTCGATTTTTCATAATTTACATAATCTTGCAAAAATTCACACATTTCAACCGGAATTCCCTCTGGAATAGCTAATAGTGATAAAATCATTTTTTCTGCTGTTGGATTGTTTTTTAGCATTTTAGAGGTTTTAGGATATTTACTAAAAAAGGCATAAAAATTAATTTCAGGATGTAAATCTTGAAATTCTCTTATTCTCATTTTTAATTCTCTTTTGCCTTCTGGCTTAAATGTGATATATTGATATTCCATTTTTACCTACTTTATATAATATAATAATTTGTTTTTTCGTATTCGATTTGTATGTTACTATTGCTTAATATGTCATATTGCTTTTGTTTTATAGTACTTCCATTTAGGTTTAGATATTTTAATTTTGGCATTTTTGTAATAAAGCTAATATCTTGAAGTTTCAGGTCTTGCAAATAAAGATATTGCAAATTAGTGATATTTTCTATTCCTTTTAATTTTATATTTTTTCCACCTATTATTGCTAATGTATCTACATTTGATATGAGATTTTTTACTGAAAAATTATTGCATGATATTAAGCTAATTTGCTTTATTTTTGGATTACATAATTCTTTTTTGCATAATATATTACAGCCCATGAATTCAATTTTTTCTAGTTTATGCAGTTGTAAAATGTTTTCAAAATTTTGATTTGTAATATTTATGTTTTTTAGGATTATGCTTTTTAAATTTGTGAACATAATTACATCTTGTAGGGTTTCGTTTTTCTGTTCTTTCCCTTCTACAACAAGTGCTTCTAGTTTTGATATGTGTTCTTCTTTTATTTGTTTTGAACTTTCTAAATTATAATTATAAAGTATAAAATCTATTATATTCTCATTATTAATTTCTATCATTTGTTTTCACCATTTTTTATTTTATTCTATCACAATAGTTTTATTTATACAATGCTTCACTTAAAAATTCATTGCTAAAATTCCTAACAGCAATCCTAGTATATTTCCAATTGCAGTTATTCTACCATGATATAGTTCATTTGATTCTGGAATAAGTTCTCCAGATACAATATAAATCATTGCTCCTCCTGCAAAGCTTAAGCATATTGCAATAACACTTTGTGAAATTCCACCTATTAATGCTCCAAAAAACGCTCCTATTCCTGTTGTTATTCCAGATAAAATTACATAGAATATAACTTTTGCTGGCTTCATTCCACCGTTTTTCATTGGCACAGACATACTTATGCCGTTCTGGCACATCGTGAAGACATATTGCAATTGCTAATGATAGTCCAAGTGTTAGGGAAGCTTCAAAGCCAGAGCCTATTGCCAATCCTTCTGGAAAGTTATGTAAGGCTAGGCCAATGCTAACTACAATTCCTGTTTTCAACAATGTATTTTTCTGAAATTTTGCTTGAAATTTTTTGTCGATTACTATATCACAAAATATCATTGTAACAATTCCTAAAATAATTCCTAAAAATACTGTTGGCATTGTGGTTAGTTCAAATGCTTCTGGTAATAAGTCAAAGCATACAATGGCAATCATAAGTCCTGATGCAAATGCTAAAATAAAGCTTAAAAATTTTTTGGATGGGTTTTTAAATTTAACTCCAATAATTCCACCTATTGTAGTCCCAAAAGTCCCAAAAAATAACCCTATTAAAGTGGTTTTTATAATTTCATTCAAATAAAAAACTCCTTTACATTTTTTATATTAGTATATTTCTTAGTTTTAAAAAAATGTATAAGAGTTTTATTTTTATATAATAATTTTTCTATTAATTTCTAAATGTAATTTTGATATTTGAATAATGTTATTCTTCTTCATTTCCTTTTAATTTTTCTGCTGTATCTGCTGTAATTAGGCTATCTATCATTTCATCTAAGTCCCCATTTAAAAAGTTTTCCATTTGATAAATTGAAAGTCCTATTCTATGGTCTGTAATACGTCCTTGTGGATAATTGTATGTTCTAATTTTTTCACTTCTATCACCACTGCCTACTTGGCTTTTTCTAGCATTTGCAAGCTCTGAGTCTTGTTTTTCTTTTTCTTGTTCATATAATCTTGAACGAAGTAATTTCATTGCATAGTCTCTATTTTGGAATTGAGATCTTTCTGTTTGGCATTCTGCTACCATTCCTGTTGGTATGTGTATTAAACGTACTGCAGATGATGTTTTATTGATATGCTGGCCACCTGCACCAGATGATCTAAATACTTCCATTTTTATATCTGCTGGATTAATTTCAATTTCTACATCTTCTACTTCTGGTAAAACCACTACTGTTGCAGTTGATGTATGTATTCTGCCATTTGCTTCTGTGTCTGGTACCCTTTGTACACGATGAACTCCACTTTCAAATTTTAGTCTACTATATGCACCTTTTCCTGTAATCATAAAAGATATTTCTTTATAACCACCAAGTCCTGTTTCGTTTTCATTTAATACTTCTAGTTTCCAGTGTTTTTTTTCTGCATACATAGAATACATTCTATATAAAGTACCTGCAAATAGAGCTGCTTCTTCTCCCCCTGCTCCTGCACGTATTTCACAAATAACGTTTTTATCATCATTTGGGTCTTTTGGAATTAATAGTATTTTTATTTCTTCTTCTATTTTAGGTAATTTTTCTTTATTTTCTTGTAATTCTATTTCTGCTAATTCCTTCATTTCTGGGTCATTTAACATTTCTTTTGCATCTTCTATGGCTTTGTTGGCTTTTTTATATTCTCTATATTTTAATACAACTGGTTCAATTTCTGAATGTTCTTTCATTAAATTTTTCCATTCTTCTTGCTTGCTAATTACTTCTGGGTCACTTATTTTTTTTGTGATTTCTTCATAGCGTTTTTCTACCTCATCTAATTTTTGAAACATATTCATATTCTCCTTGATAAATAAAAATATTTTTATTTTGTTTTTGACTTTTCTATTATACTTTAAAAATACTTATTTTTCAAGTTGTTTTTTTGTTTTAGTGTTAAATTGTTGTTTACTAAATTAAATATTAAGTATGTAATTTTCAATAAATTATAGTTCTACAAAATTATAATCTATGTTTAATTCGTTTAGTATTTGTTTTTCTCTATTTGTGCAAGTAAGTAAAATAATTTGATGGTTTTCTGATTGTTTATGTAAGAATAATAATATATTTTTTAATCTTTCTTCATCAAAATATGCGAATGTTTCATCTAAAATAACTGGCATTTTTTCTTTTGAAATTTCATCTAACATTGATAATCTTAATGCTAAATAAATTTCATCTATTGTTCCTATGCTTAGATTATTTGCAGATACAGTTCTTCCATTTTCTAATTCTACTACTATTTCATCATTAATAGATATTTTTTCGTATTTTCCATTTGATATTTCTTTAATAATTGCAGATAAATTTTGTGTAAATTTTGGTGTTACATTATTTTTCATTTTTTCGTAGGCTTTTTCTAATAAATGTTTTGCTTCTTGAAAGCATATATTTTTCTGTTCTAAAATTTCTAATTTTTCTTTTATGTTTGCTTGCTCTTCTTTATATGAAGTTATTTTTTCTGTTTCTTCTGAAATTTCATTTTCTTCATATTTTATTTCATTTAATTGTAATTCATAGTCCAATATTTTTTGATTTATTTTTTCTAATTTTTGTTCTATTTGTTTTTTCTCTTCTTCTAGATTTTCATTATTAGAAATATTATTTGTTTTATTTTCTAAATTTTTATTAATAAAATTATTTTTTATTTTATTTTTATTTTTTAAATTTAATATTAATAAAATAATATTAATTGGTATTAATAATAAAATAATATAATTTATTATTTTATTTGGAATAAAAATAAAATTAAATATATTAACAATAATTAAAAAAAATAAAATTAAAATAAGTATTATTTTTTTATTTTTATATTTATTTTCTTTTTCTAATTTATTTTTTATATTATTTTTTTCTTTTTCAATTTGTTCATTATATAATAATTGATTTTTATTTTTAATAATTTCATAATTTTGTTTTTCTTCTTCTAACTTTTTTAAAAAGTCTTCTTTTTTGCTTTGTAAATTTTGTTTCTTTTCAAAAAGCATTTTTTCATCCTTTAAGACAACCTCTAGTTCTTTGTTTCTGTTTTGTAACAGATTAATTGGTCTATCTTGTGTTCTTTGGCCACCTACTTCTTCTATTTGCCTTTTGTTTATACTATCTATAACCTTCGAAAAAGACACGTCTCCATCTCCAGTTCCCCCAAGGTTTGCGACTTTTTGGAGCAAATTGTTCTTTGAAGCACTATTTAACACCACCTCTTGTTGAGGGGTCATTATTGTGGAAATGTACATTTTTTCATCTACACCTGTTTGCTCATAAAAAAATTGGCTGCCATCCTTTTTGTCAATTTTGAATTTGCTTAAAATTTCTTCAGAATTTCCATTAATTAGCTGTGGATTTTTTTTGCGAAAGTCACGAAAAATTTCGTATGTATTTTTATTATCTAAACTATATTTTATTTTGCCAGAAAATTCTTCGCTGTTCCATGGAAGATATTTTTCGTAATCTGATATTTCTTTTCCATTTTTATTTTTAGAAATTCCATAAAAAATATTTTTTATAAAATTTAATAATGTGGATTTTCCACTTTCATTTTTTCCATAAATAATATTTAAATTATTTTTTAAATTTATTTCTTTATTTTTTAAAGTTCCATAAGAATTAATTTTTATTTTTTCTATTTTCAATTAATTACTCCTTTATTTTTTTATTTTCTGTTTTATTTTTCTGATTTTTATTTTATATTAAATTATTTTTTTATTTTTAATTATTTAATAATTATTTATCTAAAGCTGTAAGAGCTATTTCTAAAATTTTGTCTAATTCATCTTCTGTATAATTTTGATTATTTTTTTCATTTAAAAATTCTTTTATAAAAATTCCTTTTAATGTGTAGTCATTCATCATTTCTTCTAAATTATAATTTAATTTTGTTTCGTCTTTTATTTTTATAATATTTTCTTTATTTATTATTTTATATAAGTCCAAAATCTCTATTTCAAATTTTCTTTTTCCAGTTAAAATTACTTTATATAAATAATTTTGTTTTAGTTCTAAATTATTTATTTCTTGAATTAATTCATCTATGTCATTTATATTTGTAACATCTAATTCTATTTCTGAAAATTCTCTATTATCTGCTGGAACAAATTCTATTTGTAGCTTTTTATTTTCTATGCTACCTACTATAAAGCCATGCTTTCCTAGTTCATCAAATCCCATTGATATTGTTGAGCCAGGATAAATGATTGTTTGATTTTGTTCTGAATTATAGTCTGGCTTATGAATATGTCCGAAGTGCAACATAGTCAAATCCTATTTGTTTTAATTTGTTTTTAGAAATTGGATTATATTGTAAGCTTGCTTTATCACTTGCATTTAGTGAGCCATGTGTTATTAAAATGTTTATTTTATTTTTATTTTCTATTTGTATATTTTCTATGTTTAAATTTTCACAATAAAAATTGTCAAAGCCAACCCCGTAAATATCTGCTTCTTTTGTTTGTACTTTTTCTATTTTGGATGTAAATATTTTTACATTTTCATTCCAGTAAAAATCTGAATACATAGAATTTTTTATATATGGGTCGTGGTTTCCTGGTGAGATGAATATTTTGGTTTGTGGTATTTCTTTAAATAAATTATTTATATATTCTATTGTGCTTTTTCTTATTGATGTGTGCTCATAAAAATCTCCTGCAATAAAAAAATATTCTATTTCATTTTGTTTTATATATTCAATTATTTTTTTAAAAATTTCTCTTTGGTCTAATCTTCTCATTTTTCCAAATTCACCTTTTGAGCTTAAGGTTGTAAAAGGTGTGTCAAAATGCATATCTGCAATATGAACAAATTTCATTTTATTTTTCCCTTCTTGTGTATATTTTATATATATTTGATTTTTCTTATTATAGCAAACATAAGTTTTAAAATCAATATTATTTTTAACTTTTTAGAAATAATTTTTAATATTTGTTATATAATAACAGTTTTTAATTATAAAAAAACTCCTTGTTAAACTTTTCGTTTAACAAAGAGGATTTTTTATATTATAAATTTTATTCTTCTCCATCATCTATTGGTCCAAATAATTCATCGAATTTTGCTTCTAATTCTTTTTGTACATCTATAGAAAATACTTCTGGTGTTTCTTCTGCTTCTTGTGGTAATATTGGTGCTTCTTTTATTGTTACATTCTCTTTTTCTATATTTTTAATATTATTTGAGTTATTTTCTTCTTGAAGATTTTTTGTATTGTTTGCATTTTCTTCTATGTTAATCGTTTTTTCATTTTCTGAGTCATCGTCTTCAAATAAGTCATCTAATGATTCTACTTTTAAATCTTTTTTAGGATTATTTTCATTTTCTTCTACATAAGGATTGTATGGATTATATTTTCTCCATTTTCCTCTATCTCCAACATTGAAGTCTAAATGGTTTAATGTATATTGTGAAAGCTTTCTTGCCATTGGGCTTTCAAAATAGTAGAATTTACTTGCTTTGATTGGCTTTATGCCTTTTTCATAAATTATACATTCATCATTGTCTAGCCTTCTTAATTCATCTGGTGTCATAAGTGCCCTTGCCATTATTTGGTCTGAATCATTGTAACCTTGTCTTTTATATTGTTTATCTCTATTAACTGACCTGCTATCTCTTACTATTGTTTTTTCTCCTAATGCTTTTGAAAAATATTCTACAGTTTTATATGAGTTGCTTCCTAAAAATACGTGTGTATCACAGTTACCCATAATTGTTTCATAAGATTTTTCATAAACTGCTTCTAGTTGATCTAAGTTTTGCAAAATAACACTAAATGAAATTCCTCTACTTCTACTTGTTGATATTTTTTTGTCAAAGTCTGGTATTTTACCAATATTGGCAAACTCATCACATATAAAGAATGTTGGCATTTTTAATCTTCCACCATTTTCGTCTGCGAAGTTATATAGTTGTTGTATCATTTGTGAGAAGAATATTGTTAATAAAAAGTCATAAGCTGTGTGTGTATCTGATGAAATTACATATACTGCTGTTTTCTTACTTCCTATGTCTTCAAAGTTAATTGTATCTGTTGAGGTTACTTCTGCAATTTCTTTTGAGTCAAATTTACCAAGTTTAGATTGTAATGAACTTAGTATTGACCCATAAGTTTTTTCTGGCGCAATTTCAATTGATTTATAGTACATTCTTGCTGGATGGTCATAAGGTAGTTGATTTATTAATTCTGTAAGTAAGTTACTGCCTCCATTAGAGTTTGCTGCCCTTACAAGTTCTGCACAGCTTGCTAGGTTTTGTTCTTCTTCTGGCCTTGTGGCAATTAAGTAATATATTAATGCTTTTAGTAACATTTCTGCCATATCATCCCAGTATGGGTCTGAATTACTTCCTGCTTCTGATTTTTGACCTTTTACGATGGTATTTGCAATAACGTCTACATCTATTTCACTTGATATATGCATTAATGGGTTATAGCCATCACTATTTGCTGGATTAACTAAATTAAGTACTTTTATATCATATCCATTCTGTTTTAAGAAACCTGCTGTTTTGTCGTATAGTTCTCCTTTTGGATCTGTAAATACATAAGAACCAAGCATTTGGTATGCATTTGGTATTGAATATGATGTTGATTTACCAGAACCAGAACCGGCCTACTACTAATACATTTATGTTTCCTCTTTTATCTAATGGTAAGTAGTTATCTTGTGCTAATAATATTCCTTTATGTTTGCTTAATACTCTATATTGTTCTCCACCTTCGCTCCAGTCACTAGATCCATGTTCTATGTCTGTGTATTCGCTTTTTGGTCTAGATTTAAATAAACCTATTATTGAGCAGATTATATAAAAGATTGTAAAGTATGCTAATGTTTTAAAGAATACTCCTGTATAGCCCTCTGAAAATACCTTTCCTATGCTTGAAAAGCTTGTGATATTTGGTATAAGTTGCTCAAAAAATGTTGAAATATTAAAAATTCCATTGGCGTTTGTTGCTTTACCAATGGAATATGCGATTGGTGAAACAAGTATTATGGTAAGAATAACCCATAATACTGCTATCACTATTAATGCTACTTTATTATCTTTTAATGTTTTTTTTACTTTATAATTCATGATTTTTATTCACCTTTTCTTAAGTTTTATTCTCCACGTCCTTCTGATACTTTTGAAGTAGATTTTTTAGCTTTGCTAGATTTTTCTAGTTTCTTTACTGATTCTTTAATTCTTGCTATAAGATTTCTTGTTGGTTTATCTGCTTTGTATCTTTCCATTTCTTTTTCGCTTACTTTATGAATTGTTCCATCAGCTTCTATTATTTCGCCAGTTTTTTCATCAAATTCGCCATTTCCTGCAGAAATTTCAATTCCTTCTAGGTATGTAGTAGAAAAACTTCCATAAGCTTTATCTTGTGGTGGAACTTCTAATGTGTTTTCAGTAGTACTGAATGTAATTGTAGCAGTACTTGTGTATTCTTCTACCTTTGTTTTATTTGAATCTACAGTTGTTTGATTCATAATTTTTTTCCTCCTAAACATCTTGTTTTTTATCTCTAATTTCAAAGGCAAAATATGATTTATATGGTTTTAATTTACATTTGCCTCTTACTTCATTTGTTTCTTGGTCCAAGTATAAAATTGGTTTAATTTCTTCTGTTGTTTCTGGGTCTATTATTGAAATAGGCCTTCTTAAGTCGGGTGTATATCTAAATTCTTTATATTCCATTTCTTTTTCTGAATATAAAGTATCAAACTTAATTGGCATTGGGCGCTTTGCAATTTTTACTTTATCGTCTGCAAGTAAGCCCATATTAACTACTACTTTATCTTTTCCGAAAGATAAAATAACAAGTTCTTCTTCTGGTTGTGGCTCATCAACAAAAAAGGTTTTCTTTTTCAAGTCACCGTTTAATTCTTCTGCATAAACTAGGCGCTGAACAGTATATTTTGGATACTCGTCAAGAAGTTTTTTATCTGTTTTGTATATTCTGTAAATTACTGTGTTTACTCCTTGAGGGTCTGTAATACTGAAATGTTTACCTTTTATTCTGTCCATTTTTTACACTCCTTTTCTATGAATTATAGTGCAAATACATAGTTTATCTTTTGTTTATCACATAACTATTTTTATTATAGTACATTTTATGTGATATGTCAACGTTTTTTAGCTTTTTTCTTATGTTAACTTTTATTTTTTTGTTCTTCTTTTATATTTTTCGTGCATTATATTTTGAAACTTCTTGTAGTTTTGTAAATAGTTCTTTTTCTTCTTTAGTCATTGCTTTTGGTACCATAATTTGTACTTTTGCTATTAAATCCCCTCTTCCAGCTTTTCCATCATGATAGCCTTTTCCATTAATTTTTAATGTTTCACCACTTTGCATTCCTTGTGGTATATATAAAGAAATTTCTTCATCAATTGAAGGTAGTTTTAATTTTGTTCCTAAAGCTGCTTCCCATGGGCTTAAATATAAGTTAGTATATAAATCTATACCTTGTAAGGTAAATTTAGAGTCATTTTCTATTATTATTCTTATTAATAAATCGCCTGGTTTTCCACCATTTTCTCCTGGTTTGCCTTGTCCTATTAGTCTGATTTTTTCTCCATTTCTAATGCCTGCTGGGATTTTAACCTGAAAGTTTTTCATTTTTCCATTTAGTGCTCTAAGAGTTATTTTCTTTTCTACTCCATAAAATGCATCTTGTATTGATACTTTTATTTCAGTTTCTATGTTTTCACCTTTAATAGGTACTTTCTTTGTTTTGCTGTTTTGTGTTTTTTCTTCATTATTATTTGTTTCACCAAAAAACATTTGGAAGAACTCGCTAAAGATTGATCCTTTTTCTCTTTTAGCTTCTTCGTAATTGCTACGTCTTTTTCTTCCTACATGTGTGTTCCACATTCTATCATATTTTCTCTTTGAAGAATTGTTTGATAGGACTTTATATGCTTCATTTATGTCTTTAAATCTTTCTTCTGATGAAGAACTATTTATATCTGGGTGATATTTTTTTGCTTGTTCCCTATATGCTTGCTTGATTTGTTCTTGAGTTACGTTATTTCCGTGATAAGTTTAATATTTTATAATAATCTTTGAAAATCATAATTGATTTCCCCCTAGCATACCCTTTAATGTTTCTAGTCTTTTGTTTAAATTTGTTTGAATTATATCATACTTGTTGCTTTAAATAAATATTTTTATTAAATAAATTTATATTATTATTTATTAATTATGATAGAAGCTTATTTCTTAATAAAATGCCATCTGGATGAATTAATGCTTTTTTCTTAATATTTTTTTCTATGTCGTGGTCTAATATTGCAAGTGTTGCTTCATTTATATTTTGCATTGCTAACTGCCTAATTTCTTCTATGCCTTCATAGTTTCTGTTTTCTTCTGTTTTATCTGCTACATATATAATTTTAGCTAAGTCATCCATTTGTGGGTTTCCTGTTGTATGATATTTTATTGCATTTTGCATTTGCTCGGTAAAACCATATTTTTTTGACATATGTGCACCTATTTTAGCATGTAACAAGGCTGTGTTTTGTTTTTCTATTTCATCTATATCTATTTTATTTTCTTTTATATATTCCATAGCTTGCTCTAATGGTATTTCCTTTGCCATATCGTGTGCTAAACCTGTTAACATTGCTATATTCTCATTTACATTATATTTTTGTGCTAATATTCTAGCCATTTTCATTGTTCCAACTGAATGTAAATATCTTTTTTCTGATAATTTTTCTTTTATTTCTGCTTGTATGTTTTCTATACTTTCCATAACTTGTCCTTTTTATATATTTAGGTTTTTGTGAAAAACCTATAAACTCATATACTCATTAAGCTAATTCTATTAGTCTATCTAAAAGCTCTGTATAGCTTAACCCACTATTTTCCCATAGTTTTGGGTACATGCTAATTTGTGTAAATCCTGGTAATGTATTTATTTCGTTTATAACTACTTCTTCAGTATCTTTTTTAATAAAGAAATCTACTCTTGATAATCCTTTTCCATCTACTGCTTTAAAAGCCTTTATTGCTAGTTTTTTAATTTCTTCTTGCTTTTCGCTTGAAATTTCAGCAGGTATTATCACTTGCGACTGAGCATTTTTATATTTTGCATCAAATGTGTAAAATTCTTCTGCTGGTAAAATTTCGCCTACACAAGTAGCTTCTACATCTTCGTTTCCAAGTACTGCACATTCTACTTCTCTGCCAATTATTTCTTCTTCTATGATAATTTTTGTGTCATATTTTGCAGAATATAAAATAGCTTGTTTTAAATTTTCTTCATTATCTGCCTTTTTAATTCCTACGGAAGAACCAGAATTAGATGGTTTTACAAATACAGGAAAACCTAATTTTTCTTTTACTTTTTTAGCAATTTCATCTAAAGTTTGTTTTTGTTCATTAAAATTACTATCTATGTAACGATAATCATCGTTTTTTGCTTTTATATATATGTATTTTGCTTGTTTTATTTCAGCTTTATCGAATATTACTTTTGCATAGGCCTTATCCATACAAAGACTAGATCCAAGGACCTTGCATCCTACATATTTTAATTTTAATAATTCAAATAGTCCTTGAATTGTTCCATCTTCTCCATATAGTCCGTGTAGTACTGGAAATGCTACATCTAATCTTCCTAAGTATTCTAATACATTTTCTATAGGTTCTATATTAGATAATTTTTCACCTATATTTAAAATTTCTATTTCTTCTATATTTTTTGTATAGTGATACCATTTTCCTTCATTGTCTATATAAATTGGAAATATTTCATATTTTTCGCGATTTAAATTTTTTATAATTGATGTAGCAGACACAACTGATACATCGTGTTCTGTTGACATTCCCCCAAAGATGACACCTAATTTTATTTTATTCATTTAAAAAATCACTCCTCTTACTATTTTAGTTCTTAATCACAAATTGCATCACAAATTTCAGTAAAGTGCAATCCGTTTGATGCTTTAAGCAAAACTACATCTTGCTCATTCATTTCTTTTTGCAAAATACTAATTGCCTCATTGTTAGTTTTACATAGGAATATTTTTTCTTTGTTCATTCCCATTTCTTGGGCTTTTTGTGCTATATATTTAGAGTCTTCTCCTACGCAGATTAATAAATTTATTTTGTTGTTTGCAACTACTTCACCAACTTTTTGATGAAGTTCTTTGCTATACTCACCAAGTTCTAGCATATCTCCTAATACAGCTATTTTTTTACTGTTTGGAAATTTCCCTAAGTAATCTATGGCTGCTTTCATTGAGTCATAGTTTGCATTATAGCAATCATTAATTACTTTTGCTCCATTTTTGGCTTTTTTAATTTCCATTCTTTTTTTTGTAAGTTCAAAGTTTGCAATTCCTTCTATTATTTTGGGCATTTCTATGTTAAATATTTTTGCAACAGCTATTGCACATAAGCTATTTTGTATAAAATGTTCTCCTCCTACTGGAATATGTAGGTTATATTTTTCACCATTAAGTATTACTTCACATTCACTTCCGTTTTCGTGAAGCTTAGGGTTTTGGCCTAGAATGTTACTTTGTTTATTTAAGCCATAAGTAATTATATTATAATTTTGGTTTTCTTTTTCATACCAGTTATGTAGTAAGTCGTTATCATAATTTATAACTACTGTTCCATTAGGGTTTAATCCTTCTAAAATTTCTAGTTTCGCTTTTAAAATATTTTCTCTTGAGCCAAGCATGCCAATATGTGCTGTGCCAATGTTTGTGATTACTGCTACATCTGGTTTTGCTATGTTTGTAAGTATACTTATTTCTCCAAAAGAATTCATTCCCATTTCTAAAACCATTATTTCTTCATTTGTTAAGTTAAGTATTGTTAGTGGCAAGCCTATTTCGTTGTTATAATTTCCCATTGTTTTTAATACTTTATATTTTTTAGAAAGTACACTTGCAACCATATCTTTGGTGCTTGTTTTTCCTACGCTCCCAGTAATTGCAACTACTGGTATGTTATATAAGCTTCTTTTATATGTAGCAATTTGTTGAAGTGCTTTTACTGTGTTTTCTACTAATATAATCGCTGTATTTGGATATTTTTGTATAGTTTCTTTTGGTACTTCTACCCCTTGTAAAATGCAGGCTATCGCTTCTTTTTCTAGAGCTTGCTCATATAATGTACTTCCATTGAAGTTCTCACCTTGAAGTCCTACATAGACTTCACCTTTATTAAGTTCTCTTGTGTCTTTTGAAAATTTTTCACAAATTAAGTTTTCATTTCCATAAATTAATTTTCCACCTGTTACATCTAATATATTTCTTACTGTTATTGTTTTATTCATTTTTGTTTTAATTCCTTGCATAATATATTTAGGTTTTTTGATAAAATAGGTACCTATAAACCTAGTTTTTTAATTCTTATTAATATTTTTTAATTTTACGTATAATTTATTGCTATTATATTCTAATTATTTATAAACTGCAACTAAAATTACGAAAGAAATAGTTAGGTAAAGGTAGTTAGGTAAAAAATTAGCTTATTTCATTGACACAAAGAATAAAAAATAGTATAATTAATATACTAAAAGGGTAATCATTTGATTACTAATAGGAAGTTCTTACCTAAAAAAGAACGATTTGAAATTAGGTAAAGTTCAAGCCTTATAAATGAACTGATTTGAAATTAGGTAATGCTTAAGCCTTATAAATAAGCAGTTTTAAATTAGGGGGGTACATTTTAAAAAGTGTACCTCCTTATATTTTACAAAAAAGTGAGGAAAAATGGAAGAATTATTATTTTATACAATTGATAAAAATTATATTAAATATTTAAGTAAATTTGAAAGTAATGTAAGCTATAATAAAGAAGAACTTGGGCATAGTAGACCATATTTAGGAATAGTATTAAGAATAGAAAGTTATGAATATTTTGTACCTTTATATTCTTATAAAATTCATTATCAAAAATATAAAAATAATCCTAGTTTCTTTTTGGTATACAATAGGAGAAAGAAACCATTAGCAATTATTAAATTTTCAGCTATGATACCAGTTCCTAGCAATATAAAGGTGACATCTGTTTTAGAATACAATAAACAGGATAAAAAATATAAAGATTTAATATCGGCGAATATAGATATATAAATTCTAACAAAGAAGAGATATACAAAAGGGCTAATAAAATGTATGTTGCTGTAACAAAGCATAAAAGAAACTTCCTTAAAACAATATCTTGTAATTTCAAGTTATTAGAAAAGCAAAGTATAAATGAAAATAAAGGAAACTCAAATTAATGAGTTTCCTTTTAGCTAAATACTATTAAATTAAAACTAGCTATTTTGAGCTGTTCTGTTTGCAATTTCAATTGCTTTGCTTACAATATTACCACAAGTTTTAGATGGTACGTTTCCCCATCCTCCGTCTTGTTTTACTTGGTCATATACTCCAAGTTCTTTTGCTATTTCTTCTCTTAATTTATCAGAAATTAGTTTTCTGTTATTTGACATAATAACTACCTCCTAACAGATCTTTTAGTTTTAATTGTGAAAAATTATATTTTCACATTATTATTTTGTTTTATTTTTTGAAAAATATTTTTAAAATTTTTTCCAAATTAATTTATCTAGATTTTAATGTGTTAAAGTTCCGTTTGGGGTATTTACTATTACTAATATATCTTCTTCTTTTCCTGTTTGACAATTTATATATACTAAAAAGTCTGTATCGTTTACTTTACCTTTAAATTCCCAACACATTACTTCTGTTTTCCATTCTGTTGGAATAATTCCTAAATTTTCACTTTTAATATCTAATTTTGGATTTAAGCTACTTTTTGCTTGCTGTTTTGTAATTTTAACTTCTGGTAAATCTCTTTCTTGATGTGAATTTAAATATCCTGTTGTTTCAATTCCCATTATTTCGCCATTATCTAATGCTACTTTTAGCTTTACTAGATCCGGATAAATAACGACTCCATCTTGTTCATAAGCATAATTTATTGTAACTATTCCACTTTCTTTTAAGTAATAAGTTTCTTTCATATTTGGAAAATCATGTTCTTCTAAGAATTTTTTTCCAATTTCATCTGCTCTTTCTTGTGAAACACTTTCTGCTTCAATATTTCTATTATAGTTCATAAATACTACATGTCCACCTTTTTCTGATATAGAAATTACCACATTTGCATCTTTTTCGCCATTTACTTTTGCGTTAAAGTCATATGTTACCATATCTGTGTTTTCTGATTTTCCTGATAAAGAAATTTCTTGTATTTTATCTTTACCAATAAATTTTTCTGCTATTTCTTTTGCTTTTTCTTCACTAATGTTTTCACCTGTTAAGCCTTTCTTTTCAGCTGATGTCATGTGCTCTGAAAATGCGCCATCATATATTAAGCCAGAATATTCGTGAAAGTTTTCTTCTAAGTTGCTAAAGCTATCTTTTGAAATATTGCTTACTTCTTGAGCAAAGGCTATGTTTCCTTTTTTAGTTAATTCACTCCAGCTAATTCTTCCTTCATTCATATCTGCTGATAGCTGGTTTAAAGTATTTTCTAATTCTACACTATAGTCATGAAGTTCTTGCAAATTATCTAAGTCTTCTTGTGAAAGCTCTTCGTTATATATATTTTTTCTAGACAGTGAGTAACTATAATCACTTACTTGGTTTAAAAATTTTGCAGTTTTTTCTAGTTCGTTACTTTCTATTGGAAGTCTGGATAAATAAACCTGGGCTAAGTTTGCTTCTCTCCATACATTTGTTAGTGTTTCTGCTCCATGCTCTGGAGTACTAGAAATTATTGATTTTGCTAAATATGTTTCTACATTTTGTACATAATCTACTAATTCAAAAAATGCCATATTATACCCATTTTCTGAGGCTTGCCTATAATCTACTTGTTTTTTATAAATCCATACTCCCATTGCTATTATTATTGCAAATAATACTACAATAATACTAAGCATGTGTCTATCTTGTAATCTATTTTTCCAGTCTGTTAATTTATTAGTTATTTTTCCCATAATTTTAATTCCTTTCTTTATTTATGTAAATCTTATTACTTTACATAATTTTGTTATTTTACTTGCAAAACCTATGCTTTCCTATTGTTTTTATAAGTGGCCTTGACCATATCCATTTATTTGTTGCTGTAGCTGGATTGAAATAATATATTGCTCCCCCTGTTGGGTCCCAACCATTTAATGCATCTCGTGCTGCTTTTACTACTGATGATGATTCTGCAATTGGTACATTAATTTGTCCATCTGACACTGCTGTAAATGCTCCTGGTTGGTATATAACTCCTGAAATTGTATTAGGGAATTTTGAACTTGCCACGCGATTTAAAATTACTGCTCCAACTGCTACTTGCCCTTCATAAGGCTCTCCTCTCGCTTCTCCATTTATTGCTCTTGCTAATAATTGGACATCTGAAGTAGTTCCACTTTTTGAGGCTGCTTTTACTTGTTTTTGATTACTTAAAAAATTAATTAGTTCTATTATTAATAGTGAAGTTACTGATAATAAAAATATAATTTTTATAATTCTTTTCATTGTTTTTGTTTAAAATTCTGTTTTTAAATTTATATATTTTTTATATAAATTTAAAAGACAGTTTTTCCTTTCTATAAGTTTTATATAATCTCATTTTGTCCATTTTTTGTTAAATTATGCATTTTTTATTTTTGATATATATAATATTGTAGTTTTTTTATTTAATATGTTATAATGTTTCTGAATTATTAATTTTTTAAATATTATAAGTTTATGTTGGAAAGGATTTATATGAAAAAAGTTATTGTTTTTTATGCTTCCTATGGAGGAGGGCATTTATCTGCTGCGAAGTCTATTTTACAGTGTATTGAAAAAAATTTTCCTCTTATTGATGTAGAAATGATAGATTGTATGAAATATGTAAGTAAACACATAGAAAAAATGACAACTGTTGCTTATCGTGAAATGGCAAAAAAGGTTCCTAAGTTATGGGGAAAGGTTTATTCTGGTTCTCAAAGGGGCTTACTTTCTAAGTTTAGTAAAGATAGTAATAAACTTATGGCAGTTAGGCTTAATAAATTACTTCAAGAAAAAAATGCAGATGTAGTAATTTCTACTCACCCTTTTAGCAGTCAAATGGTTAGTTATTTAAAAAGAAAGCAAAAATTGAACTGTACTCTTGCTACTATTATGACAGATTTTGCTATGCATAGGCAATGGTTGATTGGACATGAGTATACAGATTATTTTTTTGTTTCAAATGAGAATATGAAGCAAGATATTATAAATTATGGTGTTTCTGAAAATAAAATATATGTAACTGGAATTCCTATGTCTGATAGATTTTCTGAAAGTTTTGATAAGCAAAAGATTTACGAAGATTTTAAATTAGACCAAGAAAAAAAGGTTATTTTATTTTTTGGTGGTGGAGAGTTTGGGCTTGGAAAAGATAGGACTGTGCAAGTTTTAAAAACTTTAATAGAAAAACTTCCAAATTATCAAATAGTTGCTGTTAGTGGTAAAAATGTAAAAATGAAAGAGGCATTTGAGCAATTAGTTTTATCTTGTAACTCTCAAAATAGAGTTGTTGTACTTGGCTTTACAGATAAGGTCCCAGAGCTTATGAGTATTTCTTATATGGTTGTAACAAAGCCCGGTGGCCTTACTACAACAGAGAGTTTGGCGTCTGGACTTCCTATGATTATAATTAATCCTATTCCTGGTCAAGAGGAAGAAAATGCTGAATTTTTAGAAAAAAATGGCGTTGGAGTTTGGATTAGAAAAAGTGATAATCCTAATGAGGTTATTTCAAAATTATTTGAAAATGACGAAAAAATTGAAGATATGAGAAAAAAGACAAAAACTCTTTGCAAACTTAATTCGACCAAAAATATTTGCGAGGTTGTTTTAGGAAATTAAGGTATAAAAAAGCTCCGTAGTTAAACGGAGTTTTTTTACAATTCTCTTCTTCCTTCTAGAGCTTTGCTTAAAGTTACTTCATCTGTGTATTCTAAGTCTCCACCAACAGGAATTCCATGTGCAATTCTTGTTACTTTAACTCCTAATGGTTTTACAAGTTTAGAAATATACATGGCTGTTGCCTCGCCTTCAACTCTAGGGTTTGTTGCCAATATAATTTCTTTTATATTTCCTTCCATTATATGTGAAAGTAGTTCTTTTATTTTGATGTCATCAGGTCCTATTCCATTCATTGGTGAGATGCTTCCATGTAGTACATGGTATATTCCTTTAAATTCATGTGTTTTTTCCATTGCTACAACATCTCTTACATCTTCTACTACGCAAATTGTAGTGTGATCTCTATTTTGGTTTGCACATATTGGACATGGGTCTGTATCTGAAATGTTATAGCAAATAGAACAGTATTTTAAGTTCTTTTTTGCATCTAAAATTGCCTTAACAAATTCATTTGTTTGTTCCTCAGTTGCATCTAGAATATGAAAAGCAAGCCTAGCTGCTGTTTTGTTTCCTATGCTAGGTAATTTTTCAAATGCTTCTATTAATTTTTCTATTGATGGTGAATAGTATGACATAGTTTGCTCCTTACATTAGTCCTGGTATATTATATTTTCCAAGTTCTTGTGCTTGCGCACTGTCTACTTTTCTTAATGCTTCATTTACACAAGTTAAAATTAAATCTTGTAGCATTTCTACATCTTCTGGGTCTACTGCTTCTTTTTTTATTTTTATTTCTTTTACTTCTTTGTTTCCAGATACTTTAACATAAACAGCTCCTCCACCTACACTGCTATCGAATTCTTTTGCTGCTAGTTCTGTTTGTGATTTTTCCATATCTGCTTGCATTTTTTTTGCTTCTTTCATCAATTGGTTTATGTTCATTCCACCAAATCCTCCACCCATTCCTGGGAACCCTCTTTTTGACATAACTTTTCCTCCTTATTATTTTATTATATTATTATTCTATTAAATTGTATTCCTGCTTAAGTTATAGTTCTATTATATTATTCTTCTATTACATTAACAGGAATATCTAATTCTTCTATTACCTGTTCTTCTGGATTTTTTTCTTTCATTTTTTTCTGTAGAATTTCATCTTGGCAGTCTAAAAGTTTAATGGTCATTTGTTTTCCACATTCAATAGATACTAATCTTGTTAATTCTTGAATGTTTTCTGGTTTTTCCATAATGCTTTTTACAAATGGTGTTAATCCATTTTGAAATACAATTCCAACTGTTAAATCATTTAGCATTGTTGCTACCGTGTTTAGTAAATTACTTACTAACATCATTTTTCTTTGCTCTTTTAAGCTTGCAATTATTTTTGGCCAAAAATCTAATTTATCTATTTTTAGATCTGTTACTTTTTCTATTTTTGGTTTTGGTACATTATTTACTTTTATATTTTTGGTTTCTTTTTCTGTTGGAATTTCTTCAGGTGCTTTTAGTAGTGCTCCAGAGTTTGCCTTTTCTTCTAATTTGTTGAGCCTATTATATATATCTGATAAATCTTGTGAGTTATTTTCTTTAGCTTCTTGCTTATTACATAGTTTAATCATTGCTACTTCAAATAATATTGTTTTTTGAGATGACCATTTCATTTCATTTTCTAATTCTGAAAGTGTATATATTATTTGTAGTAATCTTTCTTTAGATATATTTTCGGATAGTTTTGCAATTTGTTTTTGTTCTTCTTCATTATATATCTCTAGTTTTTGACTTGTTTTCCATACTAGGATGTCTTTTGCATATTTTATTAATTCCCATAAAAGATTTTGCAAATCTTTTCCTTCATTTTCTACTTTTTGTATTGTTGCTAATACGTTTTCTACATTGTAGTTGATAATTCCTTCCATAATTTGTGATATGAAGGTTAATTTTGGAATTCCAACTAAGTCTTTTACAAAGTTTTCGTCTATTTTTTGATTTCCCTCTTGAAGGCATCTTTCTAATATGCTTAAAGCATCCCTCATTGCCCCCTCAGATAAGATTGCTATAATATTTAATGCTTCTTTTGAAATTTCAATGTTGCTTTCTTTACATACATATTCTAATCTTTTAATAATGTCTGCATTTGATATTTTTTTAAAGTCAAATCTTTGGCATCTTGAAAGAATAGTTGCAGGTAGTTTTTGTGGTTCTGTTGTTGCTAAAATAAATTTTACATGTGTAGGTGGCTCTTCTAAAGTTTTTAAAAGTGCATTGAATGCACCTGTTGATAGCATGTGTACCTCATCTATGATATATACTCTATATTTTGCAAGTGTTGGTAAAAAATTTACTTCATCGCGAATAGCTCTAATATCATCTACACTGTTGTTAGATGCTGCATCCATTTCTACAATGTCTGTTAGTGAACCTGAAAGTGCTGCTTTACAAATTTCACATTCGTTACATGGTTCACCGTTTTGTGGATTTAAGCAATTTACGGCTCTTGCTAAAATTTTGGCAGTTGTTGTTTTTCCTGTTCCTCTGCCTCCAGTTAGTAAATAAGCATGGCCTACTCTACCAGCCATTATTTGATTTTTTATAGTTTTTGTAATATGTTCTTGACCAACCATATCTTCAAATTTTAATGGTCTAAATTTTCTATATAAAGCTGTATATGCCATATTTTACCTCTTTATTCTAACTAATAAAATGGTATGAGTTTTTTTCTTAGCCACTCTATGGAAAGTAAACTCCACATAAGAAGGATCTATTTATTGCTGCTTCCTTCCGGACCTGACAAGTTTCATAGGCTTCCATTGGTTTTACTTTCCATACAATGGCTAAGTTTAATTCATACCATTTGCATTATATACTTTTTTATTGGGTTTAGCAAGTATTTATGTGTTTTTTGTTGGCTAATTTATTACTACATAATAGTTATAATTACATTAAAGCTTAAATAGTACTATTTTCGCAGTTTTGAGAGGTCCCGTTCTGAACTTTCCTCTTTGAATTTTCATCTGCAACGGGCATTTGAAAAACAAGAAAACTAGTGCTATTTAAGCCATTAACTAGTAACTTGCTTTTTATTTTATCATTTAACTCTTTTAAATATAATATCTCTCATATCTGTTTTTTCTAAAGAGCTTCTTCCATCTTCGCTAATGTCACCTGCTGGAAAATCTAATGTAATGTTTGCTTTGTATTTTGTTTTTGTGGTTTCTATTGTAAAATCAAAAGAAGCTGTGAATTCTATTTCTTCTTTTGGTATTTCAAGTTTTTTTAGCCATGTACCATCCTGGCGTATTTCTTCTTTAACTTCGTCAGAAGTGTAGTTACCTATACCCATATTGTTAAAGCAAATCCATGCTGTTCCACCTTTGCTTCCTATTTCTAGTTCTGTGGAACTACTTTGGCTTGCTCCTTTATATTGTAGACTATCATTTACTACATATTGATCCTCATAATTATATAAACGACCTGCTTCGCTATTTGGCATATATACTTTTATTTCGCCTTTTTGTGGCGCTTTTAATATTTTAATATTGTCAATTGTTACACTTTTTATTAGTAAATTTTCGTCTTCTGTGTTTGAATCTATGTAAAAACTTACATCATTATTTTGAAAAATATCAAAATTCCATTTTAGTTTATTTTTATTTTCTGTTTCATTTTCTATTCCTTCTGCAGTACTTATAACAATAATTTTAGATAGTTTGAATGGCATATTTTGCTCACCTTCTACTTCATATTTTATCATTGCCATAAGTACAAGTATTAAAATTAATGCTAAAACTGCTATTGCAATCATTAATTTTATTGTTTGTTTTCTTTCTTCTGTTATCAAAGATTTTCCTCCTTTTATGTTTTTCTATACATTTTTGGGTTATGTGTTACTTTAGTAGTGCTTTGTTCGTGTGATACTTTGGCGGAGTGGGTGGGATTCGAACCCACGTGGCGCATATTAATACGCCCAATTGATTTCGAGTCAACCTCGTTATGACCACTTCGATACCACTCCTAATGTTTATTGATTATTAATTTTTTTGTTTCTTAGTTCTTTAAAAAATTGTTTAAGTAAGTTTTCACATTCTTTTTGCATTATTCCTGTTTCTATTTCTACTTTATGATTAAATGTATAATTTTCTAAAAGATTCAATTTTGAACCACAGCTACCAGTTTTTTCATCCATTGTTCCTATATATACTTTTTTTATTCTTGATTGGATTAGTGCTCCTGCACACATACTGCAAGGTTCTAGTGTAACATACATTTCACAATCAGTCAAGCGCCATGATCCTAATTTTTTGCTTGCTTTTTGTATTGCTATTATTTCAGCATGATTTATAGGATTATTAGTTTCTTCTTTTTTATTATATGCTCTTGCTATTATTTTATTATTTTTTACTATTACTGCTCCTACTGGTATTTCTTCTTTTTCGTATGCTTTTTTTGCTTGTTTTAGTGCTTGTTTCATATATTTTTCGGCTTCTTGCATTTGTTTCATTCCTCACTTTTTTGCTAACTTTGAAGGGATAGATTAATTATTTTTTAGCATATATAATTTTATCATATAGTTTATGTTCAAACAATAAAATATCTTAATTTTTTTAATTATGAATGAATAAGCCATAAAACAAGGGCATACTTTGTACTAGTATGCCTTTATTTTCATTTATGTGTTTTTTATATAATTATTTTAATACTGGGTAACCATTGTTCTTATTGTTCTCATCTTTTAGCCAAACTGTTTCATCGTTTCCTTCGTTTAGTTTTGTTACAAAAGCTTCTTCTTGCATTTGTTCTGCTGTTCTACTTTCTGGGGCTTCTGCATTATCTTTTAGGTTTATTGCTCCTGTACAGGTTTCTTGTAAATAATAACAGTTTATAACTGTTGTATTATTTAAATTTCCAGTTCCTACAATTCCTCCGAATATAGCTATTAGTTGGTTCAGTTGCACTAACATTTCCTACATTATAGCAGTTTGTTATTTCAACGCCAGTCGCCCTTACAGTTATACAAGCTATACCTCCAACCTGTCCTTTAATTGATTTTACTACTCCTTTATTATAACAATTGTCTATATATGAATTCGAACTCTGGCCAACCCATCCCGAGATGCCCCCCACATAATATTCTCCATTTATTTCACCTTTATTATAGCATCTTGATATTGTCGATTCTCCTTTTAGGTAGCCACTAATTCCTCCTATTCCTTTTATGCTTTGCTCTTTTTCTAAACTTCCTATTTTTCCTTCGTTGTAACAATCATATATTGAAGATTTATCCATCGTCCAACCCGAAATTCCACCAACACATATACCTCTAGACTTTATTTCATTATGATTACGTGAATTTTTTATTTCACTTTGACTAACGGCTTGTCCCACTATTCCTCCCGTGCACGCATAATATGAATGGTCATCAACATTCCATATACCTTTTCCTGTTATTATTCCATTATTGCTACAACTATCTATTACAGTATTGTAACTATAGCCTGCTATTCCACCTATATTTTTATCTCCTGTAACTGCACCGTTATTTGTACATGATACAATTTTCACTTTACTGGTGGTGCCTTCTCCTACTATTCCTGCTATACCTCCTACACGCTGTTTGCCTTCTATTATTCCTTCATTTGCACAAGATATTACAGTCGCCCCTTCGTTTTTAATGTCTCCTACTATTCCTCCCACATCATAACTAGTTCCTGTTATTTTTCCTGTGTTTTCACATTCTTTTATTGTTCCAGCTCCACACCAGCCTACTATTCCTGCTATGTTTTGAGCAGCTTTTCCTGTTGATGTTACCTCTCCTTTGTTTTGGCATTTTTCTACTGTACCACCTACATTACTGTTTCCTACTATTCCCCCAACACTTCCATTTAATGCCGTTATTTTACCTATGTTAAGGCATTCTTTAACTATGCTATTATTACGACTATTTCCTACTATTCCCCCGATTTGCACACCTACATGATTTGTATTATCTGCAACTCCATTCTCACTAATATTTGCACTATTACTACATAATATAATACTTCCACCGTTATCATTTTGCCCTACTATTCCTCCTGCATATTCTTTGGCTTTTACTGTTCCTCCTTCTGTTTTTACATTTTCTATTATCCCATTATCATTTCTTCCTACTAGACCTCCTGCATAGCTTTCTGTCGTTGTTATATTTACATCTGTCATTATTATATTGTTTATACTACTGTTTTCTCCTGCATATCCAAATAGTCCTACATAATTGTTTTTTTCATTTATATATAGGTTTTTTATTGCATGCTTTCCTCCATTAAATGTTCCTTTAAATGGATGTGTTTCATCTGGCCCTATTGGATTAAACCCTCCACCTGTTGTTAGTTCTGTTTTTAATGGCTCTGTTTTAGTATCTCCGTTTACATCGTTAAATTCTGTTGTTTGTGGATTTCTATATGACAAGTCTGACTGAAAATCCAAGCTTACACTTAGTCTTACTACCTTTTCTTCAAATGTATTTCCCTCTGCTACTTCATTTGAAAATGCTACTAAGTCTTCTATACTTTCTATTAAATATGGATTTGTTTCTGTTCCTATTCCTACTAACTCTCCTGGTGTTTCATCTGTTACTTGCTTTATGCTTGTATTTCCTTCATCTAGTAACTCATGTGTATAGTCAGACAAATTGTTTAAGTCTTTTATTTCATTTCCTTCTGTATTTTCTGTTTTTTGGGCTGCCCTTTTTGCTAATTCTACTATTCCGTTTTCTCCTACTACCATCGTTATTGTTATACCTGCTAGTATTAATAAAACTATTATTGTTACAACTAATGCAATTAATGTTATACCTTTATTTTTCATGGTCCTTCTCCTTTTTCTTTAGTTTTTACTAATTTTTATATAATATACTAGTGACTTTTTGTTGTTAATATGTACATCTTACTAAGTGTATTATATATTACCGAATTTTTAATGTCAACATTTATTATTGCTTTATATGTCTATACATAGCAGGCTTATTGCTAATTGTGGCATGGCTACTTTTTGAATTAAAATCCTTTTAATTATATATTTTCATTTTTTATAATTTCTATAATATTATTTTTCTTCATTTTTTTGTTAATATATATCATAATAGCAATTAATAGGCTCATTAATGCTAATATAGTAACTCCTATTGCGATATATGGAAATTTAAACATATAATAACTTTTATCAAGTAAATAAATAATATAATTTACAAAAACTGCTGGTAGCATTCCAAATATAAAGCCAATTCCTAAATAAGATATATATTCTAATAGTAACATCTTTTTATATTGTTTCTTTTCCATTCCAATAGATGATAACACTGCAAATTCTTTACTTTTAGCTATCATATCACTAGATAACACATTTACAATATTACTTATCATAACAAATACAATTAATACATTAATGCTATATAGAAATGTTTGTGTAATTATTTTTGAATTTTCTTCACTTGCATTATCTGAATAGTATAAAGTTAAGTCATAGTTGTCCATTTGATATTTTGCTTTAATTTGTTCTATTTTATTTTCCATAGTTTCTTTATTACTAGTTGTATTCATTAATAGTGTATACTTATAGCCAAAATTAACTTCATCTATTGGAGTATCTGGTCCAATAGATATTTGATATTCAGTATTTTTTAATGTTTCTAAATTTACAATAATGTATATCTCAGATTGTGGTTCTAACTGATAAAACATTTTGTTAACTTGTGTATTTAATACCTTAGCAATTTTCAATTTTACACTTGCTTGCTTATCTCCGAATTACAGTACCATTGCCGTTTTTCTCTTGCTCAATTAATTCTTCTATACTTCCAGTTCCTACAATTGTAGATTTTTCTTGCCCATATAACTTTATTTCATCTCCTTCTTTGTAATTAGTCATATAAATACCAGCTTGTGATTTTATTTCTACTGGATTATAATTTATTAAAATACATTCCCCATCTTTTAGCTCATTTATTCCATATTCTTTTAATAATAGTTGCCTACTTTCGCTATCTAATGCATATACATCGCATCTAAATTCATTTGCATCAAAATGAGTTTGATTAAAAAAGGCTTCTGGGCATTCTTCTATTGCCTTTTTTAATGAGTCATTCATCTTTTCATCTTCAAGAGTAGTATAAGGAGTATATCCAACTATTAATGCTATTATTTCACTATTCTTTGCCATTGGTTTTAATTCATTTTTTACATTTTCTAAGTACTTACTTTCTACAATTATTCTACAGTTATAATTAGACGGCATTTTACTATGGAATTTATTTTGTATGAATCCTTGTGTAAATATGAATAGAAATACACTAACAGTAATAGTTACTATAACACTAATGTACCTACTTCTATTGGCATTTCTATTTCTAAAGCTTAATAAGTTTTCTATTTTTTTATATTTTTTCTTTAAAATGCTCTTTTTTAAAGATTTATTATTTCCTTTTATATCTTCTATAATAGAATTTTTGCTTGCCATTATCGCTGGTTTTAAAACAGCTAAATATGTTGATATTATAATTAGTAAAATGCTAACTAGCAATTTCATATATGGAATACTAAATTCTATTTTTACATTGCTATAACCTAGTATATAGCCCATATCTGGCAATAGACTATTTATTATATTAACAAACCCTGCCATTAATAGAACAGAAAGTATTATAGCAATTGGTATTGAAATAGCTAGCAGTATTGCTGCCTCCCATAATATAATGCCTATTATTTGTTTTTTTGTTGCTCCAATAGAATTCAAATTAGCAAATTCTCTGTTTCTTTCTTTTATTGATATGTTAAAGATAGAATAAATAAAGGTAATTGCTATAATAATTATTACTACTATAATAAAAGCAATAATTCTAATCAAGCTTAAATCTTCTTTAGAATTCATATTCCAAACATTTGAATAATGTAATAATTCTTCATTATATTTTATATTAGCATTTGTATTATTTGTGTATAAGTTTAGTACTTTTGCAATTTCTTCTGTTTTTGTGTAAGTATCATTAATATTCTTATAAACAATGTTGGCATCTACAATTTCATCAGTCCTGATATTTTCGCTTAAATATGTTATAGCAGTTATTTCAATATTGTTAAATGATGTTTTTTCAAAAGATGGAGACATTATTCTTCCTACTACTTTATATGTTTTGGTTTTTCCATTAATTGTTATATTCGTAAAATCTCCTATATTCATAAAGGTTTGGCTAATAACTATTTCATTTTCATTTTCTGGAAGCCTTCCTTCTGTTAAATTAAGTTCCATATTATTCATTGCTATTTTATCATAAGCTCTTAAGCAAATATGTGCTTCTCCAAATGCTGGATCCAAAATATAATTTTCGGCTGAAATTCCTAGTTTTTTAACAATAGAAACTTCTTTAATATCACTAAGTTCCTTTAGTGCACAAGCCTTTTCATAAGGAATACTTTGGAAGCTAACTTCCCAATTAGAAAGACCCCTTTCACCTTTTACCATATATTCCTGATAAACATTTAATAATAATAAAATAGAGCAAAGCAAAATTGTAACAATTATAATTCCTATTATGCTAGTAATTGTCCTCTTTTTATTTTGCATTAAATATTTTTGGGCCATTTTTATATTTATTCCCATAATATTCTCCTTTCATAGCAATATTATATTATTTTTTTGTCCAATATTATTTTTCCGTCTTCTAACTTAATAACTCTATCTGTTTGTTTTGCTAGGTCTTCATTATGAGTTACCATTATAATTGTTTGTGTATATTTTCTATTGCAATACTTTAAATAAGAAAAAACTTCGTTCGAGTTTTTAGAGTCTAGATTACCAGTTGGCTCATCTGCCAAAATTATTGAAGGGCAACTGATTAACGCTCTAGCTATTGCTACTCTTTGTTGCTGACCTCCTGATAGCTGACTTGGCAAATGGTTTAGTCTATCCTCTAATTTTAGCATCTCTACTATTTCTTTTAATTTTTCTTTCTGTACTTTTGAATTATCTAGTAAAATAGGTAATTCAATATTCTCTTTTACTGTTAAAATAGGAACTAAATTATAAAATTGATAAATAAGTCCAATTTTTCTTCTGCGAAATATTGTTAACTTATTTTCGTCTAGTCTAGATAGGTCAGTATTTTCAATAGAAACTCTTCCACTTGTTGGCTTATCTATTCCTCCCATTAAGTGAAGAAGTGTTGATTTTCCACTACCACTTGCTCCAATAATAGAAACAAATTCTCCCTTTTGCACATTGAATGAAACATCATCTAAAGCTGTTACTTTTGTTTCTCCTTCACTATACACTTTACTTAAATTTTCTACTTTTAAAATTTCCATGTTAAAAAGCTCTCCTTTTTTATATATGTTTATAAACTTTCAAATCAATTTTTTTCAAAGACATACAAAATACTTCATAATTTTGTTTTCATCTTATACATTTTTATTTTAGCATAGGTTATTAGATTAAAAATTGATTTTAATAAAGTATTAAGAAAAGATTTAACAAATTTTAAGATGAAGGTGTTCTAAAATAATATTATTAATAAATTTTAAGCTGAAAGAGCATAAAAATAGAGAATATTTTACCACATAATTGGTACAATATTCTCTATTTAATATTTTTACTCTACATCATGTCTCGCTAAAATTTTTGCTGGAGTTTTTCTAACTACTTTAAATAGTGGTAATAAACCAACTACTATGTTAAATAAGTAAAGTATAAGTATTGAAATTGCAACTGTTTTAAAGTTTACAATAAACATTCTATTAACATAAGAAATTTTTGAAATTTGTTTTAATATATATGTCATAAGTATTATGCCAGGCATACTTGCTATTGTTGTTATTGCAATAGTTTCTCCTAAAAACATTCTATATATGTCTTTCCTTTTTATTCCTATTGCTCTTAGCACTCCTACTTCTTTTATTCTAGATAAGAATGAAGACCTCATCATTAAATAAATTTCTATTAAAGATATTGCAAGTATTACTCCTGCAAAAATTACGCTACTAACTATTTCATCATGTTTGCCTTTTATGTAAGATTGTTTATCTCGTTCATATATATCTATAATATTTAAGTCATATTTGTTTTGAAATTCACTTAATACATTAAGCTTATCTTTAGGATATATTGTAAATCCATTATTTTTTGAAATAATATTATATTTTATGGTATTATTATTTGCCAAATATTCTTGCTTATTAGTTTTGCTGTCATAATAGCCTACTACCTTTAAGCTCTTTCCATTTACTTTTGCATCTATTGTTTTGTTTAGTTTCATTTCTTCTGAATTGAGTGAATTTACAATTATTTCATAGTCATTTTTAGGAAGTTTTCCCTTAGTTAATGTTATATCATCTAAGTATAAGGTATAATCTTGAATTACTGCTTCTTTATTATTATTATCCTCATCAAAATAAAATCCAAGTAGTGAATCGCTTTGTTTCATATTGTTTAATATGTTAATAAATAAGTTCTTTTTTACATAAATTGATGGGCTTAATTTATCTACAATACCTACTATGGTAAAGTCCTTCATTTCGTCTATATTAACTACTTTATTTAATAAATCTTCTGCTGAATTTATGCCCATAGCCTTAAATGTTGAAAACTGGTCTGCAAGCATATTATCTACTACTTTTTTATCTATTACTATTTCATAGTCATTTTTAGGCATTTTTCCACTTATTATAGAGCTTTCATTAATTTTGCCAATATCTACTAAAGAACCACGAAGTTCATAAGAATTTCTTGCTACTTGATAATATGTATCCATTTTTATTTTAAAACTTACACTTGTATCTCCAGGCACTATATAATCTACATTTTTTAGTTTTTCATATTTTAAATAATCGTTTACATTTACTTTTGCACTATCTACATAAAGATAATTTTTATCAATGGTTATATAATCAGATTCTCTAATATCTGTTGCACCTGCAATATTACATACACTATATACTACAAACATACTAGATGCTAAAAAACCTAAAAGTAAAAATTTCTTTAATACAGAATAATTTAGTATTCTATTAAATCCATTTTTTATAGATTTCATAATTCCATATATAGAGCTATATTTTACTTTGTATTTATTGTCTGCAATTTCTTCTATGTTATATTTATACTTTTCATAAATGCTTTTATCTATTTTTTTATAATGGTCATTTACAAATTCTATTGAAGAATTATCATCTACTACTTCAACCTTTTTATTTTCTGCTTGTATAAATATGCTGTTATTTTTAAATACTAATTTAACATCCATATTAGTATTTTCATTATCTGAATATACATCAATGTTAATTTTGTTATTTTTAAAGTTATTAATATCTTTAAAGTCTTTCAAATATATTTTATTATCTAGCCTATATTCTAAAGACTCTGATGAGGTATTTTCATAATCATTTACAATTTTGCCATCTTGAAGTTCTATTACTCTTGTTGCATAAAATTTAGCTAAATCAACTTCATGTGTTACAAGTATTACTAGCTTTTCTTTTGATATTGCTTTTATAATGTTCATTATTTCTAATGAATTTTTGCTATCTAAGTTTCCTGTTGGTTCATCTGCAATTACAATGCTTGGATTTTTAACAATTGCCCTTGCTATTGCTACTCTTTGCTTTTCTCCGCCAGATAGCATTCCTGCTGGTCTATTTCTATACCTATACATGTTTACTGCTTCTAAAACATAGTTAACTCTTTTGGTTATTTCTTTTTTATTTTTTAAACCTATCATTCTTAAGCTAATTGCAATATTATCAAATACAGACATATTTTCTATTAGCTTATAATCTTGAAATATGTAACCAATATTTAAGTTTCTTATTTTATCAACTGTGTATGTTCTTCTTTTTGTTATTTTTTTGCCATTTATATAGATTTTTCCGCTATTTACTTTATCTAGACCACCTATTGCATTTAAAAGTGTGGTTTTTCCACTACCAGATTGTCCTAAAATTGCAACTAAACCAGTATTTCCGAAGTTCTAATGAGGTGTTATTAATAATATGAATTTGATTTTTTCTTCTTCTATTAAAATATTTATTTACTTTTTGCAACTTTATCATATTATTACACCTCCTCATTGTATGTATTTATTGCTGTATTTTTAAATAGTTTTCTTGCAAATTTTATTGATATTAATCTTGAAATTACAATTAGTATTATATACATAAGCACATATTCTTTTATACTTAAAAAGCTTACAAGTTTTGCTATGTATTCTAGTGCTATTACATTTGTTTTTACCAAATAAATAAATAGCATTAAGAATAAATATGAAATTGTTGAGTTTGTAAATAACTCTATATCTAGTATTCTTCTTACATTTTTGTATGTAGCACCAAGCATTCTTAAAGTTGTGTAATATATGTTTCTTGATTTCAATATTATTCTTATAATTAAATAAGAAATAAAGAATAGTACTATAATAAGAGCAATTGTTACAACTACTTTTATAATTTTTATTACTTGAGAATATGCTCCCCAATCGCTTACCTTAAAATCTGTTACTTTTTTAGCAGTAAGGCCCAAGTTTTCAAGCTGACTAATTGTTTCTTCTATATTATCTACATCTTTTACAAATACGCTTGATTGGTAAGATGGCTTGTTATAAAGTGAATTGTAGTCATCTGTATTTACAAATATTCTGTATCTATTGTTATCATATTTTTCAAGACCTGTTAGTCTTTTAAAGTTATATTCATTATATGTATTAGATATAGTTAAATTTAGTTCATCTTTATAATAAATGTTGCTAACTTGCACTTTTACAGGTTTATTTAATATTGCATAATTTTTAAATTCATACTTAAAGTCATTATCTACTATTGCTTTTCCTTTTTTTACTTTGTCGTTTGGCTCTACTGTATATTGTTGATATTTGCCGTTAAATAATAGCTTAAGCGTACTATAATTTTTATTTATATCTACTCTTAATTCATCTAATACGCTTTTCTTAGCATAAATTTTAATATCATAAGTATTTTTTTCTTCATCAGTATAATATTGCATTCCTACAATTACTAAATCTTTTGTTTTTTCATTAGTATAGCCATTTATTCCTGCAGATTTCATTACTGAAAATGTTTTATTTAGCATTTCATTTGTTTTATCTTTAGCATAGTAATCTTTTCTTATTTTTATAACTATTTCATTTTCGCTTTTTGGCATTCTACCTGCATCGATATTACCTTTTAATGTATCTATATTAAGTAAATTTCCATACAAGCTCATTTCGTTTCTAGTTAACATTATTCCACTATCTAAAAATATATCGTCTTCAACTATATAATCTACATTAGATAACTGCTTTATTTTTTCATAATCATCATTTGTGAATGATTTTCTACTTTTCTTATTAATTAAAATTCTATTTTCAGATAGGTCTCTAAAGGTTAGGCTATAGCCTTCGTCTAAGCTTTCTACTTCTGACATTTGAAAGCTTGCATATTCTGCTAAAATGGCTGTGCTCATAAAAAGAAATACTGCAAAAAGTAATAAGAATTTTGTTTTTATATTAAAGGTATTTCTAATTCCAAGCCTGTATTTATTAAATATGCTTATATTGTTATATATACTTTTCTTTGCCTCAGGTTCATTTTCTATTTTCTTTATTTCTGTATTTTCAATTATTCTGCCATCATTCATTTTTATAATTCTTGTTGCATATTGTTCTACTTGCTCTATATTGTGTGTTACAATTATAACAAGCTTGTCTTTTGCAATATTTTTTAATATTTCTATGATTTCACTTGCAGACTTAGAGTCTAAATTTCCAGTTGGCTCATCTGCAACAATAATAGGAGTTTCTTTTACCATAGCTCTTGCTATTGCTACTCTTTGTTTTTGCCCACCAGATAATTTAGATACTTTTGTATTTTTAAATTTTGTAAGTCCTACTTTATCAATCATGTCTAATACTTTTTTCTTAACTTCATGCTTTTTATATCCATTAAGCAATAATACAAGTTCTACATTTTGATAAACTGTATAACTATTAATTAAATTAAAACTTTGAAATATGTTTGCTATGTATTTTCTTCTATAATCTTCAAAATCTTTTTCTGTGTAATGGCTTGTTTCTTTGCCATTTATGTACATTTCGCCTTCTTCATAGCTATCTAACCCAGATATTACATTTAAAAGTGTGCTTTTTCCACTTCCTGATTCACCAGTTATTACAACAAATTCTCCAATTTTTAGTTCTAGGTTTACTTTTGTAAAACCTGATGCAATAATGCCTTTGTTATAATAAAATTTTGATACGTTTTCTAATTTTAACATTGCTTTTCCCCTTTCTTTATTGGTAGTATATCATATAATATTTATAATTAATATATTTTTAATAAAATTTTAATTTTTTTAAAAAATCGTATGTTTATACCTACTATGTATATTGCTAATTACAAAAGAGATACCTTTTATGATATTATTTTTTTAGAGGTGATACCATGGATAAATGGGGTGAAGTGAATTTAAAATTATAAGATAGAGGATATTATAGAATATTTTCCACCAACAAAAAAAGATGCAAAATAGTTTTATATGCATCTTTCAAAGAATAGAGTTTTTTAATTATTTTGATTTAAAATATAAAACTCTATTATTTTTTTATTCATCATAGTCTTCGTCATCGTCTTCATCTTCTACTTCGTTATATTCATAGTCATATTCCGGTTCTCTTGGAATTTTATTTCTTTTTGGTTTTGTTTTTGCTATTATAGTATTATTGGCATTTTCTGCAATATCTTCTAAAGTTTCTTTAAATTCTTTTCTGGCTTTTTCTTTGCTTTTTAGTTCTTCTTTCTTTTCTTCTTTTTTATTTTGCATTGTTTTGTTTAAATAGCTATTCATTTTTTCCATTAAATCTGGCACATAATCTAATAGTCTATCTATACATGAACAATGCTCTACTGGAAGTAGTTTTACATTATTTTGCTGAACTACTAAAAATGCCACTGGAGAAATTGATACACCTGCTCCACTTCCTCCTCCAAATGGCAAGCGGTATTGTATTTCCTCTTCTTTATCTTTTCTACTATATTCATCTATTGTTTCTCCTTTAAATTCACTACCACCTGCTGCAAAGCCAAATCCTACTTTTGAAATTGGTATAATAACAATATTATTGCTTGTTTCAATTGGCTCTCCTATAATGGTATTTACATCTACCATATCTTCAATGCTATTCATTGCTGTAAGCATAAGGTTTTCTATTGGATGTGGTTCGCTCATTTTTATCACGCTTTCCTTTCTTTACTAAAATATATATTACATTTATAATATGTACAACTTTTAGTTCAATTATACAATTTAAGCTAATTTTGTATAAATTTTGGTTATTATATATTGGCTGAATATTATATTTATAGCTTTCTTTATCCCATTTTTTTATTAAGTGTGGAATTGCTATACTTATACCAGATGATAAGATTGCTATTAAGAATGCTGTTGTTACTGGGCTTTCTAGTCCAAGTATTGCGTCTAATTTTAGCTTAGAAATTTTTAAGTGCAATTTTTTTAATGTTTTAATGTCTTTTAATTTAAAATCATTTTCAATTGTTTTAATATCTATTTTTGGTATTTTAGAAATTAATTTTTTTACTTTTTTATTATTTAAAGAAATCCATAACCATTTAATATTATTAAATAAATTAAGTGAAATTTTTATAATATAACTTGCTTTTTTGTCATTTTTCATATTACTTAGTTTTAAGTCTTGTATTTCTATTTTTAGAGTTGAAATAAGTATTAAGAATAACAAAAGCAATATAATTGAAATAATTCCAAGCAAAATAAAAACTAATAACATTATAACCTCCTTTTATGATGAAGTTATTTGATATTAGTTTTTCCATTTTTAGAAATTTTAAACATTTTTATGTTGTTTTATACTTTTATATTGTTTTATAGTTTTATTTTTTGTGTTTATGCTCTTTTTGCCTTTTCTACAGTAATATCTCCAAAAAGTTTTTGTTGATTTGTTATTACTTTGCTTCTTCTAGATAATTCTAAAAGTCCAGTAAAAGCTGTAACCACTTCTTGATTATTGCATTTTTTTAGTGAGAAAAGCTTATTAAAAATAAATTTCTTCTTTCTAATTAATTCTTTAAACATTACTTTTACTTTGCTTTCTACTGTGTATGTATCTGTGATTGCTATTTGTTCAATGTTTTTTGCATTTTGATTTATTTTTTGTGAATTTCTTTCTATTAGGTTTTTATAAATTTGTGAGATTTGTTCTTTTGTATAGTTTTCTTCTAATTTCTGTTTTGGTAATTCTATTATTTCTGGGTTTTTGAATATCTTCTTTTCATTTTGAAGCATAAATTCTTTTAATTTTTGTGTTATTTCTTTATATTTTTTGTATTCTATAATTCTTCTTAGTAGTTCTTCTTCTGTAAGTTCTTTTTCTTCTTCTACTACATTTGGGAGAAGGGTTCTAGATTTTAAGTAAAGAAGTGTTGATGCCATTACTAAAAATTCACTTGCAATTTCTAAATTTAATTCTTCCATTTCATTTAAGTAGCTAATATATTGGTCTGTAATTTCACTGATTTTAATATCACAAATGTCTATTTTGTTTTTGTCTATTAAATAGCATAATAAGTCTAGTGGTCCTTCAAAATTGTTTATTTTTACGTTGTATTTGCTAGTTTCTAATGTTAATAGGTTTGGCATTATTTTTTATCTCCTTCTTCTTCAAATGCAATTTTAATATTTTCTGATTTATAGCCTTTTTTATATAAGAAATTTTTTATTTCTTCTTCTTCCATTTGAGAACTCTTTTTTAAGATTATTTTTTTTGCACAAGATATTTCATATTGTTCTAATATTTCTTGATTTTCATTAAAATATTCTTCAATTGTATTACTGCTAATACCCTTTGCATACAGTTTCATATATATTTCTTTTATGGAAAGAGTTTTTATTGCCATAAATTCATTTACTGCTCTTTGTATATAACTTGTATCACTTATGTATCCATTTTCTTTTAAGTCTTGTATAATGTCTTCTAATAAATTTTCGTCTATTTCTGAAGAAAACTTTTGCTTTATTTCTTGTTCTGTTCTTTTTTTATACAAAACATATTTTAAAACTTTAGTTTTTAATTTGTCAAATTCTTCTATTTTTTCATTTTTGCTATTGCTGTTTGTGTGCTTTATGTTTCTTTTGGTGTTTTGTATATTGTTTTTTGAAGTATTTATTTTAGTTTTTGTGTTATTTATATTATTTTGTGTATATTTTACTTCAGGGTGCTTTTCAAGAAAGTCTTCAAAAGTTTTCATAGATTAAGTTTTTCTCCTTATATTGTTTTTGTTAAATTTATTCTTCATCTTCTGACTCTATTTCTTCATCTGGTTCTGTTTCTTGTTGTTCATCATCATCGTCACCTAGGCTTTTTTCAAATGCTGCAGCATAATTTTCTCTAATTTTCTTTTCTACTTCTTCTGCTACTTTAGGATTTTGCATTAAGTAGTCTTTTGCATTTTCTCTACCTTGTCCAATTCTTTCACCATTATAGCTAAACCAAGAACCACTTTTTTCAATAATATCTAAGTTAACTGCTATATCTAGAATATTTCCTTCTTTTGATACACCTTTACCATATATAATATCAAATTCTGCTTCTCTAAATGGTGGAGCTACTTTATTTTTAACAACTTTTACTCTTGTACGGTTACCTATAACTTCTCCATCTTGTTTTATGCTTTCAATTCTTCTAATGTCTAATCTAACAGAAGCATAGAACTTTAGTGCTCTACCTCCTGGAGTTGTTTCTGGATTTCCAAACATAACTCCAACTTTTTCTCTTAATTGGTTAATAAATACTATAACACATTTTGATTTATTAATTACACCTGCTAGTTTTCTTAATGCTTGTGACATTAATCTTGCTTGTAAACCAACATGGCTATCTCCCATATCTCCATCAATTTCAGCTTTTGGGGTTAGGGCTGCTACTGAGTCTACAACAATTATATCTAAAGCTCCACTTCTAACTAAAGCTTCTGCTATTTCTAGTGCTTGTTCTCCTGTATCTGGTTGAGATACAATTAAGTTATCTATATCAACTCCTAGGTGTTTTGCATATACTGGATCTAATGCGTGTTCTGCATCTATAAATGCTGCTTCTCCTCCTAATTTTTGTGCTTCTGCTATCATGTGAAGTGCTATTGTAGTTTTTCCAGAAGATTCTGGTCCAAATATTTCTATAATTCTTCCTCTAGGAATACCTCCTATTCCTAATGCAATATCTAAACTTAAAGCTCCTGTTGGAATTGCTTCTACATTCATTGCTGTAAAATCACCTAATTTCATAACAGAACCTTTACCAAATTGTTTTTCAATTTGACCAAGTGCTGCCTCTAATGCTTTCATTTTTTCTGAATTTTCATTACTCATTGTTTTTTTCCTCCTATTTGTTTGTTCATTGTGTTTATTTATTTTTATATTTTTTGTGTAAACGTATGTTTGTGTTTATTATATCTTATTTAAAAATATTGTCAAGTATTTTTTAAAATTTTTTAATATTTGTATTACTAGTTAATTGTTTTATATATAATTGCATAGTACTAGTTTTTACAGTTTTGAAAGGTCATGTTCTGACGTTCTTCTTCGAATTTGCTTGACTAGCAATGGGCATTTGAAAAGCAAAAAAACTATACTATGCAAGAACTTTAATTTAATTATAAATATTTGTAAATTATAACTAATATTCTCTATACCAATTAGAAAAGTTATAGTACAAGCTATAAGTATTTGGTGTAACATCTCCTCTGAATTCATTGCTGTATACTACTATATCTTGATTTCTATATAAGCCTATATATGGCACTTCTTTTTGATATATTTCAATTATTTTTTTATATTTTTCTTTTTGAAGATTTTCGTCTGTAATGCTATTTAATTCTTTTAGTATATATGTTATTTCTTCATTTTCATAGTTTGCCAAATTATTTTCTCCTAAAAAATTGCTTAAGTCTGGTGAAAGTGAAGTATATATTCCTGTTAAAAGCATTTCATAATTATAGTTTTTTAAATAACTTTTATATTTACTATCTGATATCTTTTCTATAGAAACTTTTATTCCTACAGCTTCTAATTCACTTTTTATTTCTTCTGCTACTTTTACTCGGTTTTTATCATCTTTACTAACAGATAGCGTAATATTTAGTGTTCTTGTTCTTCCATCTATTTCTTTTTGCCAAAGACCATATTCATAGCTCCAGCCGGTTATCTTCTAATAATTTTTTAGCCTCTTCTGTATCTGTAACATTAGAAATAGATACATCTTTTAATAAGTAGTTATTATCTTGTAATTGGAATTGTGCTGTATATGCTCTGTTTTCTAAAATAGAACTTACTATTTTTTCTTTATCTATTATTAAGCTAATTGCCTTTCTTACTTCTACATATTTAAGTATTGTATCTTTGCAGTTTAATGCCAAATAGTCATATTCTCTATTTGGATACACAGCTTTTCCATACCCCATTGTTCCAATATATTCTTCTACATTTGCATTTGTAGTATGCAAAAAGTCTATGCTTCCTAACTTAAATGCATTATATACTTCTCCCATAGTTTTGTATAAATTAATAGTAATAGTCTTTATATTTGGATTTTCGCTTTCTATTTTATGCCAGGTTTCATTTTTAGTAAGTTCTATTTTCTTTTCTTGAATACTGCTAATTTTATATTTTCCTGTTCCAATAATATTATCTTTATCAGTTAAAACTATTGGAAAAATTAAGTTGTATTCAAAAAATGGAATTTCTTTGTTTAGTTGTATACGAATAGTATTAGTATCAATAACTTCTACGTTTTTAATGTCTTTTACATTTTCATAATAAATAGAGTCTTTATTTTTTTGAATTGTTTGAACTGAATCTTTTATATTAGTAGCCGTTAAGTTTTTTCCATTAGACCATTTTACATTTTCTTTTAGTTTAATTACATAACTTTTAGCATCAACCTTTGACCATTCTTTTGCTAAACACTCATTTAAGCTATAATCTTGTGAAATACTTAGCAATGGTTCAAATATTAAGCTATCTATGTAAAGCATTTCTCTATTTTGAGTAATGTATGGATTAACTGTATCAAAATCAGAAATTCCAAATCTAATATTAGTAACCATATTTATTGTTTGGTAAGTAATGTTTAAGCCTTCCTCAGTTTGTTTTAAGTTTTTCTTTTCAGTAATAAAATAAAGGGCTACTAATATAATAAAAATTATTAATATAGTTATTATTATTTTAGGTATTATATTTTTCATTATTATTATCATTCCTTTTTTGATATCATATAATATATTGTTACTTTTTTCAATTATCCATACATAAATTTACAAAAAAAGCACAAAAATAGTAATTCCCCTATTTTTGTGCCCCATATATTAAATAATAATTTAGAAATCCGATTATTTTCTGCTTTCTACAATTAACTTAATCCCTGTTCTGTCTTCGCCTTCTACCTCTACTTCTGCAAAGGCTGGTATACATACTAAGTCCACCCCTGCTGGTGCTACGAATCCTCTTGCTATTGCAATAGCTTTTACTGCTTGATTTAATGCTCCTGCTCCAATTGCTTGCATTTCTGCCTTACTTGATTCTTTTACCAAACCAGCAATCGCTCCTGCTACTGAATTTGGATTTGACTTTGATGAGATTTTTAAAACTTCCATTTTTGCCTCCTATAATTTTAAATTTTTTTGTTTCGCGAACAATATTAGTTATAATATATATTTTAAAATTTGTCTAGTAGTTTTTGGAAAAAAGTGGAAATTTTTATCGGCTCTTTTTTACAATATTTGTCAATTATTTAATGTAAAGTCTTTCAATCTTCTCTGTTTTACAATTTTCGTCATTTAAATCAAATATACAGCCATTGAATATGCATTCACCATCTGCTAGCTTATATCTTTCTGGAAGTGATGTTAGAAATCTTTTAATAGATACTTCTGCATCCATACCTATAACAGATCTTTTAGGACCTGTCATTCCTAAGTCTGTAATATATCCCATTCCATTTTCTGTAATTTCTTCGTCTGCTGTTTGTACATGTGTATGTGTACCTACTAATATGTTTACTTTTCCATCTAGAAAATATTTCATGGCTATTTTTTCTGCAGTTGCTTCTGCATGAAAGTCTACTATAATAACATCTGCATCAATTTTAGATATAATTTCATCCACTACTGTAAATGGATTTTCAGAAAGAATTGTCATATCTGTTCTGCCTATTAAATTAATAACAGCTACTTTTTTATTATTGCATTTATATATATTAAAGCCTTTTCCTTGAACTCCTTTTGAATAGTTGGCTGGCCTTATTAATTTTGGATGGTCTATAAAAGTAAAGATGTCTTTTTTAGCCCAAGTGTGATTTCCCATTGTAAAACAGTCTATTGGAAGTTTTAATAAGTCGTCCCACGATTTTATGCTTACGCCCATTCCTCCAGACACGTTTTCTGCATTTACCACTATAAAGTCTATTTTCATTTCTTCTTTAAGTTTTGGAAGTATTTGTTTTAATTTATCTAAACCATTTTCTCCTACAATGTCACCTACTGTTAGTATTCTCATTTTAATTTCCTCATATAATATGCTATAAAAAAGCATATTCTTTCCATAAGTTTCTTTTATAATACTATAAAATGGTTAATTGGTCAATTAAAATTTGCTTCTTTTTGCTAATTGCAGATAAAACTTTTTTTGATAACAAATATTTTGATAAAACTTATACTAATTTAGAATTAACATTAAAGGAATTATAGCAGAACTTGTTTTTTTATTCAACAAAAATCGTATGACAAATTTCGACATATTTCATATAATGATTTGTAATATATAATGTATACTTTTAATTTAAGTTATGATATACTTAGAAAATAAAATATTAGAAAAAAAATAATTTTTCATAACTAATATCAAGAAGGGAATGAATTTTAATATGAAAGAACAATTTTTAGAATTATTAAAACAAGTAAATAGAGATGGAATAGATAAATTAATTGCATATATTGAAAAAACAGATTTTTTTAAAGCTCCTGCAAGTACTAGATTTCATGGAAATTATGAAGGTGGATTATTAGAGCACAGTTTAAATGTTTATAATTTGCTAAAAGAGAAATTATCTCATAAGCCATATTCTAATATTATTAATGCAAGTGATGAAACTATTATTTTAATTACACTTCTTCACGACCTTTGTAAAGCAAATTATTATACTGTTGATTACAGAAATAAGAAAAATGAAGACGGTATTTGGGTAAAAGAGCCTTATTACACTGTTAATGATACTATTCCTTATGGACATGGCGAAAAATCTGTTATGATGATTACTAAGTTCATAGATTTAAGTTTAGAAGAAATGTATGCTATTCGTTGGCATATGGGCTTTACAGAGCCAAAGGAATTATATAATACTATTAGCACTGTTTATGAAAAATATCCTTTAGCTCTTGCACTTCATGAGGCTGATTTAGAAGCTACCTATATCTTAGAGTCTAGAAATAAAAAATAATTAATTTTAATATTTTATATAAGAGGAAATTATGAAATTAAGCTATAAAGTTATAAATAATGCTTATTCGAATGTTAAGGAAGCCTTGAAAGTACATTTTCTTATGTCTGATAGGCTTTTATTAAAACTTAAAAATATGAAAAAAATCACTTTAAATGGTGAAATAGTTTATGTTCATCATTCTATTAATGTTGGTGATGTAATTACTGTAGATTTAGATTATGATGAAGAAAATGAAAATGTAGTTCCTACTCAAATGCCTTTAGATATTATATATGAAGATGATTGCTATTTAGTTATTAATAAACCTTTTGGAATTTCTATTCATCCTTCTGCTAAGCATTATTCAAATACTTTATCAAATGGTGTTAGATTTTATTTTGATAAAATAGGGGTTCATAAAAAAATAAGACCTGTTAATAGATTGGATAAAGACACCTCTGGTTTGGTTGTATTTGCTAAAAATGAATATATTCAAGAATGTTTAGTAAAACAAATGAAAACAAAAGAATTTGAAAAAAAGTATATAGCTATTGTTAATGGGAATTTAGAAAAAAATGAAGGAAGTATTTTTGCTCCTATTGCTAGAAAAGCTGAAAGCATTATTGAAAGATGTGTAAATGAAAACGGTGAAACTGCTATTACACATTATAAAGTTTTAAGTTCTAATAAAGAAAAAAATTTTGATGTTATAGAATGTTCTTTAGAAACTGGCAGAACTCACCAAATTCGTGTTCACTTTGCCTATATTGGACATCCTCTTTTAGGTGATACTCTTTATGGCATGCCATCTAATTTAATTAATAGGCAAGCTTTACACAGTTATTATATTAGCTTTACACATCCTATTACAAAAGATAAAAAAGTTTATGAAATTGAATTGCCTAGTGATATGCAAAATGTAGCAAGTCTATAAGCCGGGTTCTGTCTAGGATAGTCATTTATCTAGTACTTACATTACTGTAAGCATCATGCCACCAAATCAGGAAAATGGCGAGTAGCCTTAGCTTTCCTTGCTCGGTGTTGCTCCAGATGGGGTTTACACTAACCTAATATGTCACCATATTAGCGGTAGGCTCTTACCCTGCCTTTTCACCCTTACCTAAAAATTTAGGTGGTTATTTTCTGTTGCACTTTCCTTAAGGTTTCCCTCACTGGACGTTATCCAGCATCATTACTCTATGGAGCCCGGACTTTCCTCGTACGCTGTCTTTCGGCCTTGCTATACGCGACTATCCAACTTGCTACCTTTAAATTATACTATACTTTGGGGTAAAAATCAAGAAAAAGGGAAAAAGGGACTGTCCCTTTTTTAAAACAGTATTTCCATTTTTGTTATTAAGTTCTGATACTGTATATAAAAAATGTCCTTATCTTTTATATTAATTGCATTTCTTAATTCATTTACTAATATATAACATTGGTTTATTGTTCCTTGCTTTTGGTCGTTTTTTGCTACTGAATTAATTGTTCCAGCTAATGATTGTTCTGCAACATTTGCATTTTTTAAAGCTTCATCCCATTTTTCACCTGTAACATTTATATATGCTAAAAGTGTTTGCACTTCTACATTTAACATTTCTTTTTCTCTTGAATTTGAGCTATAACTGTTCATATATTGTACTAATAGCTCACTTAAGCTTCCTAGATTTTCCATGGATTTTTGCTTATCTTCTTTTTTTATGTTTTGTGTTGCACTATTTAATATATTGCTAAAAGATAATATTGAATTACCATCCACATTTAATGCATGTAAATCAAGTGCAATTGAATTCCATGTTGTATAAAGCTCTTCAATTTTATTTTTTATTTCACTCCATTTAGTTTCATATTTTCCATTATGATTTAATATTCCTGTTTGTGTTTTATCTGATGCGCCACTTTGGTTATTTTTGTTGTTTGCATCAGATTGGTCTTGTGATTTGTTGTCTTGGTTTGCTTCTTCGTTTCCTTGTGCTTTATTATTAGAGTTTCCTCCTTCTTTTTCTTCTTCTGATTCTATTGTAGAAGAGTTATTTTCTGATTTTTCTAGCTCTGTTTCTTCTGGGTTTAATTGAAATACACTATTTTCAATTGTAAGTCCATTAAAATCCCCTAAAATGGCTATTAAATAGCTATTTAAATATTTAATTTCTTGTGATACTTTCTCTTCTAATTTAGGAGTTTTATTTTGATTATTTATGCCAGCATATACGAATAAGGAACTTATTATTAAAATTATGATAACTATTGTAGGAATTATAATTATTAAATTTTTTTTCATAAATTTTTTATATGATTATTTAATCATATTCTCCTTTCATATTTACAATTGTTTCGAATTACTAATTTAATAGTTTTAGTGTTTCCAAAAAATTACCTTTTATTCTCAAGTATAAATATTTTTCTTTAAAAAATACTATGTATAAAAGGAGTTTTTAAGTTAAAAATTTATTTTACGTAAATTTTGTGTCATTAAAGAAAGGAATGTCAGTAATTATGAGGGCAATTGTCAAGTTATATAGTAACAAAAGTGGTGAAATTAATAGATTTTTAGAACATTTTTATGAAAAATCATCTTCTAATATAGATAATATAGAAGATGATTTACTATGGCAAAAAGAATATGAAAATCCTATTGAAATAGCAGATATAATTAGTGCCTTAATTGAAAATCAAGAGGATTATAAAATTAATATGTGGATTAGTTTAGATAAGAATATGCTTATTAATGTAACTCATAATAATGCAGATGATGTAATTCGTTATTTGTATGAGCGTTATCCTTATTAACTTAGAATCTATTTTTCTAAAATAATAGTAACTGGTCCATCATTTTGAAGTGTTACTTGCATGTCCTCTCCAAACTTGCCAGTAGCTACTTTTTTAATATTTTGTTTTTTGCATTCTTCTACAAAATATTCATAAAGCTCATTTGCTAAGTCTGGCTTTGCTGCATTTACAAAACTTGGTCTATTTCCTGAATTTGTATCTGCATATAAAGTAAATTGTGATACTATTAAAAGTTCTCCATTTATATCTTTAATAGATAAATTCATCTTTTGGTTTTCATCTTCAAATATTCTTAGTTTTATTAATTTTTGTACTAAAAAATCTGCTGTTTGTTTTGTGTCTTGTGGTCCAACCCCTATAAGTACCATATATCCTTGACCAATTTCTCCTATTGTTTCATTGTTTACTACTACATTTGCTTTTTTTACTCTTTGTACTACTAGTTTCATATTTTTCCTTTCATTATTCAAAAAGATGATGTTATTCATCATCTTCTATTTCTTCGTTTTCTATATCTTGGCTTTCTGTTTTTTCATAATCTGTGTCGTTTTCATTTATTGTATCATCTTCGCTCATGTCATAGTCATTGAAGTTATTTTTCCTTTTTAAAGTTTTATCTATATTGTCTGTTGTTTCTATTGTTGCAGGACCATCGTTTTTCATGTCTTTTTTGTCTAGGTCTTGCTCATATCCACAATTAGGGCAATAATGATAATCTATACCAATTTCATAATTACATTCCGGACATTGCTTTAGTTCTTTTAAGCTTAATATTTCTTTACGAATTTCTTCTATTTCTCCTGCCAAAATGTCTATCATTGAACAATCAGTTGTGAAGTCTGAATCAATGTCTATTTTTTCTTTTAATAAATATTTTTCATATACATTTTTTCCTATATCTTCATATAAATCTTTAATTTGTAATTTATTATTTGCCATTTGTGTTTTTAATTTTATTTCACGAGCAATTTTTCCGGCACTTTCTGCTGCATATTTATATGTGTTATATGCACCTTTTTTTATATTGTCAATTATTTTTTCCATTTAAAAATCCATCCTTTCATATAGTTCTTGTAATATTATGGACTTAAAAATGAAAAATATACCAAAATTTTATTCACTTTTTTTATCACGTGTCATTAACTTTGTAACTGCTTCTTTGGGTGGCAAATTATTGTATAAAACATCATATACTGTTTGCACAATTGGCATTTCTATATTGTACTTTTTTGATAACTCATGTGCAACTTCAATATTATCAATACTTTCTATTACCATTCCTATTTCTTTTCTAGTTTCCTCTACTGAAAGCCCTCTTCCTATACATCTTCCAGCTCTTCTATTTCTACTATGTTCACTTAAGCAAGTTACAATTAAATCTCCTAATCCAGATAAGCCATAGAATGTATCATGCTCTCCTCCCATTGCAACACCTAGTCTTGAAATTTCTGTTAAGCCTCTAGATATTAATGCTGCGAAACTATTATCTCCTAGTCCTAATTCTGCTGCTGCTCCTGCACAAAAGGCGATAATATTTTTTAGAGCTCCTCCTAGTTCTACACCTCTTACATCTGTGCTTGTATAAATTCTCATATTTTCATTCATAAATTCTTCTTGCATCATATTTTGTACATCATAGTCTTTTGACGCAATTACAATCGCAGTAGGTATTCCAATAGATACTTCTTCTGCATGACTTGGACCTGAAAATACTCCAATTTTTGAATTTGGTATTTCCTCATTTGCAACTTCGCTTAGTAAAGATAATGTAGAAGCTTCAAACCCTTTAGAACAAATAATAATAGGCTGATCTGTAATATATCCCTTATATTTTTTTACAGTTTCCCTAAAAAATTTTGAAGGTGTTACATGTAAAATTATATCTGTTCCTTCAACAGCCTCTTTTATATCTGTTGTACAATATACACCATCAGGAATTTTCGCCATTGGTAAAAATACACATTTTTTTTCATTGTTTATGGCATTGGTTTCCTCTTCTGTAAATGACCAGATTTTTACTTTATGTCCTAGTTTAGCAGCATGAATGGCTAGAGCACATCCCCAGCTACCACTTCCAATTATACAAATTTTTTTCATAGTCTTCCTTTCTAAATTTAGCATCACTACTTTTGATTATAAATTTTTAATTATTTTTTTTGAAGCTTATTTTATTTTCTTCTCCGGCTAAAAGTCTTTTTATATTTGCTCTATGATTAAATATAACTAAAACTGCTAATATAATACTATATATTAAATAGCTCCAATTATTGGCCTCTACTAAATAATTTTGATTAATAAATAGTACTAATACTGGAAATAATACTGCAGCTGCAATTGAACCTACTGACACCATTCTTGTTAAAGCCATTAATATTAAAGCAAATACCAAACAAATTAGTCCAATTTGCCAATTTGTAATTAAAAGTACACCTAATGATGTTGCAATTCCTTTTCCTCCTTTAAATTTGAAAAATACAGGAAAAGTGTGCCCTAAAATAACAAATATGCCTGCAAGTTGTAGTAAAAGTGCATTATCTAAATTATGTACAATTTTTCCTGCTAAATATGCAATTAAAACTGCTACAACACCTTTTAAAACATCACAAATTAATGTAACAGCAGCAGCTCCTTTGCCAACTGACCTTAATACATTTGTGGTTCCTGCGTTTCCACTTCCTTTTTCTCTTACATCAAATCCTGCTACTTTTTTGCTAATAATAACTGAAAAACTAATACTACCTAACAAATAGGCAATAATTGCAACTATTATATATGTTGCCATAAAAATCACTCTCCTTTTTCTCTTACTATCATTCTAACTGGAGTGCCAATAAGCCCTCCGAATTCTTTTCTTATTTGGTTTATTAAATAACGTTCATAAGAAAAGTGAAATAAGTCTTTGTCATTTACAAATACAACAAATGTTGGTGGTTTTGTTCCTGCTTGTGTCATATAATAAATTTTGAGTCTTTTTCCTTTGTCTGTAGGTGGCTGAACAATTGTTACTGCCTCGCTTAAAATATCATTTAATACAGAAGTTGATACTCTTAAAGCGTTTTGATTTGCTACCATATTTATCATTTCATATAGTTTATTTACTCTTTGACCTGTTTTTGCAGAAATAAATATTATTGGTGCATACGATAAATATGATAGTTTATTATATACTTCTTTTTTATAGTTTTCTAGTGTTTGATTGTCTTTTTCAATTTCGTCCCATTTATTTACTGCAATAATTATGCCTTTCCCTGCTTCATGTGCTTCTCCTGCTATTTTTGCATCTTGAGCAGTTACTCCTTCATTTGCATCTAGCATTAAAACACACACATCTGCTCTTTCTATTGCAAGCATGCTTCTTACTACGCTATATTTTTCTAGGTTATCATCTACTTTACTTTTTCTTCTAATTCCTGCTGTATCTATAAATACATATTTACCAAACTCATTTTCAAATTCCGAATCTATAGCATCTCTAGTTGTTCCTGCTATATCACTTACTATTACTCTATTTTCTCCTAGTATTTTATTTATAAGTGAAGATTTTCCTACATTTGGCTTTCCTATCATTGCTACTTTTATAACTAGGTCATCTTCATTTTTTTCTGTTTGAGGTGGTAACTTTTCAAAAATAGCATCTAATACATCTCCAATTCCCTTAGCATTTACTGCAGATACTGCATAAGGCTCTCCAAGTCCTAAATTGTAAAATTCGTATAGTTCATTTGGAACTTCTCCATAAGTATCTGACTTATTGCAAACTAATATAACCGGCTTTTTAGATTTTTTAAGCATTAGTGCAATGTCTTTATCTGATGCAGTTACTCCTTGCTTAATATCTGTTAAAAATACTATTACATCTGCAAGCTCTATTGCAATATTTGCTTGATTTCTCATTTGAATAGTTATAGTGTCATCACTTTCTGGTTCAATGCCTCCGGTATCTATTAAGGTAAAGTCTCTATCTCTCCAAGTAGCATCTGCATATACTCTGTCTCTTGTAACGCCTGGTGTATCTTCTACAATAGAAATTCTTTTTCCTACTATATAATTAAAAAAGGTAGATTTCCCTACATTGGGTCTTCCTATAATTGCAACTGTTGCTTTTGACATTTTTTACTATGAGGTATTTTTCCCTCTACTCCTTTATTTAATATATTTAGATTTTTAATAAGGCTATATCTATAAACCTTTTATATGATATTTGTTATATTAATAGCATTTCTATAAATTTTAATATTTTCGCTATAACATTATTTTTTCTTTCCGTATTTATTTTACTATAAGCAAAAAAAAATAGCAAGACAAAACTTGCTATTTGATTTTTTTGCTGAGTCATAATTATATTAAAGCTTAAATGGTACTATTTTTCGCAGTTTTGAGAGGTCCCGTTCTGAGTTACTTCTCTTTAAACTTTTCTTACTGCAACGGGCATTTGAAAAACAAGAAAACTAGTACTATTTAAGCAATTAGTTATAAATAGCATTATTTTATAGCTAATTTTTCTTTAGTTTCAAAATTGCTATAATTAAATAAATCTTTTAATTCCATTTGGTCAATTATATTTTCTTTTTGCATTTTTTTAAGTGTTTTCATAAATGGTAAATAATATGTATCATCATTTTCAACGTAATCTTCTTGCTTTACTAAGTAATGATTTAGCAAAATATTTTCTCTTTTATTAAAGCTAAAGTCTATAGCTTCTGCTATTTCTGTATCAAACAATAAATTTATATATTCCATTGCTTTTTGATGACTATTTAGTCTGCTCATTGCTTCTGAATAATAATATACTGCTCTTACTAAAACTGTAGTTATATCTTCTGGTATTAAATTACTTGCAATAAATAAAATTTCTTCTAAAATTTTCTCAGCTTTTTTATATTCTTTGTTCATAATATAACAAATTGCTAAGAAATATTTTGTACCATTGTTTATTTTTTCACATGGAAGTAGATTAGTGTCTTTTACATTCATTAAGAAATACAAAGATTCAAAGCCTCCATCATATATTAGCGTTTCTAACATTTGTATAACTTTTGGTAAGTTGTTTAAATTAATCCTATTTAAATCTTTCAATAAATATTCTATGTCTTCAAATTCACGATATCTTCCTGCCATTTTGGTTCTAGTTACTTCTGTCATTCCAGGTATAATAACTCTAAAACTTGGAAATCCAAGTGTTGATACATCTCTTATTATAATGTCATGTCCTTCTTTTAAAATTTTATTTACTAATTTATTTAAAATTTGACTATTATTTAAATTTGAAACATCTTCTACTTCTGTAAATTTATATGATTTTTCTGGTGATACTAATTGATATGGTAATGTAGCTACATTCTTATCTACAAATTCTCTAATGTTTTCTGCATTATCTAAATCTTCGTTTTTAAAGTCAAATATACATCCTTGGGCATAAGTGTAAATGTCCATTCCTTGTGCAGCTTCTGTAAAGCATCTTTCCATTGCAATACCATAGTCTGGGTGAGCTCCCAACTTAAAACCAAACCTTCCTGTATTTTTTTGTAATATTATTAACCCTGCTACTGGATATTTTCCTCCCATAGAACAATCTAATAATTTGCATACATATTCTTCTGATTTTTTAAGTTTTTGGTACATCTCTTTTACTTTTGGAAATCTTTCAATAAACTCTTCTGGAATTTCAGGAAGTGCTAGTTTTTGATAAATTATTTGCATAGAAACATATCTTTCTAATATTTCAGATATTCCCTCAATTAGTGCTTCTTCTGGGCTGTTGCCTGCACACATACCATTTGAGCCTACTAAATGGCATGAAAGTACATGTGGAATATATACTATTTTTTTATCTCTCACACTATACTGTGGAAGTGAGACTATTTGTTTTGCATTTCCAAATATTTTTTCTAAAAGTTCTAATTTTGTTTTACATTCTTCTTTATTTTCTTCAAATATTTGCTCTATAAAGCTATCATTTTGATTAGCAAGTTCCTCTAAACTTAATTTTTTCTCATCTGCAGAATACAAAAATGGAAATTCTTGGTTTGGTTTCTCTGTTCTAAATACTAGCATTCCATTTTGATATCTTTCTAAAAACTCTGCATACGCACTTGCTAAAGCAAAATCTTTTGTCATTCCTTTTCCGTTTTGTCCAAGATTAGTTCCTTTTATGCATAATCTTAAAGAATATGTGTTTACACTACTTTTTTTAGTCCAATTTTCTTCAACTTCAACATTATTATTTTTTAAAATTTCTTTTATTCTTTTTACTGTTTTTTGTGGGCTTGTTTCTTTATAACGCATTTGCTGTAAATCGCTCATTTTTATTCCTCCCTTTTTCCTTATTTTTCGACAAAATTCTATCATTTTATTTACACAAAAAAAGGGCTTTTACACAAAAAGCCCTTTTTGTTATTTAAAAAAGATTATATTTTTTTCGTATAATTATTTTGCACTTTCATATAATTTTAATATTTTTTATGCAAACAATGCTTTACAATCAAAAAAACCAGTGATCGTTCACTGGTATCTTTGTTTTTAGCCTTATTTTACAGCATTCTATTTTTTAATTTTCTTGTTTTTGAGCTACTACTTCTTTTCCATCATAATATCCACAATTTGGGCAAACTCTATGTTGCATAACTTTTTCGTGGCAATGTGGACAATCTACTAAATTTTGATTTTCTAATTTCCATGTTGATCTTTTTAAGTGTGTTCTTGCTTTTGACCATCTTCTTTTTGGTTGTGCCATTTTTATTCCCTCCCTTAACTTCTTTCAGTTTATAAAGATATATGTTGTTAACTATCTTAATTTTATAATTTATAACTATTTTGAATTTTCTACATAAAATTCGTACTATAAAATTATACTAACTTTTGGTTTGTTTGTCAACAGTTTTAAAACATTTTCATAACTATAATTTAAAATGTGCATTCAAAATTCTAATGCAACAAAAACTTAATATATATTTTAATTGTTAAGCTGTGTTTTTTATCTTATTTA
>CANQAI010000001.1 GCA_947589265.1 uncultured Clostridia bacterium | reverse complement strand
ACTATTATTTTATCATTTTTTTGTCCAAAACTAAAATACATATCTTTAAAAACTAGAATTTAAAAATAAAATTAAGGATATATTTGAATATTCTTAAAAAATGTTGCAAGAAAAATAGTAAACTGCTATAATATAAATGTAAAAATTAAAGAACAAAGGATATATTTTGAGATGAACAAAATCGATGAAAGCATTGATACTATATATATTACGGGCTTTAATTTTATAAACCATTTATATGGCTATAGGGCTATTTTTCCCTATGCATTTTTGCCCTGTCAAAAATGTATAAGCAAAAATAGTCTTTTATTGTTTTTAAATTTTAGAAAATATATATGTCTTTCACCAAAGACAAAGAAAGGATTTGATTATGAAGAAATTAAATAGAAATATTGAGGGTATTACACTTATTGCATTAGTTGTAACAATAGTAGTGCTTTTAATACTAGCCGGAGTAACAATAACAATGGTACTAGGGCAAGATGGAATAATAACAAAAGCACAAAACGCAGCACAGCTAACATTAATAGCAAACGAAAGAGAATATTTAGAGCAAAATGCAATATCAACACAATTAAGTAATATTTTGGATGATACTAGCTCAAAAAAACTAGGAAAAACATTATATGATAGAAACTTAGAAAATAGTAGTATATGGGATATAGTAGTAGAACAATCAACAAATAAAATATACGGAACAGGTTGGAATTATGTAGAAAAGGGAACAGAACTATATGGCTATGGTGAAGCGAAATACAACTGGCTACTAAATTACGAAACAGGAGAGATAGTACAGTTAGAAGAAAATAACTATCTATCATTATCAGCAGGAGATATGTTAGCAATAAAAGATAGTTTAATAATAAACGTAGATTCATCTATAATTGATGAAGATATGCAAAACGACGATGAAACAACTTTAGAAAAACAACTTGGAAATAATGTAGATTTAGTAAATTTTAACTATAATGAAAATAGTGGATTAACAAGTACATCATTTAATTTTGACGGAGTAGATGATTATATACAAGTAGAATATAGTAATGAAGAACAAAAAGAAGCACTTTTAAAAAATGGGTTTACGTTTGAATATTATGGAACTTTGAATGATGGTACATCGTACTACAAGAATTTCGAGCCAATGCCTGAAGGATATGAGGATTATACTCATTATAAGGGTTTGTTTTGCTTTTGGAATGGTATTGCAGATGTTCAAGCAGACTTAAGGTTTGGGTTATCTCGGAGATGGAAACACTATAAGGTGGAATGCAGGTATAGCTCCTCTTGGAGAAGAAGCTATATCAGAGTTAAGTTCTTATGAACAGCCCAGTGGCAACAGAAGATTTACTTGGAATCAAGACTATGGTGATAAATTAAATTTATATGATGGAAACCCTCATTATATTGTTGTAACACTAGATACTAGCAAAATTTGGAAAAGTGAAGATGGTGAGAATTATTTTAAACCTACCATTTATCTAGATGGGAAAAAAGAAATTGATGCAAAATATAACGTAAAAAGTTGGGAAACTTTTAAAGAAAGAATGGAAATAAATAATGATAAATATTTTATAATTGGAAAATCAACCCAGTCATTTGGTGGCTCGTGGCATTATTCAACTTTAAATGCCTATTGCTTAAGATTGTATAGCAGAGCATTAAATGACAACGAAGTACAAGAAAATCATGATAAAGCAGTTGAATATCATTCTTTGTTAACCAAATAGGGTGTCACTAGGAACCCTCCTATTATATTGATAATGCAAACTTTTTATTAAAGCATCAATACTTTTTGCTTTTCTTTGTTATTTTGCTTGCGTGTCTCTTTTTCGCTAATATAGCTTGCATCCTTTTGAATTATCTTTGTTATATTGTTTATTGTTTTTTATAAAAATTTTAATTTGAAGGGAGATAAAAGCTATGTAATTATCAGATGTATATTATAAAGAAAAAGCAGTTCCATATATTTATAATTTAGATAATATTGAGGAACTAGAAAAATATACATATTCTGAACTATTTTGAGTTATTAGATACATTAAAAAATAAAAAACTTGTCAAAGATTTTGAAAATTGGAAGAAACAAGCTAAAGAAAAAATTAACTTTATGAAAAAAGGAAAACTTACTGAAAATGAAGTTTATGAGTGGATTTTAAGGAATAAATAAAATGAGTGAATTGGAATATTTTAAATAATCTTATTTCAATTCACTTATTTTTTATTTTTGGTATATTCGATAATATCTGTAATTTTACAATTTAGATAATCACATAATCTTACTACTACAAATATATCAAATCTTACTAATTTTCCTGTCATCATTCTTTTTAAGACTTTAAAGTCTGTATTAGTGTCTCTCATTAGTTTATTTATGCTAATCTTTTTTCGTTTTAAAATATCTTCCAGTTTAAATAAGTATTCACCTTTCTCTATTTTTAATCTAACCATATAGTACCTCTTTTATAATTTTTATAAAAATATTATATATTTCTAATTAGGTCCTTGGCTATTGGCTATGTAACCCATATAATATATTTGAATATTCTTAAAAAATGTTGCAAGAAAAATAGTAAACTGCTATAATGTAAATGTAAAAATTAAAGAACAAAGGATATATTTTGAGATGAACAAAATCGATGAAAGCATTGATACTGTATATATATATATATATTACGGGCTTTAATTTTATAAATCATTTATATGGCTATAGGGCTATTTTTCCCTATGCATTTTTGCTCTGCCAAAAATGTATAAGTAAAAATAGTCTTTTTATTGTTTAAATTTGTTTTTAATTTTATAGAAATATATATGTCTTTTACAAAAGACAAAGAAAGAAGGATTTGATTATGAGAAATTTTAAAATAAATGTTAATGGTATTACACTTATTGCATTAGTTGTAACAATAGTAGTGTTATTAATATTAGCAGGAGTAAGCATAGCAATGCTAACAGGAGAAGATGGATTGATTAAAATGGCAACTAAGGCTGCAAATGAATATAAAAAAGCATCAGAAGAAGAACAACAGGCATTAAATGATTTAGGAAATTTATTATTAAATCATCTGCAAATAAAAGATAATCTAGGTAAAGTAATAGACGAAAATAAAAATACAACAGTATATGATGAATATAATAATCCAATAGAAATACCAGCAGGGTTTAGCATAGTGCCAAATGGAAAAAATAATGTAGAATATTCATATACAGAAACAGAAACTCACATTCCATCAGTACAAGATGGAATAGTAATAACAGATCAAATAGATGAAGAAGGAAATAGCACAGGAAATGAATTTGTATGGATACCAGTAGGAAAGATAAACAATAAAGAAGGAGAATCTACAGAAATCGAATTAGGAAGATACGATTTTGATATACAATTAAACGAAGACGGAACCCTTATTACAGGAACAGGAAATGAGACTTTAGTTCAATCAGCAGAAAATTACGACAAAGAAGCAGATGAAGAAGAAAATAGTAAATATAGAATTTATGGTATTAATAGTTCAAATGTCTATTATTATGAATCAACAAAAGGGCTGGGAAATTCAGTTGCAAAAGATTTAAAAGGATTTATAAATAGTGCAACTGAAAAAGGAGGCTATTATTTAGCAAGATACGAGGCAGGACATGGAACCGATGAAAAGGTTATATCAAAAGCAGGGACAGTATGGAATAATGTAACCCAACTAGAAGCAGCAACAGCAGCTCAAGAAATGTATACAGGTAATAACTTTACAAGTGATTTAACAAATAGTTATGCATGGGATACAGCAGTAGTATTTATACAGAAATATCAAGAAATAAATGAAAAAAAATATTCAATGCAAACAGCAAAAAACTATTCAAGTGACAAGTCATCACCAGATAACACTGGAGAAAGAACAACAGAAACAACAGATAAGATAAATAATATCTACGATATGGCAAGTAATTGCTTTGAGTGGACGACGGAGACGAGGAAAACTATTGACGGCGCGGCGCCGAATGTGAGTGCTGCTATGCGTGGTGGAGATTATAGTAAAAACACCTATTGGACATGTAACCGTCGTCAACAGGCTCAGGATAGGAAGAACGTGCGATATTCGTTTAGACCTATACTTTATGTAAGTATGTCTAACTAATAATAAGAGTATAAATTTAACTGTGTAAATTCAAAAAATAATATTTTTGAATTGCACAGTTTTTTCTATGCTTTTTTAGATATAATTAAATCATCTTTTTATTGTAAAATTCAATAAATTAGAACATATGCTCACCTAAAAAATTTGTATTTTTATGTTTTAGCCTATTTCATTTTGTATTTTGAAAATAAATTCTCTTTATTGAATTTATTACAAAATATTTACTTATTAGTTTCTTTGAACTTTTTCAAATAAATGCTATATATATTTATATATAGATATGGAGGGAAAAATTATGGCACTTGATTATACTATTATTGGTCAAAGATTAAAAAAGGCTAGAATTGATAAAAAAATGACTCAAGAAAATTTAGCTGAAAAATTAGATGTTTCAATTGCATTTTTAAGTAGAATTGAAAGAGGAAGTTCACATATTAATTTAAAAAGATTAACTCAAGTTTGTGATATTTTAGGAGTTTCTGAAGGTTTTATTTTAAATGGTGTCTCTAGTAAATCTAGTAATTATTTAGTATCAGAATTTAATGAAATTTTAACTTCTGTTTCTCCTGAAAAACAAAAATTAATTTATAAAATTGCAAAGGTAATTAGTGAAGAAGAATAGTTTTAAATAAATGTGGTTATATTAAAAGTAAGAATTTTATTTCTTACTTTTATCTTTTTTGCGTATTTACTTTTTATAGTTATTATATTCAATTTTTTTAATAATATATTTTTTGTTGGAGGTATTTTTAGATGGATTTTGAACAATGGAGTGGTTTTAATAAGCAAGGTGAATGGACTAAGGAAATAGATGTTAGAGGCTTTATTCAGGCCAACTATACTCCTTATGAAGGAGATAGTTCTTTTTTGGTAGGCCCTACTGAGAAGGTGACTAAACTATGGAATAAAGTTTTGGAACTTTATGAAAAGGAAAAAGAAAATAACAATGTTCTAGATGTAGATACAAAAATACCATCTGGAATTAATCGTTTTGCTTCTGGATATATTGATAAAGACTTAGAGGAAATTGTTGGTTTTCAAACAGATAAGCCTTTAAAAAGGGCTATTATGCCAAATGGTGGTATTAGAATTGTGGAAAAGTCTTGTGAAAGCTATGGATATAAACTAGATGAGACTGTTTCTAAAATATATCATAATTTAAGAAGGACACATAATGACGGAGTTTTTGCAGTTTATACACCCGAAATAAGAGCTGCTAGGAGCTCACATTTAATTACAGGTCTTCCAGATGGTTATGGTCGTGGTAGAATTATTGGTGATTATAGGAGAGTTGCTTTATATGGTGTAGATGTTTTAATTGCAGTTAAGCAAGATGAACTCGCTACTACAGATTCTGATGAGATAACAGATGATATTATTCGTAAAAGAGAGGAAATTCATGATCAAATAGAAGCTTTGAATGCATTAAAGCAAATGGCTGCAAGTTATGGTTTTGATATTTCAGCACCTGCAAAAAATGCTAAAGAAGCCTTTCAATGGCTATATTTTGGATACTTGGGTGCTATTAAGGATCAAAATGGTGCTGCTATGAGTTTAGGTAGGACTTCTACATTCTTAGATATATACATTGAAAGAGACATTAAAAATGGAGTTTTAACAGAGGAGTTGGCTCAAGAATTAATGGATAATTTTGTTATGAAGCTAAGAATGGTTCGCTTTTTGCGTGCTCCAGAATACAATGAGTTGTTTAGTGGTGATCCTGTTTGGGTTACAGAAAGCATTGGTGGTATGGGAATTGATGGTAGGACTTTAGTTACAAAGAATTCTTTTAGAGTTCTTCATACTTTAGAAAATTTAGGACCTGCACCAGAACCAAACTTGACTGTATTATGGTCTAAAAATTTGCCAGAAGAATTTAAAAAGTTTTGCGCCGGAATTTCTATAAAAACGTCTTCTATTCAATATGAAAATGATGATTTAATGAGAGCAACTTTAGGCGATGATTACGCTATTGCATGCTGTGTTTCTGCTATGAAAATTGGCAAGCAAATGCAATTTTTCGGTGCAAGAGCGAATTTAGCAAAAGCTCTTTTATATGCTATTAATGGTGGTAGAGATGAGAAAACTGGTAAACAGGTTACTCCACGTTTTGAGCCTATTACTTCTGAATACTTAGATTATGATGAAGTTATGGTTAAGTTTGATAATATGATGGAATATTTGGCTAAAATTTATATTAAAGCTCTTAATATAATTCATTATATGCATGATAAATATTCTTATGAAGCCTTGGAGATGGCACTTCATGATAGTCAAAGAGATATTTTAAGAACTATGGCCTGTGGAATTGCTGGTTTATCTGTTGTTGTTGACTCTATTTCTGCTATTAAATATGCAAAAGTAAAAGTTATACGTGATGAAACAGGATTGGCTGTTGACTATGAGACTATAGGAGATTTTCCTAAATACGGAAATGATGATGATAGAGTAGATGATATTGCAGTTAGCATAATAAAAACTTTCATGAAAAAATTAGAAAAACATCATACTTACAGAAATTCAAGAGTAACTCTTTCTATTTTAACTATTACTTCTAATGTAGTATATGGTAAAAATACTGGCAATACCCCTGATGGTAGAAGAGATGGCGAGCCTTTTGGTCCAGGTGCTAATCCTCTTCACGGCAGAGATACGAATGGTGCTTTGGCAGTTATGAACACTATTGCAAAACTTCCTTATGAATATTCAGAAGATGGTATTTCCTTTACCTTTTCTATAACACCTGTGGCTTTAGGTAAAGACGAGGCTTCAAAGATAAATAATTTAGTTACTATGCTAGATGGTTTCTTTACTCAAACAGGGCATCATATAAATGTTAATGTTTTTGACAGGCAATTGTTGTTAGATGCAATGGACCACCCTGAAAAATATCCACAGCTTACTATTCGTGTATCTGGATATGCAGTTAATTTTACAAAGTTAACGAAAGAGCAACAGTTAGATGTTATTAACAGAACAATTCACGAGTCGATTTAGTGTAGCTTTTGGGGGTTAGTTTGTTTAGATGGTAGAAAGGCAAGAGATTAAAGATTTAAAAGCTAGAATTCATTCATTTGAATCTTTTGGAACTGTTGATGGGCCTGGGATAAGGTTTGTTATATTTATGCAAGGTTGTAGCTTAAAGTGTAAATACTGTCATAATAGAGATACATGGGATTTATGTGGTGGAACAGAGTATTATTTAAAAGAAGTACTAGAAAAAATAGATAAGTATAAAAACTATTTTATACCATCAGGTGGTGGTGTTACTGTTAGTGGTGGAGAGCCATTATTGCAATTAGAATTTGTTATTGAACTTTTTACGATTTTAAAAAAGGAAAATATTCATACTGCTGTTGATACTTCTGGTAATTTTTTTATTACAGATGATATTAAAAAATTAATTGATTTAACTGATTTGTTTTTGCTAGATATTAAATGTATTAATGATGAAATTTGCAAAAGTTTAACAGGTGTTTCTAATAAATTAGAACTTGATTTTGCTAGATATTTAAGTACTATAAAAAAAGATATGTGGATTAGGCAGGTTATAGTTCCTGGAATAACTGATAAGGAAGCTGATTTGCTTAAATTGAGAGAGTTTATTAATTCTTTGAATAGTGTAAGGAATGTAGAGTTTTTACCTTATCATGATATGGGACGCTATAAGTGGGAAAGTTTAGGGTTTAAATATCCATTAGATGGTGTTAGACCAGCTAATATAGATGATGTTAAAAGGGCAAGAAAAATCGTTTTAGAATATAAAACACCTAGCAATGTTAATTAACATATTGCTAGGTTTTTTTGTGTTAAACAGTCTTCCTCACTTTCATGTGATGACGGACCACTCTCCACTTGCCGTTAGGCAACTTTAAATCTCCTTCCAAATTTTACTCTTTTACTAGTTTCCTTAGTCCAAATGTTATAAAGTAAATTACTCCTGAAATTAATACAATCATTGGGCCAGTAGGTATATTCCAATAATAAGAAATTATTAATCCTGCTATTCCAGAAAATAGTGAAAATGCTACTGAAAGTAAATGATAGCTTCTCATACTTTTTGCAATATTTCTACTAGATGCAGCTGGCAAAATAAGTAATGAATTAATTAATAATATTCCTATCCAACGAATTGATATCATAACAATAACTGCTATTAATACAACAAAAATATTATCTATTAATTTTGTGTTAACTCCCCTACTTTTTGCAAGTGTAGTGTTTATGCTAAGTATATTTAATTTATTAAATGTAAAATACCAAAATACAATTACTGCAATGAATGCTAAGAATAAGTATAATATTTCTGTGTTGCTAATGCTTAGTATATCTCCAACTAAATAGCTGGAATATTTGTTAAAGTTTCCACTTTGAGCTAGCATTGCTAAGCCTAAAGCAATTGCTATTGATGAAAATACACTAATAATTGTATCTGCACCATAAGTAGTTTTGTTTTTTACAAAATTTAATAATAAAGCAAAAATAACTGCAAAGAAAATCATCGAAATATTCATATTGGTAATTCCAAGTACCATTCCTATTGCAATTCCAGTTAAGGCTGAATGCCCTAATGCATCTGAAAAAAATGCCATTTTATTATTTACAATCATAGTACCTAGTATTGCAAAAATTGGTGTTGATAAAATTATGGCAATTAGTGCATTTTTCATAAATGTATATTCTATAAAATCAAATGGTAAAATCCATTCTAATATACTATATATTGCTTCCATAATTACTTCATTATTCCTTTCCAAAACGATTTTTGAATTCTAAACTGTTAAACACTTCTTCAGGAGGTCCTTCCTTAATTACTTCTTTATCTAGTAAGATTACTTTGTCTGCATATTTTTTTACTAATTCGAAATCGTGTGATACTAATAAAATAGACATATCATAGTTTGTTTTTAAGTTATTTACTAGTTCATAAAAATCTTTTGTGCCATTTTTATCTATGCCTGAAACTGGTTCATCTAATATTAATAAATTAGGAGTTGGTTTTGTTGCTATTGCTAAAAGTACTCTTTGAAGTTCACCACCAGATAAATCACCTATGCTTTTATCTATTAATTTTTCTACTCCAAATATTTTTAAGTGTTCTTTTATTTCTTGATATATTTTTTTATCTTTTTTTAAAAATACTGGTATGTGGCAAATGCATGATGCAAATAAGTCGTATACTGTAGTTGGCATATGTTTTTCAATATTGATTGATTGTGGTACATAGCCTATTTTTATTCTTTTTGCAATGTTTTCTTTTATATCCATAAAAGTAATATTTCCGGTATGTTCTACTTCTCCTAAAATGGCTTTTAATAATGTAGATTTCCCTGCACCATTTCTACCAATAATTACAGTTAGTTCTCCACAGTGAATATGAATATTTACATTTTTTAATACAGCTTCTTTTCCAAACTTTACACTTATGTTATTTATTTTGGTACAATGAAGTCCACAAGCTACTGGTTTTTTCATTACTTTTCACCTATTTCTTTTAAAATTTCTAAATTTTCTGTCATTGCATTTATATATTCGTCTTTATTATTTTCACCTGACAATAGTGAATTTAACTTAATAATTTGTGCTCCTGTTTCATTTGCTAAGGTTTGTGCATTACTTAAGTTATTTTCTTCTCCTATAAAAATTAATTTGATGTTTTCTTTGTTCATTTTTTCTATTATGTTTTTCATAGTATCAGCAGATAATGTGCTTTCTTCATGATTTGTTTCAATATATGTAACATCCATTTTTATACTATTTGCTAAATATACCAAAGCTTCATCTAAGCAAATTGCTTTTTTGGAATTTAGTTTTGCCAATTGTTCATCATATTTGGCTTTTAATTCATTTAAAGCTTGCACATATTTTTCACAGTTTGATTTATATATTAAACTATTTTCAGGGTTATATTCACATAGTTTTTGTGATATTGTTTCTACTTGTTTTGTATAATTTTCAATACTAGTCCATATATGAGGATTTACATTTTCGTTATTTTGTAAAGTATTTGTAATATTTGCACTACTATCAATTATTTTTACGTCTTTATTTGCTTGCAATATTTTGTCCATAAAATTTTCTAAGCCTAACCCATTTTGTATAAAAATATTTGCATTTTCTATTTTTTTCATATCTAAAGTTGAAAGTGTATAATTATGCAAACAGCCTACATTATTTTGTGTTAAGCTTACTTCTTTTACATTTTGTGCTCCTTCTACTAAGTTCATTGTTATTATATGAATTGGATAAAATGAACTCACTATTTTTAAATTAGTGTTTTCTTCTTCTGGCTTATTTTTTTGAATAGCTAATATAGTTAGTAATATTATTATGATACATAGTGACACTAGAATAATTTTTACTTTTTTATTCAATGCAAGTTCCTCTTTTCTATGTTAATTTCATTTAATAATAATAACATAATATTTAATGTTTTTCAATATGCAAAAGCTTTATGTAATAGAACTTTTATTTATTTTAATGTTTGTTTTTATTTAATAACATAAAAAAACTACTAACTTAAATTGTTAGTAGTTTTTGCTTTACTATTCTTGAGTATATGGAAGAATAGCTATTTGTCTAGCTCTTTTTACTGCTAGAGTAATGTCTCTTTGATGAATAGCACATGCACCTGTTGCTCTTCTTGGAAGTATTTTTCCTTTATCATTAATAAATTTCTTTAATTGATCTGCATTTTTATAATCCAATTTTAAGTTTTTATCTGCACATAATGGGCATACCTTTTTTCTTACTTTTCTAAATTTAGGATTATAATCTTCATCATTATTTCTAGCATTTCTTTTATTATTTTTCTTATCTGCCATTTTATTTACCCCCCAATCTTTTTGTTTTACATTTTCTATAGCTTAATTTACAATAGAATTGCTTTTTAATTAAAATGGTAAATCATCTCCTGAAGAGATTTCAAAATCTGAACCAGAGTTAGCATTAGGCATTGTTCCAAATGTTGCATCAAGGTTTGCTGTTTCTCCAATTTCGCTTTCTCTTTTACTATCTGCAAAATATGCTTCTTCTGCAACTACCTCTGTAATATAATGTTTTTGTCCTTGGTCATCATCCCAAGTTCTTGTTTGTAGTCTACCAACTATTCCAACTTGTTGACCTTTTTTAAAATATTTACTGCAAAATTCTCCAAGTTTGCTCCAAGCAACAATATTTATAAAGTCTGCTTGTCTTTCTTCTCCTTGTTTAACAAATCTACGATTTACTGCTAAACTAAAAGAGGCTACTAGAGTGTTATTTGTTTGTGTATATCTTACTTCTGGGTCTCTTGTTAAACGACCCATTAAAATTACTTTGTTCATTTTATAAACCTTACCTTTCTATAAATTAAGCCCCGAATTTATCTTTTTGTTTTGCTAAGTTTTGTAATTAGTCTACTTTTACAGTAATGAATTTAATTACTTCATCAATAATTCTGTAATTTCTTTCTAGTTCTGCAATTAAACTTGGATTTGCTTCGAAGTTTATTACTACATAGTAGCCTTCTTTATTTTTCTTAACTTCATAAGCTAGTTTCTTTTTTCCAAGTTCTTCTACTTTTTCTACTTTTCCATCATGATTGATTATTTCTGTAAATCTTTGAGATAAGTCCTTAACTTTTTCTTCTTCTACAGATGGATCAATAATGACAACACTTTCGTATTTGTTCATTATATTTTCACCTCCTTATGGATATAACCTGCAATTTATTTGCAAGTAAGGAATAATTTTCCTTTTAACGTTACTATTTTATCACAGTTTTTTATAAAGTTCAAGAGGAATTTTCGTAAATTTGCTACACTTTAAGTTATTATGTCCGAATAAATTTTATTCATTTGTTTGAAGTTCTTTTATTTCTTCTTCTGATAAGCCTGTTAATTCTGAAATTACAGAAATGGTCATTTTCTTTTTTAGCATGTTTTTAATAATTTCTATTAAAGTTTGTTTTCTCCCTTCTTCTTTACCTTCTTGTCTTCCTTCTTTTCTTCCTTCTTGTCTTCCTTCTTGTCTTCCTTCTTGTCTTTCTTGTAACATAAATCTTTCTAACGCACTTGGCATATTACTTTTCCCTCCCTTCTTACTTAGTTCTGCTATTATTTCTTCTATTTTTTCTTCTTCTAATACTTGGCCTAATATGTATTTTACAAATCTTGCCATTTTGCCTGTATCTTCTTGTTTTAATGCATTTATCATTTTGTTTATTGCTTCTTCATATTCTTCTTTTGTTTTTGATTTTTCTAATAACATTAAATATGAAAGCATTGTGTTTTTTGCGTATAATTCTTCATTTGTGTAGTTGTTGATATCTATTAGTATGTATTTTGCTTCTATATAACTTTCTGTTATTCCTTCTATTTTTTCTTCATTATCACTATATTTTGTTGCTGCATTCCATTTCCTATTATTAGTATTGATTACTATTGGTATTATTTTTGGATAGCTTTTACTTTTTATGCTTTTATCTTGTATATGTTCTTTTATTATTTCTGTCATATATTCAAACATTCTATATGCCATATTTTTATCTATTGTAGATTGATGTTCTATTATAAAATATACTGATTTATTTTTTACTTTATATATAATATCTGATTCTATTTCTAAAAAGTCATTTGTAATAAATTTTCTATCATATATTTCTATATTGTTTTCTGTTAATTCATTTGCTAGTTTAATACTTATAAAATGTTTTATAAATTCTATAAAGTCTGTTTTATTTTTCAAAGCTTCTTTAAATAATTTGTCGTGCCCTTTATTCTCTGTTATGAAATATTTTTCCGAAGCTTCTGCTATATAGTATTTATAGTTGTCAAACTCTTCGTCTATGCTATATTGGTAATCGTTTGTATTTATAGTTTGTTGTTTTGACTTAATCATAATCTTTAACCTCCTAATTAAATATTGTGTTATAAAAACTCTAGAGTTTACTTTTTTGTTTTTAAAAACTAAAAAATGATTTAACTTTTGGATTTTTTCCGAAAAAATATTTTTTGATTAAATTAACTTTTGAATTAACATACACTTATTCTACATTGATTTATATTTATTGTCAAGTAAAAATTTGGAATTTATTTAATTATGTGAATTTTCGGTCAATTTTTCATAAGCTGATGTCGTATTTTGTAGAAAGATTATATGATAAAACTGTCAATATATTAATAAATAGTACATTGACAGTTTGAAAATAATATATTAAGCTCATTTGCATAGGCTATTTATGTTCCTTATTTAGCATCAAATTGTGCTAATTGAGCTAGTTCATTGTATATTTTCTTTTTCATATCATATTGTTTTTCATTTTTTATGACTAAAAACCATAAATACATAAGTATTATTATAAATGCTATGTTATGTATATATAAAATAGCAATGCTGGCTATTGCTGTTAATATTATTACTGTTATTTTTGAAATATTGTTTGTTATTCTATATGCTTCCTGTTTGCCTTTTTTTATATGTATTATTTCATGTAAAACTCTTCCTCCATCTAATGGGTATATTGGCAATAAGTTAAAAATTGCAAGTAATAAATTTGTATATATTATTATTGCTGTGTTTGTATTATATTCTGATATTAATAAACAGATAATTGCGATAATCAAATTTATAGTTGGTCCTGCTAATGCAATTATTATTTTTTTTATACAAAGTTTATTTCCACTTTTTATTTTTTCATTATAGTCTTTTGGATCTATTTTAAATTGAATTTGAAATCCAAATGGATTTACTTTAATATTACTTGCTTTGAATTTAAGTAACAGCCCGAACTAATAAATGTCCTAGTTCGTGTATTAATGCAAATATCATTAATACTGCATATATTTTTATTTGTGATGTTAGCCAAAATAAAATAGCAAATAAAAATATTTTTAAGTCTATTTTTATACTCATATTTTTCTCCTATTATGTCCATTTTAGTATTAATTCTGGGTCTACTGTTCTTTCTTCTCTTCTTATTTCAAAATGTAGGTGTGGCCCTGTTGTGTTACCTGTATTGCCAGATAAAGCTATTTTTTGTCCTTTTTTTACCTTATCTCCTTCTTTTACAAGAATTTTACTGCAATGTGCATAAATTGTGGTAACATCTTTATTTACTATTTTTAAATGTGTGCCATAGTCACCAACATTTGATACTACTGATACAGTTCCGTCCATTGCAGAAACTATGGTTGTTCCTACTACTACTCCAATATCTATTCCTTGATGATTTTCTGATATTATTTCTGTTGGCTCTCTTTTTCCATAAGGTGATGTAATTTTTGCTTTTGCTGGGAGTGTCATACTAAAGTTTTCCTTTATATATTCTGCGTCTATTTGCATTTGTGTTTTTTTAGATGTTGTATTTGCTGACACTTTTACTGCTTCTACATTTTCATTGCTTCCACCTATGCCAGTTACCTCATTGCTGGTACTTGCTTTTTTGCCTTCGGTATTTTCATTTTCTGAGTTTTCTATTTCATTATTGTTTTGCTCGTTACTTTCTTCTTTATTGTTTTCGCTATTTTGGTTTTCTTCATTATTTTGCTGATTATTTTCTTTTGCGCTTTCTTCATTTTGATCTGCATTTTCTACATTGTTTTCATTTTGATTGTTTTCTTCTTGGTTTTGAGAAGGTTCTTCTTTATTCCATAACTTTATTAAAAAGGCAAATTTGTCTTTGTTGTTTTGATAGAAGTCCCCTACCTTACCAGATATCTCTGTAAAATTTATGTCTGTATTTAAAAATTCTTTTGTTTTGTTTAACACACTTTCTGAAAATATATAGTTTGTGTCTTTTATAAGAGAAAATATAAGATAAATAAATATACAAATTAATATTTGTAAAATCATTTTTTTGTACAGTGAAAACTGCCTATTTTCTCTTCCTTCTTTTACTTGAGAACTAGGCATTCTAACATTGTTTTTATTTAGTTTTCTACGGTAATATATTTCTTCTGCTCTTCTTATTCTCTCTTCTGGAGAAATTGTTTTTTCCACAAAAATACACCTCTTCCTTTGTAGCAATCTTTTTTTAATGTATATGTTTTGAAGAGATGTTTTATTCTTAAAATTTTTATAACTTTATTTTTGAGGCTAGTTTTGCTTAAATAAATTTTCCAATTCACTTTATATTTAAATAAATTTTATTGTTTAAATTATAAATTGAATTACAGCAGTAAGTATTAAACCTGCTATTAATATATAGTTTATATTTTTTAATTTTTTATATTTCTTTTTTAAGTTTTGAATAGATTGGTTTTCTGTTTTGTTTCTGTTTTCAATCCTAGATATATAGTCTGATATTAGCATCTGTGCTTCTTTTATAATATAATCTTTTGGCTTTTGCCCTTGTTCTGATATAGTTTTTACTTGTGATTGTTCTTTATTTTGCTTTTTTGATTTATCTATTAATTCTAATTTTTGTATTTTTTGATTTTCTTTTAGTACCACAATTGCCTCTTCTACTATATTAGATGGCAAGTCTTTTAGCACTACAATATTTTTCAAACTACTTGTATCCATTTTTAAATTTCCTCCACTTTCTATTTGTATTAATAAGATTTTTTCCATTTTTTATTTTTTTATACAAGTAATTCTATATTTTGCAATTGTTAGAATTAAAATACAATTATTTAGTAATTAAATTTATAGTTTCCAATATGGTCTGCAACTTTTTCTGCAAGAATATCTATTTTTTCTATGTTCCAACTTGGCAAATAGCTTTTTGTTCCTATTACAGTTTTTATATTTAAACTGGCTGGAAAATAAAATCCATTTCCATAAGCGTTTCCTATTTTTGTTCCTCCTAAGGTTACAAAGCTTTTACCTATGTGCTCTTGCCTTCCAAGCGCAGAGTCTATTAGTATTATTTTGTTTTTGCTATATTTTTTTAAATGTTGGCATAAAATTGGCGCATTTTTTAAGTGTATTGGAAATTTCATTGTGCCATATATTTTTATATTAGAATATTTTTTTAGTTTATTTTCTAGCTTCTCGCCAACTCTTGGGCCAAATGAATCTGTTAAAATTTTATTTGTTCCTATACAGACAAATATATATTCTTTCACTAATTTTTTACCTTCTTGCATATTATATTTAGATTTTTCAAATTGGATTTACCTATAAACACTTTTTTTATTTTTCCTATATTTATCTGTATTAGTGTTTGCTTAAAGAAATTACTATTTTAATATTTTTATTGTTTTTATATTTTTTTATAATGTCTTCTGAAAATCCTGCCACTTCGTTTGAAAGTATAATTGTGTCATAATCCTGTTTTATTAAGTTTCTCATTGTTTCGTCTGTTTTTTCTAAGTCTGATAAAGGAAAAACATCAAGTCCTAAAGCTTGTGGCAGGCGAAAACTTTTGTTGTCTTTTTCATATTTTATCCAAGAAACTTTCATTTTCACCATTAGCCCTTCTAGTTACAAATTTGCTTAATTTTTAAGCATTTCACTAAGCTTAGTTTTTGATGTTTTTATTATTTTTATTCTATTTTTTCATTTTTCTTAAATTGTCTTTTACATCTTCTTCTATTCTATAAGATTCTATCATTTTTTGTAATGCTTTGTTATATGTGAAATTGTCTAAATTGTTTTTCTTTAGAAATTTCATTATTTTTTCAGGGTATTTAGTATATGCTTCTGCTATTGCCCACGCTATTGCCATTTTTGCATAATAGCCTTCAGGCTTTATTTTATTATAAATTTCTAATACTTTATTTATGTACTCATCTTCTAAGTAGTAGTACATTAGCATTATTATTGCAAATCGAATTTCAAATTCTTTATTAGAGGATATGTATTTTTGTAAATAATCCCACATTTCTTTTAGATTATTTTGTACGAATTTAAAAGTAGATACAGTGCAATCACATACTGCCCAGTTGTCTATCATTGGTACAAATTTATCTAAATATTCTATTCTTTTTTCTAAAGGTTCTTTCATATAGCCTATTACAAAGCCATATAGCATTTTTTCCTCATAAAATTCTATTTTTTTACGGTTTAAAAATTCCTCTGGGTTTTCCCTTGCTATTTGTTTTGCCATTTTCCTTAAAATAGGAATACGAACTCCAATAATGTTATGTGTGTTTTGGCATAGACTACTATGAAATTTTTGATATTCTTTATCTTGTAGTTCAAAAAGGGTTTTTCTTACTAAGTCCATGTTTTGCTCCTGTTATATTTTTTATTTGCATATTGTTCAAAGAATTTTTCTACTATATAGGTATATTTTTTATTCTTCTTTAGGTGGATTTAAAATTGCTTGTATATCTGCATCTTGTAGTAAATCGCTTGATGATACATAGTCCTTTGCTCTTTTATCTTGCGAAATTGCTGCTAATACTACATCTTTATCTTTTCTTAGTCGATTACTTGCATATTTTAAAATTAGTCCTTTATTTTTAACTGCTTCATATACTACTTCTTTATCATCTCTAAGTTCTTTTGATGCGTAATATAAAATTTGTCCATCTATTTTTACTCCAGATAGCATTATTTCTTTGTTATCTCTTAGTTTTTCACTCGCGTAGCATGCTGTCCAGCCTATTTTTTCTACAGAACTACTTACTACTTCCTTATCGTTTTTTAATTTACTGCTTACAAATTCTAATGCTACTGGATTTTGTTTGATTGCAGCCATTGCAATTTCTTTATTATCTTTTAGATTGTCTGATGCAAATTCTAAATTTTTTCCATTTTTGCTTACCATTTTTAGTACATATTCTTTATTATCTGCTTCATTTAAATTGAATTCTTCCATTTTTTTATATTCCTTTTACATATTTATATTTAATTGCTTGAATTTTTATATGCTATTTTTTAATTGTAAGTGAGGCATATCCAATTCCTGCATTTTTCATTGTTTTTAATGTTTCCATAAGGTCTTGTGCTTTATTTTCTTTTAATGAGTTTATTGATATGTATGTAATGTGTCCTCCGTTTGTGTATTCATGATAAGGAGCTTCTAATTTTATTTTGGTTTCTTCCGAGATTTTTGTGCTTTCTGGTACATAAAATGAATTTGTATAATGGTCTTTATCTGTAATTCCTTTTCTTTTGCCATAAATTGCCCTATCTAGTTTAACAAATTTACTTGATAGTTTTTCTGATTCGGTTGCGATTAAAGTAAAGTTTAGATTATATTTTTTAGAGTATTCATCACACTTTTGCCTCATAAATTTTACTATTTTTATTCCTAGTTTTTGTGCTTCTTCACTTTCTGATTGATTTTTGCCTATTAATGCCTTTAAACATTCTGCTAAACCAGTAAATCCAATTGATAATGTACCATGTTTTAATACTTTTCTTAAATTATCTGTGTCTTTTAGCTTTTCGCTATCTATCCATACACCTTGACCTAACAGGAATGGAAAATTTGATATTTTTTTCTTGCACTGTATTTCAAACCTTTCTATTAGTTCGTCTTTTACTAAGTCTAATTTTTCTTCTAGTTCTTCAAAAAACTCATTTATTGTTTGTGTTTCATAAGCAGTGTTTCCATGTTTTATTCCTATTCTTGGAAGGTTTATTGTGGTATATGACAAGTTTCCTCTTCCTGATGTTACTATTTTATTGGTGTCTACAACATTTTCTAATACTCTAATAGAATTTCCCATATATGCTACTTCTGTGTCATAGTTATTTGCTTTATAATATTTTTTATTGAATGGTGCATCTAAAAAGCTAAAACGTGGTAACATTCTTTTTACTGAAACTGCGCAAGCAAGTTCTAAAAGGTCATAGTTTGGATCATTTTTATTATAGTTTACACCTTCTTTAATTTTGAAAATAGATACAGGAAATGTTGCTGTTTCATGATTTCCTAGTCCTGCTTCTGTTGCTTTTAAGAAATTTTTTATTACCATTCTTCCTTCTGGAGATGTATCTGTTCCAAAGTTTATAGATGAAAATGGAGCTGCCCACCCTGCTCTAGAATGAATTGTATTTAAGTTATGAATAAATGCTTCCATTGCTTGGTATGTGGCACTATTTGTTTTTTCCATAGCTTTTTCATAGCATATTCTAAACATTCTTTTTAGTTCTTCTGATTCTCTACAATATTTATCAAATATACTTACGTCAAATTCAATTGTACTTATTTTTTCTATTTCTCTTTCTATTCCATTAATAGCAATGAATTTATCAAAGTCTGTTAACTCTAAATAATCAAAAACTATTTGTTTAAATTGCTTTTTAAATGTTTTTAAAACTCCTGGTGCCATATAGTAGTCAAAAGCTGGTATTCCTTGTTGACCATGTTGATCGTTTTGGTTAGATTGTATAGCTATTGCTGCTAAACTTGAGTATGACATTATATCATTTGGTTTTCTTAGAAAGCAATTTCCTGCTGCAAATCCATCTTCATATAATTTTTCAAGATTAATTTGAGTGCAAGTAGTTGTTCCCATTGGCAAAAATTCCATATCATGGATGTAAATATCTCCATTTTCACTTGCTTCTGAAAATTTTTTCTTTATTAAATATGTCATTGCAAATTGTCTAGAAATGGTGCTTCCATATTGAAACATTGTATGCATAGGTGTGTTTTTATCTTGACTTACACCTTTATTATCGTCTTGTGTAGATTTTAAGCCTAAATTTTCTAGGGCTTTTAAAAATTTGTGCTGCTTTTTTTCATCAAAAAATAACTGTCTTGATTGGGCTCTTTTTTCACGGTAACTAGAAAAGGCTTCATATACATCTTGGTATCCATTATTTTTTAGTTCTTCTTCTATTAAGTCTTGAATTTCCTCTATTTTAATTCTTTCTCCTTCTATTTTTTCTATTCTTGAAAGAACTTTACTATATACTTTATTAACGTCTGTTTCATCATATTTAGTAGTATCAGGAGCTAGTTCTATAACGTCTCCAAAGCCTTGTTGAATAGCAAGTGCAATTTTGGCACCATCAAATTCTACTTTTTTGCCATCTCTTTTTACAACTGTTTTTTGTGCTACTTTTTCTGGTACTTCTATAAACATTTATACGGCCATTCCTTTCTAAGGCATAAATTTTTTTTAAATTTTTAGCCTTACTTTTTTAGCTTCCATTTTATTTAAGCTTATTATATATTTATGCCTTAAGTTAGTCAATACAATAAAGTTAAGATAATTTAAAATAAAAATAGAAGATATTTTTTATATATCTTCTACTTTTATTTATTATGCAGTTTTTAGTTCTAGTCTTAATTTATCTGCAATCATAGCAATAAATTCTGAATTTGTTGGCTTTCCTTTTGCAGCTGATACCGTGTAACCAAAGATGTTTTCTACAGTGTTTTGTTCTCCGTCTTCCCCACGCTACTTCAATTGCGTGCCTGATTGCTCGTTCTACTCTTGATGGAGTAGTATGATATTTTCCTGCAATTTCTGGATAGAGTTGTTTTGTAATTTGGTTAATTACCTCTGTGTCTTTTACTACCATCATAATAGCTTCTCTTAAATATTGATAACCTTTAATATGAGCTGGTACTCCTACTTCATGTATAACGTTTGTTACTAATGCTTCTAAGTTTTCTTGATTTTTCTTTTTATCTGGTGCTATGTCTATATATTGGCTTTTTATTTCTCTACTAATAAAATTATTTTTTAGTTGTGTTGGTTGATAATTTTTTAATTCTTTCATTCTTTTTATTAATACATTAATGTCAAAAGGTTTTACAATATAGTATTGTGCTCCTAGGCTAATTGCTCTTTGCGTAATTTTGTCTTGCCCAACGGCTGATAAAATGATGCATAATGGCTTTTTATCCATATTTGATTCAAATAGTTTTTCTAATACTCCTAAACCATCTAAGTGTGGCATTATAATATCTAGTAGAAGGATATCTGGCTTTAATTCTAAAGCCATACTATAAGCTTCATTTCCATCTTTTGCAATTCCTACTATTTGAATATCTTCCTCCTTTTCTAAATAACTAGATAATGTCATTGTAAAGTCATTATTGTCATCAGCTACTAATACTGTAATTTTTTCGTTCAAGTTTTTTTCCTCCTATTCAATAATATTTGTAAAATTTTTACATTTCTTACGTTTGAAATTATATTAAATTTAAAAATAAATTGCAATAGTTTTTGGAAAAATTTTCCATTTTATTTTGTTTTTATTTATTTTTCAATGGTTTCTCGTCATAATTTTTTTATATTCTTTTCCATTAAAAGTTCTATATTTTGTATATTAAGTTGTTTTTTATCTATTTGAGTTAATAATTGGTCTTTTTCGTTAAAAGTTAATTCTATATTACAACATATAAATTCATTAAATTCTGTTTTTATAATATTAATTTGATTTAAGTTACAATAATGTTTAAAATTTTCAAAATCTTGATATGATAGGGTTACCTTTATTTCTACTCCGTAAATATTCTTCTACAATATTTGCACTTTCTATCGCGTTTTTTGTAACTTCTGAGTATGCTCTAACTAGTCCTCCCGTTCCTAAAAGTATTCCTCCAAAATATCTTGTTACAATTGCTAAACAATTTACAAGTTCATTTTTTGTAAGTAAATTTAGCATAGGTGCACCTGCTGTGCCAGATGGCTCACCATCATCACTTGATTTCTCTATTATTCCATTTTTATTTTGCAACCTATATGCAAAGCAATGATGTTTAGCATCATAATATTTTTTACGAATTTTTTGTAGGTTTTCTTCCACTTCTTTTTCAGAGCTTACGTAAATTAAGTCACAAATAAATTTGGACTTTTTTTCTATAATTTGCTCTGTTATATTTTCGTTAATTGTTTTCAATTTTATTCCTACTTTCTGCTTTTCACATATTTGCATAAATTATTATTCATTTTCGCCTGCTACATAGCCTGTTGAATATGCAATTTGCAAGTTGAAGCCTCCTGTATATGCGTCTACATCTATTATTTCCCCTGCAAAATATAAACCATTAATTAATTTAGATTCCATTGTTTTTGGATTGATTTCTTTTATGGATATACCACCAGATGTAATTATAGCTTCTTCAATTGGTCTAAAACCTGTTATGGTTATTTTGAAGTTTTTAAGTATATTTACTAAAGTTTTTCTTTCCTCTTTTGTAATAGAATTTACCTGTTTTTCTTCATTTATTTTAGATAACTGTATTATTGTTTGTATCATTCTTTGAGGTAGTAAATCATTTAAACTGTTTTTAAATTCTTTATTTTTTTGTTTTTCAAAGTCTCGCAATATTCTTTGTTCTAGTTGGTTTTCTGTTAAAGCTGGTTTTAAGTCTATTGTAAGGCAAATTTTTTCTTCCCTTAATAGAGTTTCTATATTTTGAACTCTAAGTAAGTGTGCAGAGCCACTCAATATTATAGGTCCTGAGACTCCAAAATGTGTAAATAGCATTTCTCCAAAATCTTCATATATGAGTTTACTGTTTTCTTCATTTTGTATTTTTATTGCAACATTTTTTAGTGTTAGCCCTTGCATTTGACTACATATTTGAAGTGAAGGTTTATTAACTGTTAATGGTACTAAAGATGGTTTTATTGGTTTAATAGTATGCCCTAGTTTTTTTGCTAGTAAATATCCATCTCCTGTTGAACCTGTTGCTGGATAGCTTTTTCCACCTGTTGCTAGAATAATTTTATCTGCTAGTATTGTTTGTTTTTTACCACAAAAAAGGCATTGCACACCAACTGCTTTGCCTTCTTTTACAATTATTTCTTCTACTTTTGTATTTGTTTGAATTTTTACATTTTGTTTTTTCAACAATTTTATAAATACATTTAATACATCCTTTGCATTATCTGTAACAGGAAAAATTCGATGTCCTCTTTCTTCTTTTACTTCTAAGCCTTCTTGTTTTAACATATTAATTATGTCTTGATTTGTAAACTTGTTAAAGCTACTATAAAGAAACATACCGTTACCTGGTACATTTTGTATAAATTCTTCTATTGGAAGACTACTTGTAATATTGCATCTACCTTTGCCAGTAATTAATAGTTTTTTTCCTATAGTTTCCATTTTTTCTAATATTGTTACATCATTTTTGCATTTAGCTGAATGCAAGGCTGCCATTATTCCAGCAGGTCCACCACCTATTACAATTACTTTCATTATTTACCTCTTATTTTTCCAACATAGTTTGTACTGCTTTGAGTACTCCTAGCTTTCCATATTCATAAGTAAGCCCACCTTGAAGGAAAGCTGTGTAAGGCTCTCTTATTGGTGCATCACAAGAAAGTTCTATTGATGAGCCTTGTGTAAATGCTCCTGCTGCCATTATAACTTTATCTGTATAGCCTGGCATATCCCATGGTTCTGGAATTGAGTTACTATCAATTGGCGAACCCATTTGTATGCCTTGGCAAAATTTTATTAATTTTTGTTCATTATGGAATGTAATAGTTTGTACAATATCTGACCTTTTTTCATTATATTTTGGACTTGGCTCATATCCCAATTCTTCTAGCAATTTACTTGCAAATATAGCTGTTTTTAAGCTACTTGCTACTACGCTAGGTGCCATATATAGCCCTTGCAATATTTGTTTATTTATTCCAAGTGTTGGTCCTACTTCTTTTCCAAGTCCTGGTGCAGTTAACCTTTGTGCTGCTAAATCAACTAGTTCTTTTTTTCCTGCAATATATGCTCCATTTGGTGCAATTCCACCACCCAAGTTTTTTATTAAAGAGCCTACTATAATGTCTGCTCCTAGGTCGCTTGGTTCTATTGTTTCTACCATTTCTCCGTAGCAGTTATCTACCATTATAATAACAGTTTTATTAACTTTGCGAATTGTATTTATTACTTTTTCTATTTTATCTAAAGTAATGCTTTTTCTTAAGCTATAACCTCTAGAACGTTGTATTTCAATTAATTTAATATCATTTTTTGCTACTCTTTTTTCTATTTTTTCATAATCGAAATCGTTTTGTATCATATCTATTTGCTCATATTTTACATTATGTGCTTTTAAAGAGCTTTGATTGTCTACAATTCCAATTACTTCATCTAGAGTATCATAAGGTTTACCACTAATGCTTAAAAAAGTATCTCCTGGCCTTAAAAAAGCAAATAGAGCAACTGTTAATGCATGAGTGCCAGAAATGAATTGGCTTCTTACTAGGCTATCTTCTGTGTGAAGTACTTCTGCAAATACTTTTTCAATTGTGTCTCTTCCAATATCTGAATAACCATAACCTGTGGTACTATTAAAGTGAATATCTGAAATGTTATATTTCTGAAATGCATTTAATACTTTTAAACTATTATATTCACATAGTTTATTTATTTTTTTAAATTCTTCTTTAATAGATTCTTCTACCTTTTCTGATAGTTCTAATAAATTTTCACTTATTCCAAATTTTTTGTACATTTTACTATTTCCTATATCAAATTATTTAGGTTTTTATTTTGAAGGTAACCTATAACCCATTATATTTCGTCACTACTATATCTTGCTTCTGTATACCATGTGTTAACTTTATAATATCTTCCTAAAAAGCTTGGTTGATACCAGTCTAGTTCATAAGTTGGTTCTTGGACCACTTCTCCATTTTGGTTTATTACTCCCCATTTGCCTTTTACTTTTATTCCTGCAAATCCGTATTCATTAAAGTCTGTAATCATTTCATAGTTGTCTTGTAGTTTTATGTTTCCTTCTCTATCAACAAATACCCATTTGTTATCTATTTTTTCAGCTAAAAGGGTATTGTTTGGAAATACATCTTTTGCTTGCAGTTCATTTCCGTTTTCATCATAGTATAAAAAGTTATTCTCTGATGTTAGCATTATATATTTATTAGGGTTTATACTAGAAGCCTTATATTCTCCAATTACAGCATTATCCATACTAACTATTTTTTCTATTTTCATATTGTATAATTCAATAGTTTTTGTGTCTGCAATTTCTGCTTGAATTAAATTTGTATCATTAAATTTAAAAATACTTGTATATTTAATTTCTACTATGACTTCACCTTTACTATTAATAATTCCGTTTTTTCCATCTTTAGCAACAATAAAGTAACTGCCTGGCAAATATCCAATATATGTATAATTGTTATCTATAATTGTTTTTCCATTTGCGTCCACAACAGTATATACATCATTTTTATCTATTGCAATATAATAATTTGGGTTATCGGTTTTTGTCATACTAATGCTTTCAGTTTCTATTTGATTTCCACTTAAGTCAAACATAAAGTTTTCGTCTCCTTTAGTAGCATTTAAATAAATTCCACCAAATAGAATACTATCATATTCTGAATGTAATATTGTTTGACCATCTTTTGTAACAGCTCCTTGTTTTCCATTACGTGTTGTAATGAAAATATCATCAACTGCATAATAAGAAATTTCTTGATATTCATAATTTAATATTACTTGCTTGTTTTTTAGTAGTCCTGCTTGTCCTTCTTTATATGCTATGAAATAAATATCTTTTTCACTAGGTATTTGAGTAACTCTTTTTAGTTGAGTATATTCTGTGTTTAATATAGTACGTCCACGATAATCTATATAACCATATCTAAAGCCATCTTCTGTTTTTTGGCTTACAATAAATCCTGTTGTTTTATTTTTAGTGGTTTCATTATAATAATTATCAGAAGTGATTGTTTCATATTCGTTTTTGATAATTACTTTTCCTTTCATATTAATAACGCCAACTTTTTCGTCTTTCTTTACTAAAAATGTGCCTTCTTTATAATTGATGCTACTTATTTCATCATAAATTGGTTTTGTTATAACTTTTTCGTCTAAAGTAATTAGGCCATATTTTCCATCTTTTTGATATGATAATACACTTTTTTCATAATGGCTAGAGTCTATGTTAGTACTAATAGAAATTGCTTGTACATTTTCATAATCTGTAAAAATTTGTGTTCCAGTATCATTAAATACTTTTGTTTCATAATTTTTCGCTTCTTGATTATAGTCGCTTATACATATAAAAACTGGTTTAGAAGGGTTTGGAATTTGAATAGCTATATAGTTAGGTTCAATAATAACATTTCCATTTTTGTCAATTACACCATATTTAGAATTTTCAGTAAGTACAAAATAGTTATATTCTTTAATTTCTTCTATGGTATATTGCATACCTAATTCATTCATTACAATAATTACTGTAACTACTGCTATTAATGAAACTATGACTGCTAAAATAATCCATTTTAATTTTCCCTTCATAACCTTTTCTCCTTTTCTTTTTTATCTTTATTTTTTATGCTTATGTTTTTATTGTTTTTGTATTTAATTTTATTCTTCATTTTCAGCTTCTTCTATTTTTTCCTGGCCATTTTTGCATATTTTAACCCATTGAATTCTTTTGTCTTGATATTTTTCAATATGGTATGTTAATTGTTCATCTTCTATTGTAGGGTTTTCGTTTTCTTCAGGTAATCTGCCTAATTTTTCTATTAAATATCCTGATAGTGTTTCGTAGTCTCCTTCTGGAATTTTTACATCTAGAATTCTTTCTAATTCATAAAGGTTCATATTTCCCTCTACTAAGTATGTGTTGTTATCTATTTTTTTGTATTCTACTTCTACTTCATCATACTCGTCAAATATATTACCTACTAATTCTTCTAAAATGTCCTCCATTGTAAGTAAACCAGAAGTTCCTCCATATTCATCTACAACTATTGCCATTTGCATTTTATTTGTTTGTAGTTCTTTGAAAATTTCATCTATTGGTTTTGTTTCTGGAACGAAATATGCTTCTTTTAAAATATTTCTTATTTCAATTTTTTCTCTTGAGCTAACAAATTTTAAAATATCTTTTAAAAATAAAATTCCTTTAATGTCATCTATAGTTTCTTCATATACAGGTATTCTGCTATATTTATAGTCATCTATTTCATCTAGAATTTGATATAAATCTTGATTTATTTCAATTGCATACATTTCTGTACGGTGTGTCATGATTTCTGAAGCAACAATGTCATTTAATTCAAATACATTGTTGATTAGTTGTTTTTCTGCTTCTTCAATTGAACCTTTTTCTTCGCCTTCATCTACCATCATTTTTATTTCTTCTTCAGTAACAACCTCTTCATCTTGTTCACTTACTCCAAATATTTTAGAAATTACAGTTGTTGCACTTGTTAATAGTTTTACAAAAGGTGCTGTTAAAATAGAAATTGTTCTAATAGCTCCAACTGTACCAAATGCAATTTTTTCATAATATTTCATTGCTAATCTTTTAGGAACAAGTTCACCGAATACAAGTGTAAAAAATGAAAGTATTAATGTAATAATTACTATTGAAATGCCTCTCCATACTGAAATACTTAAAAATGGCATTAAACTATTTAATACTGGTGCTAACACATCTGCGAACGCATCTGATGCAAATGCACTTGATAAAAATCCTGCTAATGTAATTCCAATTTGTATTGTTGCTAAAAATTTGCTTGGATTTTTTAGCATTTTTTGAATTTGTTTTGCTTTTTTATTTCCTTCCTTAACTTGTTTTTCTATTTTGGCATCATTTAATGATATAAAAGCAATTTCTGTTGCTGCAAAATAAGCATTAAGTAAAATTAAAATTGCTAAAAAAATTATTTGTGAAATCATATATTCTCCTTCTTTTTTGTAAACGAATTATATGAAATTATTATATATTCTCTTTGTTTGTATGTCAATAAATGTGCCATTTTTTTACTTAGGTTTTATCGAAAATTGCATTTACTTTATAGGGCTGTAATTTTATTTTATTTAAATATTTTATTATTAAAAACCTGTTGTGGGTAGTCTTTTATTTGTGTAATGATTTTCTTCTGGTTCTTCTGGAACTACTTTTTCACCTTCATCTACAAAATTGTCGACTATAATTTCTACTAATTCTTTAGCAGTAGTGTCTACTTTAATTAATTCATCATATCCATAATATCCATTTGGAGCAGATACTTCTTCTAAATAATATACCCCAGGTGCTAAATCTGAAATTTCTATAATTCCACTTTCATTTGTTGTTAATTCAGAATAAAGTATAGATTTGTTTTGGTCTAACAGGTTAAATACGGCTCCTTGCAATGGTCTTTCAGTGTCTCCATCTTGTTTTAATACTTTTATTTTTGTTCTATTTATTTCATAGTTTTGTACATAGGAAGCTTCTACAGTTTCGTATTCACCTGCTGTAACAGCAAAGTCTTCATATGTTCCTGCTGAATCTTGTGCATGATAGATTGGATATGTTTTTAGAGAAGATCTAGCATGAATAGTAAATTGTCCAGAAACTGGTAGCTTTGATATTGGTACTATAACTTTAAATTTCTCGTTTGCTGGAAATTCAGAATCTATAGAATTATCCATTTTTGTTACTCTAACATTACTAAGGTTTTTTCCTGTAATGTAAATGTCATAAGTTTTGTTTGATGCTGAGGCAGTTACAGTATAGGTTTTACTAACATAATTTCCGTCTATATCATCTACCTGCCATTTTGAAGCTTCTTTAATTTCTAGTTTTCCCATTGTTTTAGTTTCTTTTGAACTTCTTGCTTTTTCAATAATATTTTTTGCAGCTGCTACAGTAGATGCGTCTTCATCTGAAACCTGTGTTAATTTTGTTAAGTCATAATTATTAAAGACATCATATACTGCTATTTTGGTTGCTGCATAAGCTCTTTGTATAGTTTCACAGCCTAGTTCTTCTACTGTTTTAAATGGATATCCATTAGTGATTACTCTCCATATTTTTTGATTGGTTACTAATCCATCTATTTTTACTTCATAATCATTTTCTGATGAAAAGCTGTTTTTGGCTTGGTTTAAACCATATACTGGGTATTCAGTATTGCCTTTTTTATAAAAAACAAGTTCTATTTCAACTGGGCTACCTTTGTAATTGAAATATGTAACTTTTCCTTTAGAATATAAATCTGGAGCTTCTTCAGGTAATACAGTAGCTTTTGTTTTACCTGCTCCTAAAAAAATTGAAAAATTAACTATAATCATTATTGCTATCATTAGTATGTATATTATTTTCTTTAATTTAAACATTTTTTTCCTCCTATAATATGTTTTTTTAATTAATTATATAATTTGCAACTTCTACTGCTTGCACACATCTTCTGCAATCTTTTCTATTTTCTTCGCAAGTGATTAAGGTAATACGATTATCTTTTGTATTTTGTAAATAACTCCAATCTGTTTGTGAAATAACTTTGTTAGTTTGTACTTTATAAACTTTTTTATTGTTCACAGTAGTATAAATTATTTCGTCTCCTATTTGTAGATTTTTTATATCTTGAAAAAAGTTGCATTTATAGCCTCTGTTATGTGCTGCTAATCCTACATTGCCTTGCCATTTGCTTGTTTCTTCAAAATGTCCTACTGCAGTTAATAAAACTGAAGATGTAATTCCTTCTGCAATATGTGCATCTAAATCTATTTTTGGTATTTGAATTCTCCATGTTTTATTTCTGTTTTCTTCAAGCACTTGTGTTTGAGTTTTTTCATTTAAATTAGGCTCTTTATATTCATTTTCTTCTAGATTTTGTTTTTTACTGCCATTTTGGTTATTGTTTGTGCTATTTTCGCTATTTTGTGTAAAGCTTGTATTATTGGCTACATTTTTAGTAGCACTTTTAGAGTTTTCTAGTATTTTTTTTGTTTTAGTTAAAAGTTCTACACTTTCATTGTTATTTAACAAAGTTACATTTAATTTATTTTTTAATAAAAAGTCATTTTGGATATTGTTTTCAGAATTTTCATTGTAATAACTTGGATTTTTTGTGTGATAATTTTGAATTGAGATTGAATACAAATTATTTGATGATTTTGTGGTTTTTGTTTTTTGAAAATATGAATAAATAATGCAAAATGATATAAACAAAATGAGAGTTAAAATAAGGCTTAAAAAGCTTATATTTCTTTTTGTATAATTAATCACATACACTGCACCTACCTTTTTTGTTAATATTAAATTTGTGTTTTTGAGTTTTAATTTTTAGAAATTAAATTTCTATACATATAAGTAAATATTAAAAATGCCTTTGATAAAACTTTATTGATTAAAAAAAATTGCAATTTTTTAAATTGCAATTATAATACACCATTTTTGCTAATTTGTAAAGAACTTTTCATCGACCTTTTTCGACATTACATCTTAATTCTGTTTTTCGTTTTGTTATAATTCAAATGTTAATCGCTCAAGTTAATATCAAAATAAAATTCTACTCCGTCTTCTTTATTCTCTACGCCATAACTATTTTTATAATTAGTTTGGATTGCTTTTACAATTGAAAGACCTATTCCACTTCCTCCATTTTCTCTGTTTCTAGAACTATCAACTTTATAAAATCTTCCCCAAACTCTATCTAAGTCATCCTGTGCAATATTCTTTCCAGTGTTAAATACAAATACTCTTATTTTATTATTATTTTGCTCTATTGTAATTTTAATTTGTTTTTTGCCATTTATTTCTTCTGCATTTTTTATTGCATTTGTGAAATAATTTGTTACAACTTGATCAATATAAAAATCATCTGCATATACGTAAACAGGTTCGTTTTGATTAAAAATAACTTCTATATTTTTTTCTTCAAGCATAACATGACATTTTCTAATTACTTCTCTTATTAACTCATTTAGGTCAAACTTTTTATTATTAAATTCTCTTTTTCCATATTCTAGTTTCATTAATTCCAAAAGTTGTTTTACTAGCTCATCCATTTTATTAGATTCATCTAGAATTACTTCTGCATAAAATTTTTTAGATTCTTCATCTTTATTTACATTTTCTACTAATCCTTCTGCATAGCCTTGTATTAAAGCTATTGGAGTTTTTAGTTCATGTGATACATCTGAAATAAATTGTTTTCTCATTTCGTCAATTTTTGATTTTTCTTCAATATCTTTTTCTAGCTCTTTATTATTTTCTCTTAATTGCTTAATAGTAGATTCTAGCTTATCTGACATAGTATTAATATTTTTTCCAAGTTCATTTATTTCATCATCAGAGTCTGTAATTCTATATTTTTGGCTGAAGTCTAGCTTTGCCATTTTATTAGTAATTTCACTTAGCTGTGATATAGGGCTTGTAAATTTGCGAGTAATAAATGATATTGCGAAAAATGCCACTATAATAGTAAGAAGTCCAATTAAAATTAATGTTTCGTTAGATATTCTAACGCTTTCTTCTATTGGCGCTATTGGAATTCTAATATATAAATTGTATTCGTTTACCAGTTTGCCTGTTAATAATATGTAATTTAAATTATTTGTATTATCTGTTATTCTTCTAATTTGCATATTTTCATCTGAATAAATTACATTTGGACCCCTTGATAATTCTGGCATATTTAGCATATTTGTAATTTTTTCTACGTTTTCTAATAAGTCTTTATTAGTTGAAAATACTATTAAATTTGTATCTGCCTGTATTAAAATATCGAAATTATTTTTATATGCAATTTTTTTAAGTTCACTTTCTAAATTTTTATCTAAGCTAGGATTTTCGTAATATTCATTGATTTTTTGATATACCCCTTTAATAGTTTTTGTTTTGTTATACATATAGAAGTTCTCTAATACTAATCTATTTATGGCAATTAAACAAACTACTAAAAACATAACAAAAATACAAAATGTAATAAATAGCTTAAATCTTACTGACTTAAATTGCTCCTTTATTTTTTTCATGTTTTTTAATCATTCCTTTTTCTTATTTTATTTCAAATTTATATCCTACACCTCTCATTGTTTGTATGTATTTTCCCTTTTTCCCTAGTTTATGTCTAATTTTTTTAATATGGCTATCTATGGTTCTTGAGTCTCCGTAATAATCATAATTCCATACATTATTTAGAATTTTATCCCTAGATAATGCAATTCCTTGGTTATCTACTAAATATTTTAGTAGTTCATATTCACGAAGGCTCATTTCAACTTGCTTTCCATCTATTTTTACAGTTCTTCCATCTGGGTCTATTGTAATTCCACCACATTCTTGTACATTCTTTTTGTTTGCCATAGTCCTTTTTAATATAGCTTCAACTCTTGCTACCAAAATTTTAGGGCTAACTGGTTTTGAAATATATTCATCTACTCCTAATTCAAAGCCGAATAGTTCATCTTGTTCTTCTCCTCTTGCAGTTAGCATAACAATAGGCACTTTCGATGTTTGTCTAATTTGGCGAAGAACAGACCATCCATCTAATTTTGGCATCATAACATCTAATAAAATTAGGCTTATTTTATTTTGGTTTTCTTCAAATGTTTTTAAAGCTTCTTCTCCATCTCCTGCTTCTAGAATAGAATAGCCTTTTTGCATTAAGAAATCTTTTATTAATTTTCTCATTCTAGATTCATCATCTACTACTAATATTGTAACATCATTCATTTTTATACTTCCTTTCAAAAGCATAGTTTTTATTTACATTTATTATATATTATAATTATTAATTATGTCTAGAGTGTGAAAAATTTGTTAATAGTTATAATTACATTAAAGCTTGAATAGTACTATTTTTCGCAGTTTTGAGAGGTCCTGTTCTGAAGTGCTTCTTTGGATTTGCTGGCTACAACGGGCATTTGAAAAACAAGAAAAATAGTGCTATTCGAGCAATTAACTATAAAACCATTAACAGTAACTAAATTTTGAATTTTTTTACACTATATACTTAATTTCATTACTTGGAAAGTACTTTTTCATAAGGTCTCTTAAATAAATTTCTGCTTCTCCTCTTACTTCCTTATTGTACGTGTATTTTCCTTTTCCTCTTCCTGTCATAATATTAGGGTTATATAGGTTTATTAGACTTGGAAAAGCTTCTTCATTTATTTTGCGATGTATATAACTATATGTCATAAAAATAATTTCAAAAAATACTTTTTCTTTTACTTTTCTACTTAAGTGTTCTGATAAATATTCTATTAGTTCTTTATACTTTTCCCTCCAGTCTTCAACTAATATGATTGGAGCTATTAAAATTCCTATTTTGTAGTCTGCTTCTGCTAATTTATTAATTGCTTGCACACGATTTTCTAAAGGAGATGTGCCTATTTCGATTGTTCTGATTATTTCTTTTGGATTTACACTCATACGCACAATTATTTTTCCATTATGCTTTAGAGGTAAAATTGGATCAACCATATCGAATTTAGTTGGAAAAGTTAAAAATCCTTTTTCATTATTGCAAAAGTTTTCTATTGTCCAATTTAGGTTTCCTGTAATTGTGTTTTCCAAAATTAGGTCACTATTACTTCCTATTTCAAAAGTTAAATTTTTTTCACTTTTATTAGCTACTTTTATAATCTTTTCTAGCATCTGCTCTCTATTTACAAACAACCTTAAATATGCGCATTTATTATAGTTACAAACCAAATAGCAGTAAAGACACATTGCAATACAACCAGATGATGTATAGGGTACTAAAAAATCTGAGGTCTTATGATTTGGTACAAAATTATGCGTTTTTCTAATTCCAATAATTAAGTTTTGCTTCATATTAGGAAATTCACTATTTTGTTTTTTTCGCATTTCTTCTATATTGTTGTGATTTTGAATTTCTATGCAAGGAATATTTTTATCTCTATATTCTTGTAATAATTTCTTTCCAAGTTCATAATTTTCGCTTTCTTTTTCATAATAAACCGATTTTGGCAAGAACATAAGTAATTTTTCTCCTCATTTTTAATTTACTTATATTCTTGCCTATTTGTTTTTTCTTATTCAAATTTCTTTTTAAGTAAATGCTTTTGGGAAATGCTGTATTGTTTAGATTTACTCCTTTTTTCCTTCAAAAGTGGAAAAAGGAACTGTACCCAATAATGCTTTTATTTTAATACCTTGCTCTTTAAACATTTTTTCATGCTCTGTTTCAATATTTTCCCAAAAATTCGGTTCACTACTTAAGTCTCTTGTTAGCTTTTTTATTTCAAAACCTGCTTCTTTAAAGTAATTTATACTTTCTTCAAACAAATTATCATCATCTGTTTTAAAATAAATATTTGCCCCAGGTTTTAAAAATTTTTTATAATTTTCTAATTGTCTAGTATGAGTTAGTCTTTTTTTATGATGTTTTCCTCTTGGCCATGGGTTACAAAAATTAATATAAATTCCATCTACTCTATCATTCTCGTTTAATATTAGTAAAATGCGCTCAATATCAAAACGTGTTAAGAGAACATTATTTATTTCCTTGTTTTGCCCTTTGAAAACTTCTTCTATTTTTCTTTTTGCTAAACCTAGCATTGGGTCAACTAGGTCAATTGCTAAATAGTTATTTTCTGGATTAGTGACTGCCTTTTGGGCAATAAAACTTCCTTTTCCACATCCAAGTTCTACAAAAAATGGATGGCTAGGGTTTATAAACTCTTGCCTCCATTTTCCAATTATTTTTTCTGGATATTCTCTATAAAATGGGCTTTCTTCTAGTTCTTTTCTTGCCCATGGTTTATATCTTATTCTCATAACTTCCTCTTTTTCTAATCTGTTACAAATTACCCTAAAATGAAAATTTGGTTAAGTACTTATTACATGTGTTTTCTAGTCATTTCCAAAAGGTCAAGTGGTGTAAATCCAACGATTTGTGTTTTTGAACGATCTTTTTTTAATGCTTGCTCTAAAGTTTGTAATATTTTTTGTTTGGTTTCTTCTTTTTCCATGTCTATATAATCGATTATAATAATTCCACCAATATCGCGAAGTCTTAGTTGTTTTGCAATTTCAATGCTTGCTTCTTTATTTACTGTATATACTGTTTGCTCTAGGTCTTTTGTTCCTACATATTTCCCAGAGTTTACATCGATTGCAGTTAAAGCTTCTGTTTTATCTATGGTAATAAAGCCACCACATTTTAGCCAAATTTTACGATTGTTTGCTTTTTCTATTTGTTCTTCAATATCATATATTTTAAGCACATCATCATTTTTAAGTTCTAGTTTTACTTTTTCTTTAAGTCCTGTTTCGTCTAGAAACTTTTTAACATATTCATGTACTTTTATATTATTTGTAGTAATTCTCATTAGGTCTTGGTCTACTAAATCTGTTAATATTTTACCAACAATTCCATCGTTTTTGTATAGTAATGTTGAATTACAATTTTCATTATTTTTTAGGTGATTAAATTCTTGTAAGATTGCTTCGTATTGGTTTAAAACTCTTTTAATGTCTTCAGTTATAAGTTCTTCTGATTTTCCTTGTGCTGATGTTCTTACAATTACTCCATAGCCTTTTGGCAAATTTTGTTTTACAATATTTATTAGTCTATTTTTTTCTTGTTCTTTTTCTATTTTTTTGGAAATAGTAATAAATTCTGTTTCAGGCATTAATACTATAAATCTTCCTGGCATAGTAATGTGGCTTGATACTCTTGCACCTTTTTTTGATGTGGCATCTCTTTTAACTTGAACTAAAATTGGCATTCCGTTGTGTATGTAGTTTTTTATGTCATATTTGCTTAATTGTTCATTTTTATTTCCGGTTTCATTACTAATTTTAGGAATAATATCTTTTACATGGATAAATGTATTTTTATCTGCTCCTATATTTACAAATGCTGCCTGCATTCCGAATTAATACATTTTCTACTTTTCCTAAATATATATTGCCTTCTAGTCTTTCTTGATTTTCTTTTTCTTCATACTTTTCTACAAGCTTTCCGTTTTCAACTACTGCAACTATTTTATTAAAATCGTTATCCTGTTTTATGATAATTTCTTGCATTTTTTTGTCCCTTCTAATTGTATTTGTTCATTGTATTATCAATGCCATTTTTTAAAAATTCTGTTACTGCTATTGCTGCTTTTTCAATTCCTTCTTCTAATTGTTTGTATGTTTCATCATCTAAAGGTCCTATAACATAATCTATGGCATCATATTCATCTACTGGTTTTCCAATTCCTACACGAATTCTTGGAAAATCTTCAGAGGCTAGTTCATGAACAACAGATTTTGCTCCATTATGTGAGCCTGGTCCACCTTTTTTTCTAATTTTAATGCTTCCAATTTTTACATCCATATCATCATAAACTACTAGAACATTTTCTATTGGAATTTTGTAAAAGCTTACAAATGCTTCTATACTTTGTCCACTCAAATTCATAAATGTTTGTGGCTTTAATAGTATTACTTTTTGATTTTCTATAATAGCATTTGCATATATTGCATTAAATTTTGTTTTTGTTAGTTCTATTTCATATTTTTTAGCTATTTTATTAATTACATCAAAGCCCATGTTATGCCTTGTTTTGCTATATTCTGGCTCTGGATTTCCTAAACCTACGATTAAATACATATTTTTCCTCACATTTCAAGTAAGTTTTATTTCTAGTATCTTTTAAATAAATAATTTTTTATTTTAACACCTTACTATTTCTTCATTAATTCTGTTCCTAATTTCTACAGCCTTTTTCTTTATTTTCTCAATATCCTCACCTTGTACAACAAGAAATCCACATCTTTGTGCATCAGATATGTATTTTTCTATTTTATCTCCTACTGCTTTTTCAAAATATATTTCTACTACTTCATTATCATAATACTTTGAAAAATCAGGGAGCTTTTTAATAGTTCCTTCATCTAAATCTAATATTCTTGTTACTACACATTTATTAAATTTTGGTTCTAGTTCTATATTATTATCTCCCATTGAATACTTAATTACATTTCCAACATGGTCTATTCCTTTGCTAAGAGGTATAATGTGGGATGTGATTGCATTTCCTCCCATCCTAGCACCAACATCTATGATAAATACTTCATTGTCTTCTGATAATATAAGGTCCATGTTAACAGCCCCAGCATTGATTTTTAATGTCATAATCAAATTAGTAACAACGTTTTTAATTTTATTTTCGATTTCTTCAGGTAATTCTGAAGGTATTATATGTCCTAGTTCAGAACGATAAGGTAATGGAGTCATATTTTTTTTCATTATTCCTAAAACAAATACTTTTCCATTATATACAAATGATTCTACTCCGTATTCTTGTCCAGTTATAAAAGTTTCTATTAAAGCCTTTTTGTTAAATGAACCGTCTATTACTTCTATAATTTTTTCACTTAATGTTTCAAAATCATCTATTCTATATACATGTAAGCTTCCTAAGCCTGAAGCAGGCTTTATAATTACTGGAAATTTTATTTTTCCCTTTATGTCATTTAGTTGCTCTATATTTTCGACTTCAAAAAATTGTGGAACATTTGTTATTCCATTTTCTAACATTTTTTTTCTGATTTCATATTTGTTTTTTACAATTTTAGCAGTTTCAAAATTTAAGCCTGGTAAATTTAATTTTTCTGCGACATAACTAGAAACTAAAACTGCAAATTCTGTTGCATTTACAACTCCATCTATTTTTTCTTGTTTTGCATATTCTAAATTGGCTTCAAAATCCTCGAATGGAATACATTTAAATTTATCTGCTAACTTTATTGTAGGCAAAGTAGAAACTTGGTCTACTACTATAGTTTCATATCCTAATTCTTTTGCTTTTTCAATAGCATGTTTTACTGCACCAAAAATTAATACTTTCTTCATTTTTTATGTTATTCCTTTCTTTTTTATTGCTACTATTGTTATAATAATACTTCATACATATTAACATTTTTGTAGTATTTTTCTATTTCGTCTATTGTTTTGTTCCAAGAATATAACTTGGAAGTTTTTACAGCATTTTTTGAAAGTTCATATCGCAGGTCTGAATTTTCTATTAATGTTTTTATTTTATCAACCATATCTTCAATATTATCTTTTTGAACCAATAAAGCATTTCTTCCATCTTCCACAAAATCCATGTTTCCACCATTATTTGTAGTAATAATTGCTGTTCCACAAGTCATAGCTTCCAAAACTGGTAAACAAAAAGATTCATAAATTGATGCACAAATATAAATATCTGTGTTTCGTAAAGTATCTCCTATTACTATTTGTTTCGGATTTACAATTACATTTCCTACTGGGTTAATTGGTGTTACAGGAGTAATCCAGTTTAAATTAATGTCATATCCTTTAGATTTTACTATTTCTATTGCCTTTATTATATTTGTAATTCTTTTAAATTCTGCTTGCTCTGCTCCAATTACAGTAATAGTTAGTTTCGAATTTTTTTTATGAGGTTCATAATAAAATATACTGTCATCTACTGCATTTGGTATTACTTCTGCTTCTACATCATAAATTTCTTTTAGTTTGTTTTTGGCAAAATTAGAAACAGTATAAATAAATTTTACTGTTTTTAATTGCTTTTTTATATATTCAAAAGTTCTATCATCTAGTTGTTTTAAATCAAATAAGTGATAATCTCCTTGTTCAAAATAAATAACCGGAGCTATTTTTTGTTCTATGCATTCATAAATTTCTCGCCAATAAGTAGCCACTATTATGTCACATTTTGGAATTTGCTCACACAATACTTTATCATATGGTACTTGTATAAACTCTATATCACTATTTAGTGGATACCACACTGGTTTATTATCATGTGATATTAAAGTTACTTTATGGCCTCTTAAAGTTAATTTATTTGCATGTTCTAATATGATTTTGCTACCTCCACATACTCCTGTCCATGTCATTACATAAGTTATATGAAGTTTTTGTTTAGTATTTTCCGTATATACTAGTTTTTGAGGAATAGCATTGTTTAATCTTTTTTCTCTGTTGTTAAATTCTATTTTTTTTAATTCTTCAATTTCCTGTTCATTAAACATTTCCTAGCTCCTTATTTTTTAGCTTATTCCAGATTTCATTTGTTTTTAAATATTCCATATAATGTTTTTTTACATTTTTGTCATATTTATTTAAATCATCCATTAAAATGTTGCAGTCTTCGCCTTCGAACAATTTATTAATTTCAGGAATACCTACTTCTAATTTTTTATGGATTTCTGCCATTTTTGTTTTATAGTTTTCTCTATCTGTAATATATTGAAATAGTGGTTTATATTTTATCCAACCTCTAGAGGCTTGTACAAATCTTTTTGCAATTTGTTCATCTTCTATTTTTATTTTTCTTAAATTTTTTGGGTATTTTTTTCTTAAAATACTTGTATATTTCAAAAAACCATCATGGAAATGATATACTGGCACTTTTATAACCTTTGCTTCATCTAATAAAGTAGAAAAGAATGTGTCTTCTCCTCTTGCTCCTTCTGGATTGTAAAATGCTGGAATTTTATTTATATGTTTTAAATTTAAACATAGGGTAGAACCTGCAACCCATTTACCACCATTTTGTTTTTTTATTTCATAAGCTTCTTTGCCACTTGCAAGTTGTGGATCTGCATAAGTAATTCCATTATCCTTTACAAACTTAGTTCTAATAGAATCCCATGAAATAATGTCATTGCTAATAGCTTCTATATAATCTCTAAAAAGCTGTTCGTCCACCTCTTCATTTAGTTCTACATAAGGAATTGGTGAAATATATCCACAATGATATCCAATAGTTACATCTGCTTTTTGAATATATTCATAATGTCTTAAGACATTGTCTTGTTCTTTCCATATAATTTCTTTTGTTTCATTATCTTTTATGCATGCTACTGGATATTCATCATCATCCCAGAACAATAAATAATCCATACCTCTAATAAAAGCATAATACATTAGTGTATTTCTTCCTTTAGCATGTCCATGGCCAAAAAACAAATCAGCTTCATCTTTTGTTAAGTTACCCCTACCAACTAGTCTTTTTTTCATTTCCTCAATGTCTTCTGGGGTAATATATTTTATTTTAATATTTTTATAAACATTTGGCATTAAGCCATAAAAATCTACTCTTGTTGTATATTGATATCCTAAATCAAAAAGGATAAATATAGTTAATTCTACTTTGTCATCTATATTTTTAAATTGGTTTAATAATTGTTCATAAGTTTCATTTATAATTTTACATACATTAGGTCTTCCTGCTACAAACCCCAATCCAAATTGAACTGTTTTGCTCATAGTTCTCTCCTTTGCGTTTATAGTCGCCAAATAATAGCATTTAACTACTAGATTATATCATATTCTTCATTTTGTGTCAAACTTTCAAAAAGCTTATATTTCAAGCATAATCCCTATTCAAGCTTGTATTCTTTTTCTAATTTTTCATTAAAATATAACTTACTTACTAAGTTTAGTTCTTTCAAATTTTCATCTGAAATTTGAAAAGAGAATATTTTTTTTGCATCTGACATCATTATATATCTAATTGCTGTTATTGTAGAATTTGAAATTTGAATTGCGCTTTTGTCTACCTTACCACAGCTTAAGCATTTAAATCCATTATCTTTTATGCTAAAATAGCTTAAATTTTCATTTGTTTTACAAATTGTGCAATACTTAATTTCAGGTGAAAAGCCTAAAAGTGTTAAAAGTCTTATTTTAAATACTGAAAGTATAAAGTCTAGGTTTCTATCTGTTTGTGAAATCATATATAATGTGTTTAAATAGAGTTGTAAAATTTTATAAGTATTTTGATTTTCGTAAGTGACATCATTTATAATTTTAGATACATGAGAAGCATATTTTAGTTTGTTTAAATCTGTTCTAATTGGGTAAAAAAGTTCTATGGTGTCACAAGAATTAATATGGTATGTACTTGCCCCTTCATAAATTAAATATTCGCCAAAACACAAAAATTGAGTGCCTGCCATTAAGAGGCTTTTTGGTTTTCTAGCCCCTTTTGCGCTGCACCCAATTTTACCATTTGGGGTAAGTATTGTTACCATTTTATCGAAATCGTTCATATTACTTTCCGAAATTATTATTCCTTTGGTTTTGATAAGTCCCATATTGCATTTCCTCTATATTTTTTAGTTTAATTTGTGGTTTAGGTTTTGTTATATTTTCTATTTGCATCAACTCCATAAATGTATTAATATCACCTGTTTGCTTGAATGTATTCCATGCTAAGTTTTTAATTTGCTTTTCAATCATACGTGCACCAGTCTCCTGTTCTAGAAGTTTTCTTAATAGCTGTTATCCTATTTTTGCTTCTTTTCTTATGTTTTGCTTTTTTTGGATTTTTATTCTTATTTTGCGTTAACACAATTTGCCAATTGTATATTTTTAATCTGTGGTTTTGAATTTCTTTACAATTTGATCATTATTAATCCAATCTTCTTTCACTTTTACCCATAGTTTTAGATTTACTTGTTCTTCCAGTTCTTTTTCTAAGTCTTCTCTTGCATAAGTTCCAATTCTTTTTAACATTTGACCGTTTTTTCCTATAATAATACCTTTGTGAGAATTCCTTAAGCAGTATATTGTTGCTTCTATATTGAATATTGGTTTATTTTCCCTTGTTTTTGATTTCTTCATTTTTTCTATTTCTACAAAAATTCCATGTGGAACTTCATCTTGAAGAAGTTTTAATGCTTTTTCGCGAATTATTTCTGATGCTATATCTCTTAGAGTTTGGTCTGTATATTCTTCTTTGCTATAATATGCTGGACCTTCTTTTAAATTTTTTTCTATTTCTTCTAGTACAACTTCTATTTCTTTATTTTTTATAGCAGATGTTGGAATTATGGCTTTAAAGTTATATTCATTTTTATAGGTTTCAATTAAGTTTAGTACTTGCTCTTTAGTAGCTAAATCAACTTTATTTATAATTAAAATAGTTTTTCTGCCACTTTCTTTTATTTTGTTTAAAATCATTTGATTGCCTTTTCCAATTTCATTTGATGTTGCTTCAACTACAAATAAAATAACATCTGCATCTGGAATGGATTCCCAAGCTGTATCATTCATTGTAGTTCCTAGCTTTGATTTTGGTTTATGTATTCCAGGTGTATCTATAAAAATTATTTGTGAATTTGGTCTATTTACTATGGCTTTAATAGATGTTCTTGTTGTTTGTGGTTTATTTACAACTACTGCTATTTTTTGGCCTGCTATACTATTTAAAATACTTGATTTTCCTACGTTTGTTCTACCAACAATTGCTACAAACCCAGATTTGAAATTTTCCATATATGCTCCTTTTTTGTCATTGTACTACCATTAGTTTATATTTTTTGTAGAATTTTGTAAAAAAGTTTTTAGTTTTTTTCTACTAATTTTGCTTGACTACTTAAGTTAAAATTACATATTATAATAAATTTTATAGTTAAATTTGACAATTTTAAAAATTATGTTCTAATATTATTAGAAATTAGGAACCACAAAGTGTGGTTGTCTAGAAAAAGTATATGTTAATACACATCTCGAGGCAAGCAGAGATGTGTTTTAAATTCGATATTTTTGTTTTGCTTCATAATGTGTATGTAATATTTCATGTGCTAAATGTCCACCTGGTTCTCCTAAATATTCTTTATATATCCTTTGTAAGACTGGGTTTTCATGTGATTTTCTAATTTTGCTTTTTTCATCTATTGTATACATAGCATCAGCACGCTTTTTGTGGACATTTACTGTGGCTCTAATTTTAGAACTTTTTATTGGTTGTCCTCCACCCATAATACATCCACCAGGACATGCCATTATTTCTACAAATTGATAGTCTGCTTTTCCTTCTTTAATTTCTTCCATAATTTTTCTTGCATTTCCAAGTCCACTTGCAACTACTACTTTTATCTCTTCTTTTCCTATTTTTACTGTTCCTCTTTTTATTCCTTTTTGCCCTCTTACTTCTTCAAAGTTAATTTTTTCTAGTTCTTTTCCAGTAATTATTTCAGATACACTCCTTAATGCAGCTTCCATAACACCACCAGTTACTCCAAAAATTGCCCCTGCACCTGTTGCTTCTCCCATTGGATCGTCAAAACTACTATCCTCTAGGTTTACGAAGTCAATATTGGCTTGTTTTATCATTTTAGCAAGTTCTCTGGTTGTTAAAACTGCATCAACATCATATAAGCCATTTTCTTTCATTTCTTCTCTTTGCCTTTCGAATTTTTTAGCAATACAAGGCATTACAGATACTACATATATTTTTTCTGGATTAATTTTGTTTTTTGCTGCATAGTATGTTTTTATAATTGCTCCAAACATTTCATGTGGAGATTTACAGCTAGATAAATGTGGCAAGTTTTCTGGATAGTTCATTTCAATATATTTTACCCAGCCAGGGCTACAAGATGTAATCATTGGTAGATTATCTTTTTCTTTGAAACGTTTTATAAATTCTGTTCCTTCTTCCATAATTGTGAAGTCTGCACCTGTATTTGTGTCAAATACTTTATCAAATCCTAAATTTTTTAAAGCTGTTACCATTTTTCCTGTTACATTTGTGCCTATTTCCATGCCAAATTCTTCACCTAGTGCAACTCTAACTGCTGGAGCTGTTTGAACAACTACATAAGTATTTTCATCCTTTAATTTTTCCCATACTTCATTTATAGAATATTTTTCGTGAAGTGCGCCTGTTGGACAGCTTTCTATACATTGTCCACAGAAAGTGCAGTTTACATCATCTAAGCTGTTATTTCCTACTGTAGATACACAAGAAGAAAATCCTCTACCAGTAGCTGATATTGCTCCTATATTTTGGACCTTTTTACATGTTGCTACACATCTTCTACATAATATACATTTATTAAAATCTCTAACTATTGATGGGGATTTGTCATCTATTTCATATTCATTTTTTACGCCATCATATCGTACATCAGTCATATTTAGCTTTTCTGCTAAAGCTTGTAATTCACAATTTCCATTTCTAACACAGGTTAAGCAATCTCTGTGATGATTAGACAAAATTAGGTCTAGTATCATTTTTCTAGCTTCAACAACTGCAGGTGAATTAGTATGTACTACCATTCCTTCTTCTACTTTTTGTATACAAGAAGTTGCAAATCCACGTCTTCCTTCTACTTCTGTAATACACATTCTGCAATCTCCTACTTCATTTATATCTTTCAAAAAGCAAAGTGTTGGAATATCTATATTCACTTTTCTTGCTGCTTCTAAAATAGTAGTTCCTTCTGGTACGCTTACTTTTTTATTATCAATTACTAAATTTACCATACTTTCTTTAGACATTTATTTTATTAAGGAATACTTATTTTTCTATAAGCAAACCCTACTCCTTCCTTTTTTATTTTATATTTTTATTTCTAATGTATTCTTTTCCTAAATTATTAAATTCTTCTCTTAAAATATCCATATATATTTTATCATAAAATTTCCCATTTATAAAAATAGATTTTCTTCTTCTTCCCATTTCTTTAAAGCCACATTTTTTATAGCAAGCCTTTGCTCTTTCATTGCATTCAAAAACTGTTAATTGAATACTATTTAAGTTCAAATAATTAAATCCATAATCTAATAATAAGCAAATTGTTTCAGTGCCATAACCATTATTTCTGTATTTTGCTTCTCCTATTAAAATCCCTAATGTGGCACATTGGTTGTTGTAATCTATATTTTCTAATGAAACTGATCCTATCATTTCGTCATTTTCTAAAGTAACTATTGCAAAATATACTGCATTTTCTTTTGGATGTGCTAGATATTCTTTTTCTCCATCTAATGTTAATAATTGATGACTTCTTCCAGTGTAATCTGTTATTTCAAAATCATTTAGCCATTTAACAAATTTTTCTGCATCTTCATTATTTCTTGGAGATAAATATATTCTATCCCCTATTAATTTTTTAAAATATTTCATAATTTTCTCCTTCTATTTTTTGCGATTAGTTTGCTTTAATTCTTTGATCTTCAAAAGAATAGTTATATTGCTAGGAACAAGCATTTAACATTGATGAGGTGTGCTTTTTGCACATCGGTTCAATTTTAAATGTGAAGTGATAGCACAAGATTCCTATTATTTTTAAAATTTAGCCTATTGCGTGGAATGGGCAGACTGAAATGCAGGTACCACATTTAATACATTTAGCTTCATCTATATGATGAATCTTTCCAGGTTCTCCTGAAATTGCTTCTACTGGGCAATTTCTTTTACACATTCCACAGCCTTTACATTTATCTTCATGTATTTGAATTTTAGCTAAGGCCTTACATTCTCCTGTTTTACATACTTTTTCGTTTACATGTTCTAAATATTCTTCTCTAAAATATTTAAGTGTAGAAAGTACAGGATTTGGAGCAGATTGGCCTAAACCACAAACTGCAGTTTTTGGAATACTATTTGCTAGTTCTTCTAGTTTTTGAACATCTTCTTGTGTTCCATCTCCCTTAGTTATTTTTTCTAATAATTCTAACATTCTTTTGGTTCCAATTCTACAAGGAGTACATTTTCCGCAAGATTCATCTACTGTAAAGCTTAAATAGAATTTTGCTAAATTTACCATACATTTTGTATCATCCATTACAATAAGTCCACCTGAACCCATCATAGAGCCTATTTGTTTTAATGATTCGTAATCTATTGGGGTATCTAAATGCTCTTTTGGAATGCATCCGCCTGAAGGTCCACCAGTTTGGGCAGCTTTAAATCCTCTACCATTTGGAATTCCACCGCCAATATCATATATAATTTCTCTTAATGTTGTTCCCATTGGAACTTCTACTAAGCCTACATTTACTACATTGCCACCAAGTGCAAATACTTTTGTTCCTTTTGAGCCTTCTGTTCCAATAGATGAATACCAATCAGCACCATTTAAAATAATTCTAGTAATATTTGCATAAGTTTCTACATTGTTAATCAAAGTTGGTTTGCCCCATAACCCAGAATTTGCAGGATATGGTGGTTTTATTCTTGGCTGTCCACGTTTTCCTTCTATTGACTCTAAAAGTGCAGTTTCTTCTCCACATACAAATGCTCCTGCACCTAAGCGAACTTCTACATCAAAGCTGAAATTTGTTCCAAAAATATTTTTTCCAAGAAGTCCATATTCTCTAGCCTGCTTAATAGCAACGCTAAATCTTTCTACTGCAATTGGATATTCTGCTCTAACATATATGTAACCTTGATTTGCACCTATAGCAAATCCTGCAATTATCATAGACTCTAAAACAGAATGTGGATCTCCCTCTAAAATGCTTCTATCCATAAATGCACCTGGATCTCCTTCATCTGCATTACATACTACATACTTTTGCTTTCCTTCTACATTTTTAGTTAATCTCCACTTTTTGCCTGTTGGGAAACCTGCTCCCCCTCTACCTCTTAGCCCAGATTTTTCTACTTCTTCTATTACTTCATCTGGTGTCATTTCTAATAAAACTTTTTCTAGAGCTTTATATCCATCAAATGCAATATATTCTTCTATTTCTTCCGGATCAATTTTCCCACAGTTTTTTAAAGCAATTCTTTTTTGTTTTTTATAGAATGTTAAATCATCTAGTTTTTGAACCTTGCTTCCGTCTACATCTTTGCAAAGTAATCGGTCTACTACTTTTCCTTCTATAATATGTGATTCTATAATTTCTTCACAGTCTTCTGGTGATACCATTGCATAAAATGTATCTTCTGGTCTTATAATAACTATTGGTCCTTTTGCACATAAACCAAAACAACCTGTTTGTATAACGCGTACATTTTCTAATTTTTTTTCTTTTATTATTTTTCTAAAATTTTCTATTATTTTAGGAGATTTTGAAGATGTACAGCCTGTTCCATGACATACTAAAATATGTTTTTCTTTTGTTCCAACTTGACTATTAACTCTTATATCTAATTCTTTTCTTTTTAATTCTCTAATTTCTCTAATTTTTTCTAGTGTGTTCAATTTTGGTTTACTCCTTTCTATTGGTACTTTTAAATTCTTTTTATTACTGCAAGCTATCTAAAACTTCATCTAATTTTTTGACGGTTGCTTTTCCATAAACTTCACCGTTTACTGTAAATACTGGTGCTATTCCACAAGCTCCTACACAACGTGTACTATCAATTGAAAATTTGCCATCTGGAGTAGTTTCCCCTTCACCAATGTTTAGTCTTTGTTTTAAACGCTCCATAATTTTTTCTGAGCCTTTTACAAAACAAGCTGTTCCTAAACATACTGAAATGGCATATTTTCCTTTTGGTTTTAATGTAAATCTAGAATAAAAAGTAATTACCCCGTAGATTTCTGCCATTGGAATTTGTAAATATTCTGAAATTTTACTTTGTGCAATTTGTGGAATATATCCATATTTCATTTGCACTTCATTTAAGATTGTAATTAAGTTATCTTTATTATTTGTATACTTTTCTAGAATTTCTTTCAATTCTTTTTCTAGTTTTTTATCAACACAAGTACAGTTTTTGTTTTCACTTTTTTCCATTATTACCTCCATATTAATTATTAGTTCATTTCCTATAGTTATTATATTAATTTAGTTTTTAGGTATATTCCCTTTAATTATTTGAATGTTATGTCACTGTTTATTGGACAAATTTGTATAAATGTTTTTCCGTCATTTACTTTTATTTCATTTCCATCTAAATCTCTATATATTGTTTTTGAGCTTCTAGATGTTTTTTCACAAGTAATTGGAATGTATTTACCATTTGTAATGTAATAGCCATCTAGAGTTTTTATATTATCTAGAGTTTGTCTTCCTTTGTCACTTCCATCATTTAAAGTAGTATTTTTACATTTTGTTATAATAATATTTTTTGTTGTAACTGTTTTACCTGTATTCCAGTCAGTTTGTTTTTTATCTCTTGAGTATCTAGTATATGTTTTTGTTTCTTTATTATAAGTATATTTTACTGTATTAAATGATGAATAAGGTATAATAACTGTGTTTGCTATATTTGTTACTTTTGCTTCTGTTTGGTTTTCTTCTCCTGTTTCATTTGCTACTTCATTTTTATTTGTATTTTTTTGTGAAGTTTCTTCTTTTATATCTGGTAAATCGAATTCATCTCCAACGTAGTTTAAAACATTACCTTTGCTTGAAGTGGTTCTATAATTTTCTCTTTTTATAATTGCATTTATTCTTTCAGTAGAAGTTACAGCATTATGTGGTGCATAACGACTACTTACTCTCCAAAAGTTTTTTGTACTCTCATTAATTCCATTTATATCTGCTATTGATAATTTAGAAATGTCAGATTTTGCTTGTGGGCTTTGTCCATAATGTACATAAATGGCATCGTTTTCTAGTGCATAGTCTAAGAAATAGTGTCTTGCACTTCTTAGTGGTCCTATTTGGTCTAGCTTTTTATTTTTCATAACTATCATTAACCTAGTTTCTCCACCTTCTACAATTATTTCATAAACTATATCTGCTTGTTCAAGTCCTGCTTGTGGCATAGCATTAATGTTATTATCTATCATAAATGCTATTGGTCTTTCATTCCCTGCAAAAGTCTTTGGCTCTTTTACTTCAGGTTTAACTTCCTCATTAGAGTTTTCAACATTGGTATTTATATTTCCTACTTCTTTCATTGTTGGAACTATTTTCATAGCTAATAAGCCACCTGCTATAATTATTAATATAATTAAAATTACGGTTAAAATTCCTAATCCACTACTAGATTTATTTTTACTTTTCTTTTCCATATTATTTTGTATTAGTTATTTACTAATACTTCCTCCTTTTTATTCTTTTAAAAAGCGATACCATATAAAGCTAAAACCATAAGTGTTCCAAATGCTGCACTAAATATTATTTCTGAAAGCTTATGCTCCTTTGCTTCAATTCTGCCTTCTGCAACAAATATTGAACTTATTAATGATAATATTAAAATTACAAAGTTGTCTGTTAGTAGCCATATAATTGTATTTGCTGCAAATGATATTGTTGTGTAACCACTTGGTACGAATTTTTGGTTTAGCCCTTTATGCTTATTAGATTTTGCATATGCAATTACTGCTAAAATTGCAATTGCTGTAATTGTTATAACGGCAAATGCTAAATGTGATGGCGTACTTGTTACATTTTTTATAAAGTTTAGTCCTATATCTGCTATTTTATCAAAAAATAAGAAGTATGCTACAATTAAGGCATTTATGGTAGTGATTACTACTCCTCCTGCTGCAACATCTTTGGCAATTTTAGCTTTTGGATGATATACATCTATATATAAATCTACTACTGTTTCTATTGCTGTATTTACCATTTCTGCAAATATAATCAAAACAATAGTAAATAAAAAGCATAGAAATTCTGCACGATTTAAATTGAAAAATAGACTTATTATTACAACTATAACTGCAATTATTAGTTGCTTTTTTATATTGCTTTGGGTTGTTGTAGCATATATTATACCATTAAAAGCATTTTTCCATGGGTCTAATATTTTATGGTTTCCAATTCTTTCATCTTTTTGGTTCTCTTCGTTTTTGTTTTCTTGCTTCTGGCAGTTTTGTTTTTCACCATTTTGTTTTTGGCTATTTCGCTCTTGCTTTTGATTTTCTTGCTTTTCTGGCTCTTTTATCATAATCTCCCCTTCTATGAATTATCTTGTTATATTTAATTTAGATAATACGTTTTCCTCTTTTTTACGCATTTGTATTTTGTCTTCTTCCTCAATATGGTCATATCCCATTAAGTGGTAAAATCCATGAACTAGCATATATGCAAGTTCTCTTTCAAAGCTGTGGCCATATTCTACTGCCTGCTCTTTTACTTTTGGAATTGATATTATAATGTCTCCTAGTATGTCTTGCATATTTGCATTTATGCCATTTTTTAGTAATTCTTGCAGTTCATTTTTTTCAAACATTGGAAATGATAAAACATCAGTTGGTTTATCTATGTTTCTATATTGTTTATTTAAGGTTTGAATATTTTCAGGATTTGTTAATGTAATACAAATATATAAAGAGGTAGGCGAAATACACTCTACCTCAAAGCATTTTTGAATTACTTTTTCTATTAAATTTTCTATTTCTAAATCTTTTGTAATGTTTTTCCATACAATTTCTGATACCTTATTCATTTTATACTTTCACCTTTATTTTAATATATTTCCCTACTGATTGATAGTTATTTTTTAATGCTTTCATTGCTCCTAATTCTACTAATTTGTTACGGTAAAATTGAATAATTTTATAGTTTTTGTTGGCATCTTTGCGTAATACTTTAATCTCGTTTTTTAAAAATAGAATTTGTTTTTGTTTTATGTACTCAATATAATTTGTATCTTTACATTTTGAAACTTCTTGATATTCTTTCCAGAAAGTTTTGTATTCTTCACGATTGCTAGCCTTGTCCCAATAAATTTTAGTAGATAATAGTTTTACATGGTATTCTTCTATTAATGTAAGTAATAGTGAATAAGCTTTTTCTTGTTTGCGAGCTATTTTTGTATCTACTATTAGGCTTCTTGTATCTTGTAATAGTTTTTCATAACATTGTTCTGCTACAATTAATGGTAAGCTATGTGTAAATAATTTACGGCTAAGTGCTAGCAATACCATATTTTTTTCAATGTTATCATTTTGATCTAATTTTCCAACAGTAAATTTTTCAAAGTTTTGATATTCTTCTAATATGTTTTGATATGTAGCATTATCTGGGTCTTGTTTCATTTTTAATGGTAAAATATTTTCAATATAACCTTCTAATGTAGAAAATATTTTGTTATAAACTTCATCTTTTGCTCCATGTGTTAAGTTATCTGCAAGTTTTATAGAATAATGCTTTAGTAGTCCTTTATATAAGCCTTCCATTTGCTTAATATATAAATTTTTATATTTTTCTATTAATTGTGCTTTATTTGAGTTTTCCACTGTTTCATAGTCTATGTTTAATAAATACATTTGCTTTTTGTATTTGTATTCTATGTATTCTGTTTCTTTTAGATGTACAATTGAATAGTATTGTGCTAAAGCATTTTTTTCAAATTCACTTGCTGTATCGTTTTTTACTTTTTTGTAAATAGAGTCTAAAATGTATTTATCTATTGACTCTAGGTATAGAGCATAAACATCCTCAAACTTTTTATTTGCATTTTCTTGTTTTAATTGGTCATTTGTATTTTCACTGTTTATGTATGCTTCATAATATTTAATTGCATTATTCCTTTTTATGGAAATAAGCATTCCATTAATTCCAATTTTGGTTGGAGTTAATAGTTTTGTGATAGTTTGTGTTAGCTTTGAGAAAAATGTTTTCTCTTGATATACTCTTAAACTTCTTTCTTCCATAGCATTTTCTTCCTTTCAAAATACAATTTTTTCTTTAGTTGCAATACTTTCAGTCACTTCGTAAATAACTTCAACTTCTACGCATTCTGCTGTGGTTTCTACATAAACTTTTTTATCTACAATTAATTCTTTATTTTCTATTATTTTTTCTAATTTTTGAGTTGCTAAGTTTTCACCAATAATTTTTGCTTCTTCTGGAGTATATATTAAGTCTCTTTCTTCATACTCTTGAAAGGTTTTTTTGCATATTTCGATTGGCAAATAAAAATTAGAAAATAGTTTTAGTTTTTTACTTGCCTCTATTGTATCATATTTTTTAAATTTTGAAACCCCTTTCGTTAAATTTATTTTAAAATTATTTATCTTTACGGAATATTTATTTTCCTCATTGCCAGTTTTGGCTTTTTCTACCTGTTTTAAAGGTATTTTTTCTTTTTGTGAATACCATACTTTTGCCTGAACATCGCCATTTGCATGCACATAACGAGTTCCTGTGTACTTTCCTTCTAGCCACCCTCCTACAAGTACAGTTCCTTTTGTTACTATGTCACCTTCTTTTACTAGGGGTGTACCATTTTGGGCGATTACTTTTGTAATCATTCCATCTTTTGTTGCAATTAGATTACAATATTCGTCCTCTGCAATTATATCTGGTTTTAAATCTGCTTCTACTATTTTAACAGTAGCATTGGTTCCTTCAATTTCTATTCCAAGCCATGCAATGTCACTTCTTTCTAGTCTTATTTTTTGTATTAAATCTTTTGTTGTAAGTCCTATTTTACATTTTCCTATTTTAAAATTATTTTCTTCTAGTAATTTTTGTATTTCTTCTGAGCTTATATTTTCATTTCCCGTAATGTCAATGTTCCAAATAAAATTTGACAATATTGTTATTACTAAAATAATAAGTAAGAAAAAAACAAAAAATATTTTTCTTTTTTGGTAACGATGTAATAAAAATGGCATTCCTTTCTTTTTCTGAATTTTTACTCTACATTTTGTTTTTTTTGCAATTGGTTTTAGTCTTTTAAAATCTTTTAGTCCAACATTTATTATTATTCTGGTTGAATGGGTTCTTTTTAAGTTCCATAAAAGTATTTTTTGGTTATTGCAAAGATTTATAAATCGTTCTATAAAATATCCTTCTACTTCAATTGTAACATAACCTAAAATGATATTTAGCAATATTTTAAAGTACAATTCTGTTACCTCCTTGTAATTTTAAGTGATTGTTTCAAAATCAATTCCATCAATTTTGCCTGTAATTAACAAGTCGTCTGTTGTCATTTCATTTAAGTTTAATTCATATCCATTTATGTTTATAATGCCAATATATGTGCTTATGCGTATATAAAATTCTTGATATTCTAAAATAGATTTGTAATTTTCTATAAGCATTTTTTCAAAGCCAAGTATTGTGATTTTAGGTATATTTGTAGATATTTCTTGTGGAATATCTAAAATTTCATTTACTTTAGCACTAATTTTGTTTTTTTTATTTTTTGCCATTGCTCTTCTCCTTTTAGATAAATTCTTATTTAAGGCAGTATTTGCGCATTTTTTATAAAGCTATCTTTCAAATTCATCTAATGTTTTAAATTCATATCCCATTTTTTTTATTTCTTTTATACAGCTATCTAATATATTGCTATTGTCTTTTGAGTTTCCATGTAGCAAAATTACTGCTCCATTATGAATATTGTCTAATATTTTACTTTTTCCGTATTCTTCTCTTCCCTGTTTGTTTTCGTCCCAATCATCATAAGCAAGTGACCACATTACAGTTTTATATCCTAATGTATTTGTGTATTCTATTGTTCTTTCACTATATTCACCTTTTGGTGGACGTATGTATTTCATTTCATATCTAAATTTTTCATAAATGGCAGTATGTAAGTTCATTACTTCTTTTTTTATTTCTTCATTAGATATTTCTGGCATAGATTTATGGTTAACGGTATGATTTCCCACAGTATGGCCATCGTCAATCATTTGCTTTACTAATTTCTCTTGAGTATTTAAAAAATGGGCAGTAATAAAAAAGCAAGCTTTTACATCATTTTGGTTAAGTACTTCTAGTATTTTGGGAGTATAGCCTGCTTCATAGCCTTCATCAAATGTTAAATATACATACTTTTTTTCGGAATTTCCCATTGCAATTCCATTATATTTATCTATGATTTCTTTATTTTTTGCTCCCAAGTCTGGCTGTTTATGGTCTTTTTCTCTTTTTATACCCCAGCCTATTTTTTGATTGCTTAATATACTATTTGAGTTTACTTGCACAGCATTTTGGTTTCTACTAGCTTGAATAATTGAAAATGAAAATATTATTAGAAGTGCTGCTATGCATACTGAGCCTAATATTTTACTTTGTTTTTTCATAGTAAAATCATTTCCTTTCCTATTTTATTTATAAGGTACACTTAATTGTAGAAATGCATTATTTGCAAATTATTTACCTAATACATTCTTTATTTCAATTTTATGAGAATAAAAAAACTATTATTACTAATTTTGTTGCATATGAATAGAGAACATCATACTACTTACATAGTAAAATGTTCTCTATTTTTTATTTTATTACTGTTGTTGCTAGTTAATGTTTTTATGGCTAATTGCTTAAATAGTACTGTTTAATCTTTAGTGTAACTATTAATTAATAATTCACTGTTTTACGCTTATTTCTATTGGCATAGACTTACCTTCAATTTCTGGGTTATAATAGTCATATGCTTTTACTTCCATACCAGTTATTTCTACTGGATAGCTTGCTCTAAACGAAACGTCTAAATTTACAATTTGACCTACTTCAAAGTTCCTTAAATAAATATTTACATTTGTATACGATGTTTCGTATTTTTCTATTATGCCATTACTTTGTAATTGCATTAAACTTTCTTCAACAACTGTAAATCCTTGTGGTATAGAAATTGTAACCATTCCATTTGATATGATATTTTCGCTTTTATTTATAACCTTAACTTTAGATTTTAGTACTTCATTAACTTTTAAATTAGTATTAGCATCTACTGATATTTCTATATTGTCATTTTCTCTATCTACTTTTTCGTAAGGTACGTAATATTCTTCAATAACTTCATAGTAAGCACTACCTTTTTCTATGTCTATATTTAATTTGTTTTCTTTACTTAAGTTTTCAAAAGTTAATTCGTATAATCCAAGAGGATTATCTTTTATTTCTATTTTTTGCTCATCTGAATTTACTTTTACAGTTATTGTTTGATTTTCTAACTTATTTTTCTCATTCATTACATTTAATGCTTTTAGTGTTAGTATTGTAGATTGTGTAGTGTACCAAATTCCATTTTTATCTTTTTTACTAATTAAATAATTTATTAATGCATTATTTTTTTCTTTATTGTACGAGCCTTTAGATAAAGCCATTGATGTTAAAGCAACTGTTTGCACTGTTTGTACATTATGTCTTGAACCATAGTAGTCTGAAATGTTAGATGTAATATATGCATTATCCCCATCTACGTTTATATTATTTGCTAATCTTTTTAAAACATTGTTTAGTTCTTTATCTTTTACATTTGCTAAAACATTTGCTACTAAAGCTAATGTGTAATTGTCATCTATATCATCTAATTTGCCTTTCAAGTAATTTACTGAGCCTTTTAATCTTTCATCATTTGGATTACTTTCTGATAAAGCCCAAGTTATATATGCATTTAGTGATAAGGTTTCTTTTGAACTTGCTCCACCTATATGGCTTCCAGTAATTGTGAAAGTACCATTTGAATTTTGTTTTTTATACAAGAAGTTTGTCATTTTTTCAATAACATTATTATCCACATTATAAACTTCACTTAAATCTGTTATTTCCATTAGTCCATAAGCCGTTAGTACAGTTTCTGCAGGTGAATATCCATATAATGAATATCCTCCACTTTCTCCTTTAACTTCATAAGTTAATAGTTTTTGATATCCAGAAGATATATAAGACATTGCTTCGTCCTTAAGCTGTTCATCTACTATTTTGTTGTCTTCCAAATATTTTAATGCTAAAATGTTTGGATATAAACTTGAAGATATTTGTTCAAAACAACCTGTTGGCATTCTAAATATATTTTCCATTCCTTCTATTGTTTGAGCCATTGTACTTGTATATATTTTTACTTTTGCCTTTGCTGTACTTTCTATTGCATCTTCTAAAACTAATATATCTTCAGATATGTCTTTATCTAGTCTGCCTGTTGAAACAACTTTTTCTACTTTATAGCCTTTTGGTAACACAGTGCATTCTTTTTCAACTATATCCGTTAAATTATTGCTTGATATTTCTGCTCTAAATTTGTTGTTGCCTGATTTTAAAATTGATATTGGAATATATACCATATTTGTTTTATTGGCAGGTACATTTACCTTTATATTATTATTTTGTAATGTAAACCAATCTTCTTTTTCAATTTTTAATACTGTATTAATTGGCTTTTCTGTATAATTATATACTGTTACTGGGATGCTCGCTTTATCTGATGCGACTAAGTTTTTAGGTAATTCAAAATCAACGAAAAAGTCTTTAAATACTTTTATGTTATCTGCTACTGCATATCCTATTTTCCCGTCTTTTGTATTTCCAATTGTTTGAATTGTCCATGTTGTAATATTATCACTTAAGTCTAAACCTAAACTTGCTGTTCCATTTGATGTTATTAATTCTGGAATAAAGCACATGCTCTCTAAAAATACATTTCTTATATTATCATCTTTTACAATTTGAGGTTCTTCTTTGTTTGTAGTGTTTGCTTGTTGCTGAGAATTGCTTTCTCCTTTATTTGCAGAAAGTACTCCATCAAAGAAATTATTGCTAGAAGATATAGATGTGCTATCAGGGGCTGGCTCTACACTTCCTAATCCGAATCCTCCACTTTCTACAATGTCAGAGTCCACAGCAGCATTATCTAATGTGCCACCAGCTTGCTTAGAAACAAAATACATTAATCCATATACTACTGCTATAATTCCTATTACTGCTAAGACTATTAAAGTAGAAAGTCCTATTGATATAGTTTTTGAATATATTTTTTCTTTTTCCTCTTTATTTGATTTATTAAACAAATAATTAAATAAGTATAAACAAATTAAAGTTACTGGTATTATTGCTTCAGGTATTTGTATTATTGCTTGTATAACTCCTCCTATAACTAAAGAAATTACTAATGCTCCTATAAATTTTAATATATATAATATTTCTTTAATTATAATCTGCATATATTTATCTATTTTTAATTTCTTTACTTGGCTAATTTTTGCTATTATAACTATAATTAGAAATAACACAGCAAATATTAAGCCAAGAACTATTGGTGATACTTCAAATTCACTAATTAAAATAGCTAACAACATAAAAATCATACAAGTTATGATTATTGAAATTGATGTTCTAAATATTTTTTTATTTAACTTAGCTAAAAGCAATATATATGTTGTTAATCCTAATATTGTTATTATTGCAAACATTCCCCATGAGTAGTTAGCTCCCCAGAAGAATTTTTCTATAATGCATATAGATATTACAACTAATATAAGGTCATATACTATAAAGTTAATTATATGTTTTAATATATTCCTAAACTTTTTAAATCTTCTACATAAAAATGTAATAACTATTATTGCAATAATTGTTATTGAAATAATTGATATTATTGCTGATTTTAGTTCTTGGTCATAATTGTATATTCTAGCTTCTGATACTTTAATATCTTTATCGCTTTGTTTTAGTAATAATGCCATTATGGCTTGTTCTGATTTATTATTTACTATACAAGAATATAAGCTTGCTGCATCTAATTCGTTTGAAAATTTTATGTCTTGCAAAGCTAATTTTATATTATCTATTGATAAATCATTATTAGCTAAATTTAATACAGAATTATCTAGTATACTTACAAGTAAAGCAGAATCTACTCCTGTTTTATTTTCATCTGCTGTATTAAATGAAATATTAATTTTTCCTCCAGGTTTATATTCTTTTTTATCTGTACTTATATCTATGTTTAACTTCTTAGCTGGATTTATAAATATTGTTTTTTTGTATTTATTGCTATCATATGTATTGTAATATTTGTACTCTTTTTCTATATTTTCTGTTACATAAATATCTATTAAACCATAAGTATCTTCTAAGTTTATTTTTGTATTGTCTAAATCTGTACTTAACATTTTTATTAATTTGTCGTTTTTAAATACATAAATATTTCTTGTAGCTTCATTTATTGAAGATATGTTAATTTCTATATCTTCGCCTTGTTCATATTTTGCTTTATTAGTTGATACCAATAAATTCTTTTGTTCTACTGTTAAGCTTAAAGTTTTTCGTACTGTATTTCCTTTTGTGTCTTCTGCTACAATAGAAAATTCTTTTGTGGTTTTTTTGCTATTATTATAACTTCCAGAATAATTATTTGCACTTATTTTATCTATATCTATTGAGAATTTACCAATACCATTTTCATCTGTTGCTACTTGTTTAGTAAAATTATTGGAAGATACTGTAACATATGTTTTTAATGGTGTGCCATCTGTGTTAGATGTAAATATGTATACGTTATTATTCTTCTCTGCAGCTAGTATGCCATATTCAGGTAATAATTCTACTTCAAATATGTCTGTTCCAGCTATAAAACTACTTGTTGTTTCAACAAAATAATTTGAAGAGTCTACTGCTTCTACTTTTATATCATATTTTTTAGCATCTTTTATTTGATAGCTAATTTCTGCTGTTCCTTGTGAATCTGTTTGTAATGTTTTATACTTTTCATTATTAATATAAACTGTTAGATTAGCATTTTGAACTGCTTCTCCAAAAAAGTATTTTGCATTAAATGTTATTTTTGCTGTTTCTCCCACTAAGTAATTTTCTTTATCATAGTTTACTTTTACTTCATATTTAGGCGTAATATATGGATTTACTTTAAATTGTTTTTCAGTTTGACTATTTTGGGTTTTTACTACTAATTTATATAGTCCACTGTTAACTTCGTTTGCCAAAGTAAAATTTCCACTTATTATACCATAATCAGAAGATTTTAAGTTTTCATTATAAACTCTATTATCATTCCCATCATAAATACTAACATTTACATCTTTGCTAATAGGTTCATCATTTTCTTTAGCTGTTAATAATGCTCTATAATTAACTTTATCTCCGGGCTTATATATTCCCTTATCTAAAGTAATTGTTACATTTTCCATATTTTCATTAGATATATAAATCTTTTCTTGTATAGTGTCTTTTCCTGCCTTACTAGATACCTTTGCTTCTATATAATAGTTACCTGCTTCAACATCTGGGATGCTTATAATGTTATTATTTCCATCATATTTAATAGCTACATTTTTTACTTTTTTTCCTTCAGAGTTTAGTAATTTTAGCTTAGTTTTTGTTTCTAAATCTACTCCATTTTTTTGTGCAATAATAGATACATATAAATCACTATTTGCATAAGCTTTACTTGCTGTATTTATTTTTATTCGTTGCTTTCCGGTTACAATCCAGTTATAAATATTACATGCAGTTACTATAACTATTGAAATAAAAATAAGTAAGCCTATAAGTTTTGCAATTTTTTTCTTCATAAAATGCTCCCTTTCTATTTTAATTTATAAAAAAGAGAATAGTTTGGCATATAGCCAACAACATATTCTCTGTTTTTATTTGATTTTAAAATTATTCTCTTAAGATTCTTTGAATTTATTGTATTTAATATATGTAACCACACCAAATACTGCTAAACCTGCTATACAAATTATAATAACTGGTGCAATTCCTGTATCTGGAATTTTTCCAGGTGCAGTAGTGTCATCTTTGTCATTGGTTCCTGGTTTATTTGTTTGTGAGGTATCTTTTTTTACATCATTTACATAAGTTTCTACTTCTTTATCTGTTTCTAGTTTCATTGATTTAGAAACCTCTACACTTTGGTCTCCACCTTTTATTGCTACTTCTTTTACATATAAATATACAACACCTTCATCTGATATTTCACTATAATTTGAAATTTTCCTTGAGTCTATTGTAAATTGTAGTTTATTATTATCATTTTGTGCTTCTGTAATTTTTACCCAATTTGTTATTTGTTCTTCGTTTGCATTTGATGATAAGTAATAATAGTATTCAACTTTGTCATTATTTTTATTTAATGAAATGTTATTTACTTCTACATCTATTAATACATAATCTTTTTTGGTTCCATTTGTGTAAAAATAAGCTTTTACTTTTTTTACATTACTTGTAGCATTACTTAAATTTGAGTTTTCAGCTTTTTCTTCTACTATTTGAACCTCAAATTGAACTGTTTTGTTTTGATATGTAACTGTAATTGTAACTTTTCCTACTTTTTCATTGCTAAATCCTGTTACTGTTACTCCTTCTGCTGTCATTGGAATAGTTTCAAATGTTCCATCATTGTATGTGATTTTTAATGTTCCACCTGTCAAGTCTAAGTTTTCTTTTTCTTTAATATATGTTAATTTTGTTGGTTCTGTATTTATTGAAATTGCTGTAATTGTTTTTTCTACAACTGTTATAGCTTGAGTTGCTGTTTTATCTTTATATTTTATTGTTACTGAAGTTTGTTCTTTAGTTAAGTTAGTTCCATTTTCTACTGTGTAGTCTAGTATAGTTTGAGTTGTTCCGTTTTGATATGTTCCTGTAACAATCATTCCTTCTGGATTAAAGTTTTGTCCAACTATATATTCTGTTTTGTTTGGTGCTTTAGTTATGCTTATTCCTAATAAAAGATTTTGTGTTACTGTTATGGCCTGTGTTACTAATTGGCCTTCATATGAAATTGTTACTGTAGTTTGTCTTGCATCTAAATTGTTACCATCTTCTATTGTATAATCTGTTTGTGGTACTTCTTTTGTAGTTCCATCTTTGTATGTTGCTTTTACTACCATACCTGCTGGATTAAAGTTTTCTCCTTCTATGTATTCTGTTTTTGTAGGAGGAGTTTCTATTGTTAATGCAGTTACATTATTGTTTCCTACTGTTATTTTTTGTGTGGTAGTTTGTCCCTCATAAGTTATTGTTACACTTGTTTGTCCTGCTACTAAGTTTGTTCCATTTGTGATGCTGTAGTCTGTATCATGTAACATAGTATGTGTTCCATCACTATAATTTGCTTGTACTTTCATACCAGCTTTTTCAAAATCTTCTCCGATTAAATATTGTGTTTTAGTTGGTGGTGTAACTACTTGTATGCTTTGTAATGCTTTAATATCTGATTTTGATGTTGTAAATGCTTTTATTGTGCTATCACCGTTTGGTAATTCACCATCTTTTTGAGATAACTTACTAAGGTCGTCCCAAGTAGCATTTGTTAGACTATCTCCCCCTGCAATAAAACATTTTCCTTCTTGTATTGTTACATTCTGCAAAACTTTAGAATCACTAGGTTTACATTCTAATGCTATAGCCACTTTTTCCCTTGTTCCTTGTATTCCTATAACTACTGTAAACTTAGTTCCAGTTATTTTAATTGGCTGAGCAAATTCTAAAGTATGATAACCCACACCGAAGGTTTCTGTTTTTCCTGCTTTTAAATTAACTTGAGTTAAGTGTTCTGCATCACGTTCTTCTCCATTAGGATTTACATATACTTTGCAGGTATATGTTTCTGGTGCATATAGCGACACTTGTGTTAAATATTCATCTCCACTAGTTTCCTTTTCAAAAATATTAGCTAGCATTGCTTTAGAGTTAAGTATATATGTTGATCTCCCTGGGGCAAATTCATCGTATTGATATATATTTTCATAATTTACGCTGTTTGTTGCTTTGATTATTCCCCAAAGTTGTGATGCTACATTGCAGTCTTCATATGAAACATACATAAAGCCATTGTCTCCAAGTTTTAAGTACGCTTTTTGGCCTTCAATGGTATATCCTAGGTATTCTAAAAAATCATTTGGAATTTGGTCTGGGCTAGTGTATTCTTCTGCTCTTCCTCCTTCTTTTAAAATATTAAATATTTCTTGCTTTACTCTTGCTAAATCATATTCTAATCTTTCTCCACCTGAATTTCTAATAATCCATGCACCGTTTGACTTAGGCTGAGCCCCTACTGAAAAATTAGTTTTGCTATAATTATCATCCCATCCTACAATGGAAACATTATGGTTTGGTTTATGAGTTTCAGAATTATTGCAATAAATAGCTCCAGTAGTATTATTGTAACATGAGCCTGAAATGTCAGAATGTGTTGAGGCAGATGCTGAGCCATAATCTTTTATATGCTGTTTAATTTGTCTCATTATTTCTGATTTTTGAGCTGAATTTGCATTTGCATTATAATCTGGAAATTCTATTGTATCATATACTTGGCTTGTAATAGTTTTTCCTTGTATTTCACTTAAGTCTATTGGTGACATATTATTTTCGAATTTCATATCTGATTCATTTATTGCACCAGTTCCATTTGTTAAATATGATTGTGCAATTAGGTAATTTCCTCCATCTGCAACTTGCCTATTATATCCAAATTCATTTTTTGCGTTATTCTTAAATGTTTGGCTTGTAGCATAGTCCATATGTCTTTCAGAAAAGTCATATATTTTTGGATTTGAAACATTTCCATTTTGTTTATAATCATATAATGCGAGATTAGTTTCTAATGAAGATAGTGCAGCAAAAGCCCAACAAGCTTCTGTATTCATTTGATTTCTTATTTTTAAGTTGGCTGGTATTATATTTCTTAAATCATATGTTGAATTAATGGTTGCTCCTAATAGCCTTATTTTATAAAATATATTTTTGGAATTAGTAGTTGTTGGTAAAACATCGTACATTCTAGGTTGCAAAACATTTTGTTTTTCTTCATCTGATAGTTCTAACCATTCTTTAAATTTTTCTGAGTATTCGCTATTTTGAAATTGGTTTGTGCTTGCAAATACACTTTTATCTACTAATAAAAATAGAATAAAAATTAATAAGATTGTAAAAAATATTTTCTTTAAATTTTTCATTAGTTAATCTCCTTTGATTTGCTTTTATAAGTTTAAAATCTACTATAATATAATTATATACTTTAAGTAAAAACTTGTAAATATCTTTTGTCTACTTTTGTCAAATTTTTTAGAATATTTTTTTTAAATTTTGCTTTAGTTTTTTGTTTTTTGGATAATTTTTCTTTTTGTTATAATATCTTCCTTTCCTTTAAAATCACGTTCTATTAGGTATGAAAAAAATATTATTAATAATATCTTGACAATATAAATTCTTAATTATATTATAATAAATAATTGGAAAATTTTGGTTATATTGTAATTTTTTGTCGACTTCTTTTTTCAAGTTACGGAGGATAAGTTATGTTAGATTTTGTATTGTGTGATGATAATGTTAATGTTCTTAATAGATTAGAAAGAATGCTAGAGTCTATTTTTATAAGAAAAAAGTATGATGCTCAAATTGTTCTTAGCACAACTAAGCCAGATGAATTGGCTACTTTTATTAAAAATCATAACGTTAATGTTGTATTTTTAGATATTGAGTTAAAGTCTAATATTTCTGGACTTGATTTGGCTGATATGATTCGTAAAAAAGATAAAAATGTATATATTATTTTTACCACCGGTCATTTGGAATATGGTTTGATGGCATATAAATATAAAACTTTTGATTATTTGCCTAAGCCTATTACGGCAGAAAGGTTGGAAGAAACTTTAATTAGATTATTTGAAGATACATCTGGCGATGAGGCTAGGTTTGTTAGATTGGATAATAATAAAACTATTATTAAACAAGATAGTATTCAATATATTCAAAAAGAAGGCATGAAAGTAGTTTTTCATACAGATACAAGAGATTATGAGACTTATAGTTCTTTCAAGAAGATTTTGCCACAACTTCCTGAGCAGTTTGTTCAGTGTCATAAGTCTTATATTGTTAATACTGAGAAGATTACAGATGTTAATACTTCTACTAGTACTATTTTTCTAAATAATAATGAAAGTTCTAAATGTTTTATTGGTCCTAAGTATAAAAATAAATTTATGGAGGTTTTTAATTATGGAAATTTTTCAAACAATTTGGACGGCACTAACAACACCAAATGAGGTAGCTTTAAATGTGATTGGTTTTATATCTTGTTTTGTTGAAACTTGGGTAGATATGTTATTATTTACCACTATTTTGAATATTAAGTGTTCTAAAAAAGTAAAAATAATTTACGTAACTGTTATGGGTATTATAGCTTTCGTTTCTAGAATTTTTATACCAAATCCATATGCTACATTTCTTAATATGATTGCTACATTTTTGCTTATAAAATTTATTTTGAAAGCTAATATTCTCAAATCACTTATAGCCTTATTCCTTCCAATTATTGCAATTAGTGTTTTAGAATTAATTATGCTCCAATTTTACTTATCTGTTTTACATATTCCTTATGAATTTGTAATGACAATTCCTCTATATAGGATATTGTTTACACTTAGCATTTATTTATGTATATACTTAATTTATCGAATTATTCGTTATTTTAAGTTGCACATTAATTTAGAGAATTTAACTAAGAAACACAAGATCCTATTTATTGTAAACACTATATTAGGAATAATTGCAATTAGTACACAGCTTTCATTAATTTCATTTTACAGTGATAAAATGCCAATTGCCATTACTATTATTAGCATTGTTAGTCTACTTGCATACTTTTTCATAAGTCTTTATAGTTTATTTAATACTTCCAAATTAGAAACAACTTCTCGAAGTCTAGAAGAAGCACAATTATATAATAAAACATTAATTTTATTACATGATAGTATGAGAGGTTTTAAACATGATTTTAATAATATAGTTCAAGGTATTGGAGGTTATATAGAAACTAATAATATAGAAGGACTTAAAAAGTATTATTCACAGCTTTTAAAAGATTGTAATCGTGTAAATAATTTAACAGCACTTAATCCAAATGTTGTTAATAATCCAGCCATTTATAATATTATGGCTACTAAGCATCATAAAGCAGATGAAATCGGTGTTCAAATTAATTTAGGCATTTTTATTGATTTAAATGAAATTGAAAAATATATGAAGATTTATGAATTTACAAGAATTCTTGGTATATTAATGGATAATGCTATTGAGGCTGCTGAGGAATGTGAAGAAAAAATTGTTCATGTTAGTTTTAGGAAAGAGGAAAATCGAAAAAGAATAGTTATGGTAATTGAAAATACTTATAAAAATAAGGATATAAATATAGATAAAATTTTTGAGAAAGATTTTTCCACTAAATCTAAAAGAACAAATAGTGGACTTGGTTTATGGGAAGTAAGGCAAATTTTAAAGAAAAATAATAACTTAAATTTATATACTACTAAAAATGATGAATTTTTTGTGCAACAATTTGAAATTTATTATTAATTCTTTCTTTTATATTTATTTGTATATAATTTTTGCATTACTATTTATTAAGTCTTATGTGTGTAATAAAAAAATGAGTAGCTTTTCTTTTAAGAATATGCTACTCATTTTTGTCGTTTTTATGTTTTAAGGAAATATTTATATTCTATTTTGTTTTTTAGTGTTAGTCTTTTTTTATTAAAGATGCAGGCATTTTTGGTTGATGAACAATTCCTAAAACCCAGCATGCAGTATTTGTTGATTGAGCATATTTTTCAGCTATTTTAGCTAATAATTTTAACATTTGTATTCCTCCTTAAAAATAAATTTTTATAATAAGCATTGCCGGCAAATGCTTTATTACCATAAATTATTAAACTGTTCCTTCTGTGTATACTTCATATCCATGTTTGTTATTTGTAAGCTTATATGCTATTGGTAGAACAGTTAAATTTTGTAGAAATATTCCATAAACAAGTATATAGCTAATCAATTTGTTTGGGTAAAATATTATAATTGCCATTAAAATAATTAATGAAATACAAGCTTTTATCTTCTTAGATTTTCTTTCTTTTTTAGTTAAAATTGGTATATTTTCAGTATCTGCAGGAGCATATTTACTTATAATAAATATGCTAAAAACTGCCACAATTCCAGACATTATGTATAAAATATAGTCCTGTTGTATTGGTAAATATTTTGCAAGTAGAATTGGACCTAAATATAGTATGCTAGTTGTAATTATACATCCTAAGTGTGTTTTTAAATGAAAGCCACCTGTAAAACTACGATAAGGGCATAATAGCAAGAAGAATATTAATGTATACCAGCCAATACCTAGTAGAAAACCAATTATAAATAGTAAAAGTATTTTTGGTAGTTCACCAAATATAAGCCTTACCCCAAAATTAATTACAAGTTCTTTTTCTTCATCTATGTTATCTACATCTTGTTTAATTTTATTTGTTACCCAATCACAAAATTTATCAATCATTTCTTACCTCTAAAATTTTATATAATGATTTTATATTTAAAAATTAAATTCAAGCAGTTTTATTTATAAAATTTTAAAATATATTTACGAAATTTGTCGTTTTTTGTTTTGTATATTTATATTTCGTTTTCATAAAATTTACATAAGATTGGATTGATAAAAATCATTTTACTTTGGTATATATGTTTTTATTTTAAAAACAAAAATAGAGAATATTTTATTACCAAAACGGTATTATATTCTCTACTTTTACTAGAAATACTGTTTTTATTTAATTCAAAATTCCATCTAGTATTTTCCAACTTCCAACAAAATCTGGAATAGAGTAGAATGTCATGACTTCATTTGATATGGGATGGTAAATTTTAAGAGCATATGCCCAAAGAGCAATTTGTTTTCCATGTCCTCTTCCACCATATTTTTGATCACCGTAAATGCTATGATTTCTGCTAGATAACTGAACCCTTATTTGATGATGTCTTCCTGTGTGCAAATCAATTTTTAAAACAGATAAGTCTATTTCTGGTTCATACTTTAATACTTCATAATCTAAAATAGCAAGTTTGCTATTTTTAGTTCCTTCTTTAACTACTTTGCTCATATTATTTTTTTCATTTTTTAGCAAATAATCTTGTAGTGCATCTTTTTCCTTTTCCATCTTTCCGTTTACTACAACTAAATATGTTTTTTGAAATTTCTTTTCCCTTACTTGCTCGCTAAGCCTTGCAGCAGCTTTAGAGGTTTTGGCAAATACCATTACCCCACCAACTGGTCTATCTAATCTATGTATCAATCCTAAATATACATTTCCTGGTTTGTTGTATTTTTCTTTCAAATATTGTTTTATTAAGGTTAGCATATCTATATCTTCTGTTTTGTCTGCCTGTGATGGAATATTTACTGGTTTTTCTACAACTATTATATGATTATCTTCATAAATTACTTTTATTTGTTCCATTTTTGCTCCTATTTATTTTTTTACTTATTTAGTGCGACAAAAAATGCCACATGGAAGTATTAGTTTTGAGTCTGTCATTGGAAGTCCAAGCTCTCCACTTTCAAATTCGCCTTCATACATTTTTCCAATGGTTAATCTTAAAATGTTTTCTAATACCATACTTGAAATTCCAGTAGTATATGAATTTATTAGAAAAAATAGTGGATTGTTAGATAAAACTTTAGAACATAGTTCTACTAATTCTGTTAAGTTTTCTTCAAATTTCCATACTTCTCCATTAGTGCCTCTTCCATAAGATGGTGGGTCCATTATTATAGCATCATACTTATTGCCTCTACGTATTTCACGGTTTACAAATTTAAATACATCATCAACAATAAATCTAACTGGGTTATTCCCTAAGCCTGAGGCTTCTAAATTTTCTTTTGCCCATGTTACCATACCTTTGGAACTATCTACATGGCATACTTCTGCACCTGCATAGCTACATGCTACTGTTGCTCCACCTGTATAGGCAAATAAATTTAATACTTTTATATGCCTTCCTGCATTTTTAATTTTTGAAATCATCCAGTCCCAATTAACTGCTTGTTCTGGAAATAAGCCTGTATGTTTAAAGCCCATTGGTTTTATGTTAAAAGTTAAATCTTTATATTGTACTTTCCAAGATTCTGGCATCTTTTTTTCATATTTCCAGCCACCACCACCTGATGAACTTCTATGGTAAGTTGCATTTACATTTTTCCATTTTTCTGGAAAACTTTTTTCTTTCCATATTATTTGTGGATCAGGTCTTGATAAAATAACATTTTTCCATCTTTCTAATTTTACTCCATCTGCCATGTCTAATATTTCATAATCTTTCCAATCTTTTGCTACATCCATTTTTTATTTTTTAGTTCCTTTATTATATTTAGGTTTTTGCATATTAATTTTCAAATACCCTAGGGTTTACCTATAAACCTTTGTTAGTAGTTAATAATTATAATTGCACTAAAGCTTAAATAGTACTATTTTTCGCAGTTTTGAAAGGTCCCGTTCTGACCTTCTTCTTTGAATTTGCCTGACTAGCAACGGGCATTTGAAAAACAAGAAAACTAGTACTATTTAAGCAATTATCTATATGTAGTACTATTTAAGCAATTACCAATAAAACCATTAACTAGTAATAAAACTTTCAATCTTATATTTTAGTAAGTAAGCTTACAAAACCTGTTAGTAATGCTATATCTATTGCAATAAATAAACTTAAAGCAATTGTAGCAATAAATGCAGTTTTATAATTTTTTATATGTTTTAAAATACTGCTTGTCCATTTTGTTTTTTCTATTTTATGCCTAGCTTCTTTCATATTAACATTTAAAATTAAATCTTTTGTATACTCCATAAAATAATCCCCCTAAATATATATTTCTTTTTAAAATATATGATTAGGTTTTGTGAATTATTCCTAAAATCGTAATACAAATTTTATGGTATTTCGAGTGAATCTTTTATTTTTTGAGCAAGTTGTACAGTTATTCCTGGAATTTGTGCAATTTCCTCACAACTTGCATTTTTAATATTAGAAACTGTACCAAATTTTTTAAGCAATGCTTTTTTTCTAACTTCTCCTATGCCTTCAATTTCATTTAAGGAAGATTTTGTTATTTGCTTGTCTCTCAATTTTCTATGATATGAAATTGCTGTATCATGAATAGCATCTTGAAATGCAGTTATTCTATTCATTAATGCTTCAGATATTTTTATTTCTTTTCTATTTTCATCTATTAATGCTCTTGTTCTGTGCTTATTATCTTTTACCATTCCATAAACAGGAATATTCAAGTTTAATTCACTAATTGCCATTTTTGCTGCTTGTATTTGTGTTATGCCACCATCTACAAAAATAACATCTGGAAGGTCTCCAAAGCCACCATTTGGATCTTCTATTGAATGTGGTAATCTTCTTTTTATAACTTCCCACATACATTTTGGATCATCTTGATCTAAAACACTTTTTATTTTAAATCTACGAGATAAGCTTTTGTTTATTTCCCCATCTTTTAAAACGCACATACCAGAAACAATATATTGTCCAGATAGATTTGAAATATCATATCCTTCAATTTTTCTTGGCATTTTTTCTAATTTTAAAACTTCTTTTAATTCTTTTATTATGCTATACTTTTCTCCTTCTTTATTTAAAAGCGTAATTTGTGCATTTTTTTCTGCCATTTCTACTAAACGTAATTTTTCACCTTTTTGTGGGATTTTTATTTCTACTTTTCTTCCTGCTTTTTTTGTTAACCATTCTTCAATTAATTCTTTGTCTTCTATCTCTTCTCTTATCATTATTTTATTTGGAAGTAATAAATTATTTATATAATATTGTTTAATAAAGTTTGAAAGAATTTCTTTATCATTTTCATCTTGTAAGCCTTCAAAAAAGTAATGGTGTCTTTCTATCATTTTTCTATCACGTATTAAAAATAATTCTATACATACTTGTATTGCACTTTTTGCTAGCCCTATAACATCAATGTTAAATTCTGATATATTTGACACTTTTTGTTTTTCTTCTGTAATTTTTTGAATTGCAAGTATTTTGTCTCTAATTTCAGCAGCTTTTTCATAGTTTAAATTTTCAGAGGCTTGTTTCATTTCCTGTGATAATTCTTTTATAACTTCTGATGTATTTCCATCTAATATGCTAATTATTTGATTTATTTGTTTTCTATAATCTTCTTTTGAAATTTTGCCCATACAAGGAGCACTACATTTTTTTATATGATAATTTAAGCAGGCTCTATCTTTATATTTAAAAGTTTTACATTGCCTAATTTGAAATTTTGATTTAATGAAGTCTATCATTTCCTTTGCACTTCCACTGCTTGCATAAGGTCCAAAATACCTAGCTCCATCGTTTAAAATTCTTCTAGTTAAGTATATGTCTGGGAAGTCTGCTTTTACATTTATTTTAATGTATGGATATGTTTTATCATCTTTAAGCAAAACATTGAATTTTGGCATATTCTTTTTTATTAAGTTACACTCTAAAATTAATGCTTCTGATTCATTATCTGTAACAATATATTCAAAGTGGTCAATTAATGCTACCATGTTTTGAATTCTTTTTGTTTTATTTGTTTTTCTAAAGTATTGTCTAACACGATTTTTTAAAGAAATGGCTTTTCCAACATAAATAATATGGTCGTTTTTATCTTTCATAATATAAACGCCAGGTTTGTTTGGTAACTTTTTTAATTCCTGTTCTATATCAAACAATGTTGTAAGCCTCCTTTTATACAAAATTTTCTTATTTACTATATTAGGCAATATTCTTAGAATTATTTTAACACAATTAAGTGTTTTTTACAATTTTTTGACACATTTTATTTTTTGTATTAATATAGTATGTATAGTTAAATTTATAAGGAGGCATTTATGTGTGGAATTGTTGGATATATAGGAAATAAAAAGGCTACGCCTGTTTTAATAAATGGACTTTTAAGTTTAGAATATAGAGGATATGATTCAGCAGGCATTGCTGTAATTGAAAATAATAAAATTTGTGTTTTAAAAGATAAAGGGAGAGTTTCAAATTTAAGAAAAATGCCAGAAATAGACACTTTAACAAGTTCTATTGGAATTGCTCATACTAGATGGGCCACTCATGGAAAGCCATCAAAAGAAAATGCTCACCCACATACAGATAATAGTAACCAATTTGCAGTTGTACATAATGGAATAATAGAAAACTATAATGAACTAAAAGAATTTTTATCTAGCAAAGGGTACAAATTCTTATCTCAAACAGATACAGAAATAATTCCTAATTTAATTCATTATTACTATACTAATGGAATTTCTGATGACGATAAATTTTTAAGAGCTGTAAAGTCTGCTGTTGATGATCTAAAGGGAAGTTATGCTATTGAGGTTGTATCTAGCTTATACCCAGATAGAGTAATTGCAGTTAGAAAAGATAGCCCTTTAGTAATTGGAACAAGCTTAAGTGAAAACTTTATTTCTTCTGATATTCCAGCTATTTTGTCATATACAAAAAATTTTTATTTGTTAGATGATTATGAGTATGCAGTAGTTTATAATAATCATATTAAGTTTTTTGATAGTTCTTTAACAGAGCATAGCAAAGCTGTTAAAAGTATTGAATGGGATATGGCAGATGCTGAAAAGAATGGTTATGAAGATTATATGCTTAAAGAAATTTATGAACAGCCAAATTCTATTCGTGAAACAGTTGGAACTAGATTTAAACTTGGTAAAAATTGTTGTTTTGATGATATTGATATAAGTAAAGAATATTTAAAAACAGTTAATAAGATTTATATTGTAGCATGTGGTACTGCTATGCACGCTGGATTAGTTGGCAAAGTAGCACTTGAAAAACTATGTAATATTCCTACTGAAGTAGATATTGCGTCTGAGTTTCGTTACAGAAATCCTATTATTGATGAAAAAACTCTTTGCATATATATTAGCCAATCTGGTGAAACTGCAGATACTATTGCTGCATTAAAATTAGCAAAAGAAAAAAAGGCTAAAACAATAGCAATTTCTAATGTGATTGGAAGTTCAATAACAAGAATTGCAGATTGCAATATATATACACATGCAGGGCCTGAAATTGCTGTAGCTTCTACAAAGGCTTATACTTCTCAAATAATATTATTAGTAATTTTGGCTATGTATTTTGCAGAAATTTTAGAAAGTTGTGACAAGGATATTATAGATAATTTAAAAGTTGATATATTAGATCTTCCATCTAAGGTAGAAACTGTATTAAATGATGTAAGTGAAATTAAAAAATTTGCTGATAAAATTTATACTGAAAAAGACATGTATTTCTTAGGTAGAGGAAATGACTACTATACAGCTATGGAAGGTTCTTTAAAGTTAAAAGAAATTTCATACATTCATTCTGAAGCATATGCTTCTGGAGAATTAAAGCATGGTCCTATTGCATTAATTGAAAATGATGTTACAGTTATTGGAGTTTTAACAGATCCTGCTTTAGTTGATAAGTGTATTAGCAATATTCAAGAGGTAGTATCTAGAGGAGCAAAAACTTTAGTAATTACAAATCAAATGCTAAGTAATAATAATTTTGATTTTATTATAAATATACCTGAAACTAATAATTTAATATCTCCTGTACTTTCAATAATTCCTCTTCAACTTCTTGCTTATTATATTGCTAAAAATAAGGGATTAGATGTAGATAAGCCTAGAAATTTAGCAAAATCAGTTACTGTTGAATAGGAATTTATATAAAATTTAAAACTAAATAAACAGTTTTAAAATAATAAGTAATATTGCACCTGGAATTCCTAAAATTCCTACTAATAATGATGTTACAACATTAAGCCCTATGTGGAAATTAAATAGTTGTCCTATTAGGTTTATTATAAAAATTAATATGCCACCTAATACAGAATTTAATATAAGCTTTCCAATAGCTTTTAGTGGAATAGAAAATACCTTTCCTATTATCCAAAATGCAACTATACACCCTAAAATAATAAATGCATTAAAAATGTCCAAATTATATCACCAATCCTTATATTAATCATTATGATATAATTTGGACAAATATGACTTGTTTAACTAACTTGATTTGTTCTAAAATATAATTCTTCAATCATATTTAAGGATATTCCTATTTTTCTAGCTTTTCCAACTAAAAAATCTAATTTACTTTTACTTGCTTTAATTTGATAAACATAATAGTCAACTAACCCCATTTCAGCAGTTTCAAAATTTTTTATGGCTAGGTCTAACTCTTTTTTTGATTTTAATACACTTCTAATTAACTCAACCTTTTTTTCTTCCTCAGTTTTATCTATTGGCAAATCATCTTTTTGAAAACCATCGTACATTATTTTTTCATCTCCTCTGGATTTTTATCTAAAGCTTGCTAGTATTATATACCAATTTTGGTTTTCTATTCATTTTTAACTGACAATGCTATATATAATAATTCCAAGTGATTGTATAACAAACAAGTTAATAATATTAGAAGTTAATAAATTGTTGGTAGCTTCTATTACCCCATTTGCTGAATTTTGTTTGTTTAATTTGTAGTGTTTTTGTGCCTCTAAAAAAGTAATTAATTCTGGTATACTTGTAATAAATCCAAGAAAAATTCCAATAAGTGATTGTGGTACTTCAAAGGTATTACTTAAATTTTCTAGTGTGTTGCTTAGTAAATTACCAATAAAATAAAGTAAAATTGCTATTAAACTTAGAAATATTATATTTTTTATAACTATTTTTTTCTTACCTTTTACCCATTTTTGCTCTTCTTCTATTTGCTTTTCTTGCTCAGTTATTATATTTAAATATAGTTTATGAGAATGATTATTAATAAAATAAAAAAGTAAAAGTAATAAAATAAATATTGGAACAATTTGAATAGAAAAATCTATTCTTAGCATAGAAAAAAATATTGGTATGATTATAGTTAATGCAACCATAACAAGATCTATTTTTATTGCTCTTTTGCTTAAAATACTTTGATTTTTATTTAAAAATATTGTTGCTAAATACTGCACCAAATTAATAATATTAGAACTTATAATGTTATACGTACTTGCTGAAATCAAGCCTGTAAAAGCCGAGAAAGACACTGTTAATAATTCTGGTACAGAAGTTGCTAAACCTGCAATATTTCCAACCGTTTTAGGCTTTAAGCTTAAACTTTCTGCTAATTTTCTTAAAATTGGCACTAAAAGATATTTAGAAATTGCTACTATTATTGTTGTATAAAAAATAAATTTAAAAAATTCCCAAATTAAACTCATATTTTTCCTCTTTTTTTAGTTATTTTTCTTAGTATGCTCTATTATATAATTTTTATAAATTTACTTTGACTCAAATAGTTGAAAAATCTTTAATTAAGTGTTAAAATAGCTATGTTCAAACTTATTTAAACAAGACCTTGTTGCATAGAAAAAATTTAGTTATTTCTATACAATAAAATAGATTATATAAAATGTCAAGGGGGAATTTAAATGATAGATATTAAATTTTTAAGAGAAAATCCAGATGCAGTTAAGGAAAACATTAAGAAAAAATTTCAAGACCACAAACTTCATTTAGTAGATGAGGTAATTGAGTTAGATTCAAAAAATCGTGAAGCAAAGTTAAATGGTGATGAATTAAGAAGCAAAAGAAATTCATTAAGTAGTGAAATTGGCAATTTAATGAAACAGGGAAAGAAAGAAGAAGCAGAAGGCATTAAAAATCAAGTTGCTGAAATTAATGAAAAATTATTAGAAAATGAAAAACTAGAAGAAGAATATAGCAAGCAAATTGAGGAAAGAATGATGAAAATTCCAAACATTATTCATGAGTCTGTTCCAATTGGAAAAGATGATAGTGAAAATGTTGAAATTCAAAAGTTTGGAGAGCCTTATGTTCCTCCTTATGAAATTCCTTATCATACAGATATTATGGAAGCATTAGAAGGTATTGATTTAGATAGTGCTCGTAGAGTTGCTGGCAATGGCTTTTATTATTTAATTGGAGATATTGCAAGACTTCATTCTGCTGTTATTTCTTATGCTAGAGATTTTATGATTAATAAAGGATTTACTTATTGTGTTCCTCCTTTTATGATTCGTAGTAATGTAGTAACAGGTGTTATGAGTTTTGAAGAAATGGATGCTATGATGTACAAAATAGAGGGTGAAGATTTATATTTAATTGGTACTAGTGAGCATTCTATGATTGGTAAATTTAAAGACCAAATTTTACAAAAAGAAAGTTTACCATATACTATGACATCTTATTCTCCATGTTTTAGAAAAGAAAAAGGTGCACATGGTATTGAAGAGCGTGGTGTTTACCGTATTCACCAATTTGAAAAACAAGAAATGATAGTTGTTTGTGAGCCAGAAGATAGCTACAAATGGTATGATAAATTATGGTCTTACACAGTAGAATTATTCAGAAGCATGGAAATTCCAGTTCGTACTTTGGAATGTTGCAGTGGAGATTTAGCAGATTTAAAGGCCAAAAGCTGTGATGTTGAAGCATGGAGCCCTAGACAACAAAAATATTTTGAAGTTGGTAGCTGTTCTAATTTAACAGACGCACAGGCCAGACGTCTTGGCATTCGTATTAAGGGTGAAAAAGGAAACTATTATGCTCATACTTTAAATAATACAGTAGTTGCTCCACCTCGTATGTTAATTGCATTTTTAGAAAATCATTATCAACCAGATGGAAGTATTATTATTCCAGAAGTTTTATGGCCATATATGGGTGGTACGAAAATTTTAAAGCCTAAAAAATAATTTTTAAATTGGAGAAAAATTTATGATAATTAAAAATCCAGAATTTAAAATTTCAGCAGTAAGCCCTAAACAATATCCAAATGACAATTTGCCTCAAGTTGTACTTGTTGGAAAATCTAATGTTGGGAAATCTTCTTTTATTAATACTTTGGTAAACCGTAAAGGCTTAGCTAGAACTAGTAGTGAACCTGGAAAAACAAGACAAATTAATTTTTATAATATGGACAATAAATTTTACTTTGTAGACTTGCCTGGATATGGATATAGTAAAATGTCTAAGGTAGAACAAGAAAAAGTAGGAAGTTTTATTGAACAATATTTACAAACTAGCAAAAATATATGTCTTATTATTTTTATAATTGATATTAGACATGATCCTACTGAAAATGATAAACTGATGTATGATTATATTTTTAAAACAAATCTTCCTTGTATAGTAATTGCAAATAAGGCTGATAAAATTGCTATTACTAAAGTAGATGACTATGTAGAAAGTTTGCAAAAAACTTTAAATCCCCTAAAAGATTTAAAGTTTTTGCCTTTTTCTTCAGAAAGAAAAATATATACAGAAGAAGTTTGGGAAAACATTATTGATTTTATATTCAAATAGGTGTATAATAAATATAACTCCCCTGTGGAGAATTTTTGTTAGGAGGCATTATATATGTCTAAAAATCGGAAGTATGTAGTCGTTCATTTTGCTGACCACAAGTCTGCAATGGATGCCTTCAAGCTGTTCCGTGCAGCGCATCCTACCCAGCTGATCGCATCCAGAGATCTTTCGAGGGTGGAACATGAAACTGTTTACATTCAGGAAGACTCTGTCGATGTTCCTCGTAATATGGCAAGAGCATTTTTGCTACAGTGCTACGGTTCGATTCCACTTCCCTTTGAATCCTAACACCTAAGTAGGGTACTTATATCCTCTTAGTGCAATGCAAAGAGGTGGCTACCTGGCCACCTCTTTTATTTTATTACTAATTAGCATTTTGGTTAGTTTCATTAGTTACATTTTTAGTAATTGCCTTTAAGGCTTTTTGTCTTTCCATTGTAACTATATGACCACAACCTAAACATTTTAATTTAAAATCTACACCTATTCTAGTTAATTCCCATAGTTTACTACCACAAGGATGCTCTTTTTTGGTTCTAACAATATCTCCAACATTAAATTCCATATTTTCTTTATTTTCCTATAAAATATTTTTTTGAAATTTATTTAATTAATCTTTCTATTCTTTTTTCGATGCTTTCTTTTCCTAATACTTGCATAATCTCGTAAAGGTCAGGGGTGTTTTGTCTGCCTGTTAGACTTACTCTTAAAACTGTGCTGATGTCACCAACATGTCCTGGCCATTTTTCAGGATTTTGTTTATATTCTTTTACTTCTCTTGCATATCCTAATTCTTCTGATAAGTCTTTCATTTTATCAAACCATGTTTGCTTATCATCATTTATGTCAAAATATTTTTCTAAATATAAGCTTAATATCTTTTTAATTTCATTTTTGTCGTTTATTTTGCCATATTCAAAATTTGTGTCTTGTTTAAAAAATTCTTCATCATACATATAAATAATAGCATTTTTAACATCAGACCATTTTGATATATCTTTTCTAGGCTTAGCATTTCCTCTTTCTATTCCGAAAATTTTAAGAGAATATTCTTTATTTTCTAATAGTTTTTCAAGTTCACTATCATATCTTTTTGCCCATTCTAGTACCTCTTCGTACATTGCTTCTTTTGTATATTTTGAAATAACATTTTTAGAAACATCCAATAATTTAACTAAGTCAAATATTGCACCACTTACACTCATTTTATTAATTTCAAATTTAAAATCTGACATTGGCCTATTAGGGTTTGCTCTTCTCCAGCTTTCAAAATTAGAATTTCCTATATTCATTAAATATTCACAAACAGCTTGTGCTGGAATACCTTCTTCATGGTAATAGCTAACTGCTGCTTCTGGGTCTTTTCTTTTACTAATTTTACGTTTTTTGCCATCTTCTTCTTTTAAAATAGGAGCATAGTGGCAATATTTAGGAGTTTTAAATCCCAATGTTTGAAATAGCTCTAAATGTAATGGTATAGATGAAACCCATTCATCTGAACGAATTACGTGTGTTACTCTCATTAAATGGTCATCTACTGCGTGTGCAAAGTGATAAGTTGGAAGTCCGTCTGCTTTAATAATGACTATATCTTGATCATTTTCTGGGAAATCTATATTCCCTTTTATAACATCATGATGTCTTATTTTCTTTTCTTCACTTCCCATTGATTTAAAACGAATAATATATGGGACCCCTGCTTTTATTTTTTCTGCTGCTTCATCTACTGGCAAATTACGATAAGTTGCCCATACTCCATAATAACCTGTTCTAATTTTAGCAGCTTCTTGCTTTTTTCTCATTTCTTCTAATTCTTCTGCTGTTGCAAAACAAGGATATGCTCTTCCTTGCTCTATTAAGTGCTTAGCATAAGCTTGATAAATAGGAGCTCTATTACTTTGTTTATATGGTCCATATTTTCCCTTTTCTTCAGTTTCATTTATCATTCCTTCATCAAATTCTATGCCAAAATCTTTAACTGCATTTACAATTTGAGCTACGCCATTCTCAATTTCACGCTTTTGGTCTGTATCTTCTATTCTTAGCAAAAATACTCCACCTGTTTGATTTGTAAGCTGTCTATTTATAACACATTGCATTAATCCTCCAACATGAACAAATCCCGTTGGGCTTGGTGCAAATCTTGTAACAATTGCATCTTCTGGTAAGTTTCTTTCTGGATATTTTTCTTCATAATATGATATTTCTTTTGCATCTGGAAAAATTAGGTCTGCTAGTTCTTTATAATTCATTTTTTTAATCATTCCTTGTTATATAATATTTAGGTTTTTAAGAGGATCCTATAACCTTTATTGTTTAAACTTCCATAATAATTGGGAGTAACATTGGGTTACGTTTTGTTCTTTCAAAAATATAATCTCTTAGTGTATCTTTTACATTAGATTTAATAGTTGCCCAATCGCGAATATGACTTTCTTCACATCTTTTAACTTCTTCTCTTGCTACTCTTTTTACTTCTTCCATTAAGTTTTCAGATTCTCTAACATAAACAAATCCTCTTGATACTACGTCTGGTCCAGAAACTATTTCTCCTGTTGATGTATCCATTGTCATTACAATTACAATTAATCCATCTTGTGATAAATGTTGTCTATCTCTTAAAACAATATTTCCAACATCACCTATGCCTAAACCATCTACTAATATTTTTCCATTTGGTACAGAAGTAGTAATTTTGGCTTCATTTTCATTTAATTCTAGTGTTCTACCATTTGACATTATAAATATGTTTTGAGGCTCTATTCCAACTTTTTTAGCAGTTTCAGCATGTGCTATAAGTTGCCTATATTCACCGTGAACTGGCATAAAATATTTTGGTTTAGCTAATGTTAATATTAACTTTTGCTCTTCTTGACAAGCGTGACCAGATACGTGAATAGCCTCTAAAGAACTGTAAATAACAGTTGCACCTATTTTCATTAATTCATCTATTACCTTAGACACTAGTTTTTCGTTTCCTGGTATTGGAGTTGCTGAAATAATAACCATATCATTTGGTGTAATAGTTACTTTTTTATGCTCTCCGTTTGCCATTCTGGTAAGTGCTGACATAGCCTCGCCCTGGCTTCCTGTAGTTATTATAACTAATTGGTCATCTCTATAGTTGTTTATATTATCTATGTCAATGAAAGTATTGGCTGGTACATTGATGTAGCCTAGTTCTATTGCAGCCTCTATCATGTTCATCATACTTCTACCACATACAGCAATTTTTCTACCGTATTTTATAGATGAGTTTACAATTTGTTGTACACGGTGAACATTAGATGCAAATGTTGCTACAACAATTCTTTTAGTGTTATTTAAAAATAACTTGTCAAATACTTCTCCAACAGAGCTTTCTGACATTGTATATCCTTTTCTTTCACTATTTGTACTATCTGAAAGTAATGCTAAAATTCCTTTGTTACCTAGTTCTGCTATTCTTCCTAAGTCTATTACTTTATCATCAATTGGGGTATAGTCTATTTTAAAGTCTCCTGTATGAAGTACAACTCCAACTGGTGTATGAATAGCAAGCATTACAGAGTCTGGAATACTATGGTTGCTACGTATAAATTCTACTTTCATTTTTCCAAAATTAATAGTTTTGCCTTGTTCTACAATGTGTATTTTTGTGGTTTTCTCTAAGTTATGTTCTTCTAATTTATTTTTTATTAAAGCTACTGTTAGTTTAGTTGCATAAATAGGAATATTTATTTGTTTTAATATATATGGTATTGCTCCAATATGGTCTTCGTGTCCATGTGTGATTACTAAACCTTTTATTTTTTCCTTGTTTCTTTCTAGGTAGGTTATGTCTGGTATTACTAGGTCTACACCTAGCATGTCGTCTTCTGGGAACTCTAAGCCACAGTCTACAAGCACTATTTCATTTCCATATTCAAAAACTGTTATGTTCTTTCCTATTTCCTCTAGCCCTCCTAAAGGAATAATTTTTAAATTCTCTTTTTTAAATTCAAATTTGTCTTTTTCTTCTAAAGCTTTTTTTTCTAATTTTCTCTCATTTAATGCTCTAGAGTGTGTACTTCTTGTTTCTGTTCTTTGAGTTCTGTTTTGACCTAATCTGCTTTGTGAAGTCTTTAGTTTTTCTCCATTATTTTGTGTAGGATCTAAGTTTGAACTTGCATAAACATTTCTTCTTTTGTTTGTAATAGTAGTATCTTTCTCTCTTCTATTACTTTGATGCCTTTCATTTGTTAACATTATTTTTTTATCTCTCCTTTTTTCTTGTTTTTCAGGTTTATATATTTTTTAATAAATTACAAAAACAAATAAATCATTTTATACTATTTGTATGATTTACCATTTTTCAATTTTTAAACTAAACATTGCATAAAAAATATAAATAAAATATATATGTTTAACTAAAATTCCGGACATTAAACATATTTTATTTTATTTCTAATTATATTATTTTGATTTGTTTTTTATATATAAATCTCTTCTTTACCAAATTTGGTAACAACTAGCATCTATTATAGCGTTTTTTTTTACTTTTGTCAAATTATGACTTATGTTAACTTATTTATAGTGTTGCACCAATAATTCCTGCATCATTACATAAAATAGCAAGTTTTAATTCTGGCAATTTTTCCTTATTAAAGGCATACCTTTTTTCGTTATATGTTTTTACTAATTCATTATAAAGAATGTCTTCAAAATATACAAAGCTACCACCCAAAGCAATTGCTTCAGGCTCAAATATGTCTATTATATTTGAAAGACCTACAATTAAATTATTTATATATTCTTTTATTATTCTTCGTACATTTTCGTCTTGATTTTTAGACTTTATTATTTCTAATAAATCTTTTGCCATAATTTCTTTGTTTAAATTTAATTCTTGTATTAATTCATCTTTTAGCCTTTTTATAGAACAATAAGTTTCAAAACAGCCTTTTTTTCCACAGTTGCAAATTTTTCCATCTTTTTGTATAACCATATGCCCTATTTCAAAAGCTGGATATCTTTTAGGTTCTAGCTGTTTTCCATTTATAAATACACTACCACCAATTCCTGTTCCTAAACATAAAAATACACAATCATCATATTTGTTTAAACTTCCATAAGTTTTTTCTGCCAAGCCTGCACATTTTGCATCATTTTTTACAATTATTTTTCCATTGTATACTTTTTGTATAATATTAGTAATATCTAGCTCTTTTATGCCTAAGTTCACCATAGTAGTAATTTTTCCATTTTGTGGAGTTCCAGGACTTGCCACGCCAATCACATCTATATTATAGTTTTTCTGAATTTTTTTAATATTTTCTATAATATATTTTTCTATAAATTCAGTTATATTTAAACTTATTTCATTATTTAGGTTTGACTCATTAGTATTATTTAAAGCAACTTGATTATTGCTTAAATCTGTTTCGTATTTTTCTATTATTTTACCATTTTCATTTACTACGCCAATTCCAATATGACTTCCACCTATATCAATCCCTATTTTCATAATAAATATCCATTCCTTTCCAAAGTGGCACCCCAAAAAAAGAGAACTGTCCCAATAGGGACAGTCCCCATTATTGTGCTGTTAATGCTTCTATCAACCAGTTGCCCATGTATAATTGGATACATGGTACAAGTACTACAACTACTAAGAATATTAATATTATTCCAACGAATAAGTAAGATATTTCTGGTAATACCTTCATTAAGTTGTTTAAGCTTTGTTGTATATCTGCATCCATATAGTCTAGTAATTTTTCCATCATTTCTGAAAGGTCAGTTTGCATACCTATTTTCAACATTTCAATTTCCATTGATTTACATAGTCCTGAGTTTTCAAATGGCTCTATCCATGAATCACCAATAAGTAAGTTGTTAATAGCTGTTTCTATTATTGATAGCATTACATAATTTTTTACTACTGTTTTACTAACTTCTAATGCTTCTTGAATTCTCATTCCATTTTGTAAATTTAAAAGCATTGCTCTCATTAGTCTTGAAAAGTCTATGCCAAATATTAATCTACCAAAAATAGGTGCTTTGTATTTAAAGTAATGCCAATTGTATTTTCCTTTTGGTGTGTTTATATATGCAACTATAATTCCTATAATTGCTAAAATAATTCCAACTGGAATGTACCAATATGCCATTGCTAAGTCTAAGAAGTCCATAAACCATAATGTTATTCCTGGAAGTTCTGCATTACTGCCCATTTGTATAAATACGTCTTGTATTGCAGGTAATACATATAATGTTCCTACAATTAATAGAACAAGTATTGCTATAAATTGAGCAATATTTGGTATTACAATACTTTTTATTTTCTTTGTTCTAGCCGTTGTTTCATCTAAGTATTTTACTGCTTGTTCCAAAGATTTTGTAAGTGAACCAGAAAGTTCTCCTACCCTAATCATATTTATATATATATATGGAAATATATCTGAGTAATATTCCATTGTGGTGTACATATATTCTCCGGCTTCTACACCTGCTAGAATATCTTCTAGTACACCTTTAAATGATAAGTTTTCTGTACTGTTTATAATAGTGCTTAAAGCATGTATATTATTGAAGTTTGCCTTTTTTAATAAATAAAAGTTTTGTGTGAAAATTACAAGATCCCTCTCAGTAATTCTTTGTCCAATAGATAAGGCAATATTAAATTTTTCTCTTATTGTTTGTTTATTTGCCGTACTTCCTTGAGAAATAATAGCTGAGTTTGAAGTTTGCATAATTTCATCTATATCCATTACATTTCTTTTATTTACTCTTTTTCTTTTGCCTCCATATCCTATTTGTATTACTTCAATAGGAAGTAACCCATTACTTTTAAGCTTTTGTATTAAATTATTTTTGTTGGCCTGTTCTACTCTGTTTTTAACTATCTGCCCTTGCTTAGTAACAGCTTTATACATATATTCTGGCACTTTATCATCTCCTTCATTTTAATGGCTAACTTGAGAACCAATTCCACTATCTTTTTTAATCTTTAATTGCATAATTGTTCTATTTAAAATTTCAATGTTTTTCTCTTCCATTTGAGATTTTGCTTGGTCTAATGTGATTTTATCTTGTACAAATAACTTAGCTAAGGAATTTATTAAACCAATACTTCCTTTGTCTGAGTTACTTTGAATAGCATCTTCTATTTCAGAAATACTAATTTTCTCTTTACGAATTATTCCTGCTATAATATTATCTACTACCATTACTTCAGGCACTAAAACAAGTGAACCATCTTTACCTTTTAATAATCTCTGAGAAACTACTAGTTTTAATAATGATGATATTAAGTATTTTACTGTTTGTTGGTCACGAATATCGTAGAAGTTTATCATTCTATCGATAGTTTCTGCACAAGATTTTGTGTGAAGTGTTCCTATTACTAAGTGTCCTGCTTCTGCTGTTTCAATGGCTGCTTCCATAGTTTCTTTATCACGAATCTCTCCTATAACTAGAATGTCGCAGTCCTCTCTTAAAGAGTTCTTAACACCAGAACTATAATCTAGGCAGTCCCTACCTAGTCCTATTTCTTTTTGAACAATAATTGATTTTTTGCATTTATGTTTATATTCTACTGGGTTTTCTAGTGTTAGTATTTTTTTATTTTGATTTTCATTTATTTCATTAATAAGTGCATTTAATGTTGTTGTTTTACCTGAGTTTGTTTTACCAGTTACTAGTATTAAACCTTGAGTTTGGTTCATCATTCTTCTAACTATATCTGGTACTCCTAAGTCTTCATATTTTGGAAGTGTATTTTTTATTAATCTTAGTACAAGCACTGGAACTTCATCTACTGTTGAAATATTAACTCTTAGTCTAATATCTCCGAATACATAAGAGCAATCTAGTTTTTTAGTTTCTCTATATACCTTATCTTTGTCTACATTTCCTCTTACAAAATAATCATAGATTTCTATCATATCATCATTGGTTAATTCTTTAGAATTTTCAGCTTCAACTAATTCTCTTTTAATTCTTAAAATAGGTTTTATTCCTGAGATTAAATGCACGTCTGAAGCATCTTTTCTTATTGCTTCATTTAAAATTTTATCTATATCAACCATTGTTTTCCTCCTATGTATTAATAAATAACTAACTTGCTATTTAGTTCATCTAATGTTGTTATTCCGTTTAAAACTTTATAAATTCCATCTACAACTAATGGTTTGTAGCCTAATTTTAATGCTTCATTTCTTATTTCCATACTAGATGAATTTGATGAGATTAATTCTTTAATTTCATCACTAATATTTAATACTTCAAAAATACCAATTCTATCTAGGTAACCAGTATTATTACATTTTTTGCATCCTACTGCAGTATAAGTTCTTTTATTAGTTAAGTCGAACTTAACTCCATATTTTTCACCAATTTTATTTATTACTTCAATTTCTTTTTTATTAAAGTCTCTTTCTACTGAGCAATATGGGCATATTCTTCTTACTAGTCTTTGTGATACTGATGTTGCTAAAATACTTGCTATATCATAGTTAGATATCCCCATTTTTCTAAGTCTTGTAATAACCTCTATACTATCTATGGTATGTATTGTAGATAAAACATAGTGACCTGTTTGTCCTGCTTGCATTGCGATTTCTGCTGTTTCTGTGTCACGAATTTCTCCTACTAGTATAATATCTGGGTCCTGTCTTAAAACAGTTCTTAATGAATCTGAGAATGTTTCTTTAGCATCTATTTCAATTTGGTTTAGCCCATTAATTCTAATTTCTACAGGGTCCTCAATAGTAGTAATGTTTATATGTGGATTATTTAAATAGTCTATAATACTATAAAGTGTTGTTGTTTTACCTTCACCAGTTGGTGCTGCAATTATTGTAATACTATTTCTTTTATTAAAACTATTTTTAACTAATTCTTCATCTTCTGGAAATCCTAATTCAAAAATACGTCTAATATTATTATTTTTCTTTAATAATCTTAATACGAATTTTTCTCCATATACATTTTTTTGTGATGATACACGAATGTTATATTCTGGATAATTTAATATTCTACCATCTTGAGATTCTTGTTTTTCTTGGTGCATATTAGAAATTGCTTTTAGTCTACCTATTAATTGTGCTTGTTTATCTTTGCCAATTTCTACTGCTGTGCTAAGCTTTCCATCTATTCTGTATCTAATTCTTACCTTATCTTCTTGTGGCTCAACGTGAATATCACTTGCTCTTTTTTCCATAGCAGTTTTAATAATAGTATCTACCAAGCCAGAAATGTCAGCATCTACATCAATTTCATCTGCAGCATTTCCTTCAAAAGATTCTATTATTTTATCTATATTACTTTCAAAAGTAATATATTTTTCCATTATTAGCCCTTTATTTAATAACAATAGTCTAACAGCATCTATTGACCTTTTGTCTGTGGTATCTGCAAAACAAACTTTAATTTTACCTGCTGATATCTCAAATGGAATAGCTTTATTCTCTTTTACTAAGTCTAAAGAAATAAATTCAGTTACGTTTATTTTAATATCTGAATCTTTTAAATAAATAGCTTTTTCTTCTAATATTTCACCCATTGCAGTAATTAAAGTATAAGGATCGCAAAGTCCTAATATATTAAGAATGTCTCCAATTTTTTTTCTTGGATTTGTTTTTTGATAATCTAATGCCTCTTGAATATCAATTTCTGTAACAATTCCTCTTTTTACAAGTTCAATTCCTAGTGGTTGTTTTCTATCCATTTCATACCTCCATTTTCTTTAGTATTACTATTATTATACTACATATTTCGTCAAATAAGTGCATTTTATTACATTTGCATAAAATTACCAATATTTTAAAACATATTCTATTGTTTTATCTAACTTTTGATATGCTTTTTTATCTACCTCTTTTGTTAATGAATTATCATCAAATGTTCTTCCAATAGTTAAATGAACTTTAATTAATTTTTTTACTACCTCTATTTTGGTATCTGGTACTGTGTATGAGCCTTCTGAAAAATGTGCTGATTTTATTCTTTTTGCTATTGCAGTGTCGTTTCTGTACATTTCTGTTCCTTTTAATTCATACACTGTTCCATCTGCAAAAGTTATTTTTGTAGGCTCTACTGTGGCACTTTTATTGTTTTTTACATCATTTACAAAAAACATATTAAATTTATTAAATTCAACTGCATACTTATCTTGATTTTTTACTATATCTACATTTGCAAAGAAATTAGAACTTATAAATGCGATAATAGATATAATAATTGTGGATACTATAATGTAGACAACTAATGCTAATAAGGTAACACCTTTTTCATCTTTCATTGGTTTCTCCTTCAAATTCTTTTACTTTTAATGTTTTTACTGAAATACTTCTGTCTTCATTTAAAAAATTATATCCTAACTGTACATTTACTGTTTTTACTAAGTTGTTTGTAATTTCGTCTGGCTCTATTTCGATGTTTAAGTTAAAACTTTGTGGTATTGAAAAGTCTTTTCTCATTTGTGTAATTACGTTGTTCATATTTTCAGCTGTAACTTCAGTATATCCTAGTTTATCTATTCTTTCCATAACTTGAACTACAAATAGAGATGCTACTGCGTCTATTTTTGTGACTGCTTGCACTTTATAAATATTTACCATAGTTACTCCTATTGTGCCAGCAAACAACATTATAATTATTATTGCTATTGCTGCATCTTGAAGTGTAAATGCTTTGTTTGACTTTAAATTTGTAAGTTTCATACATATTCCTTTCACAAATTTCTAAAGGTATATTAAAAAAATATATAATAGTTTGATATAATTAAGCAAATGATGTTTGTAATGCATAGGTAAAATCCAATAGGAATTGGCTTTTTTTCTTCACCTTTTTCCTCTTTTTTATTTACACTAAGTAATTTTTCTGCAATTAAACTTATGGCAATTGTAAGTAAAGTAAAGTCTATTGTTAATATACTAATTGCCTCGTATGTAAACATTAAGAACATTATGCAGAGTAGTAGAATATCTACTACATAACTGTTTTTTGTTTTCTTTCTTAAGTAAAATGTATTTATTAAAACAAGGGCAAGTACTATTATTAAATATATAACATATCTATATACATTAGGGTCTTTTTCTACTATATATAGATAGATTATATATATAGCTTGCATTATGTATCCAAATAATAATACACTTTTTTCTATTTTGTGATTTTCTTTGTCTATTCCAGCTATGATGAATAATGTAGCAATATAAATTAATCCGAATACAAAGTATACTAAAGTGCTTATATTAGTTGTAAATACATTTAATTTTATAGACATGGCAAATAAAACAAAAACTATACCAGATAAAATTTCTAGAATTAAATATCTTGGTCTTATTTTTTGTCCACAGTATCTGCATTTTCCTTTTAAAAATATATAACTTAAAATTGGAAGCATATCTAAGAAACTTAATTGATGGTTACAGTTTGGGCAGTATGAACGTTTATGTGTGATATCTTGTTTTAATGGTATGCGATATATTGCTAATGTAAAAAAACTGCCAAATAGTGTTCCAATTATGAAAATTATAATATATAAGAATATGTCCATAATTTTATTTTTTCCTTTTTTTATTTTTGATTGAATTTTGCAATGCTTTTAGTATTATTTCCTTTTATTACTTTTTATATTTTTAAAGTATTTATAAAAGTTGAGGCATATACATTTGCATATGCCTTTCCCTTTTATTTTATATAAACTTTATGCTGATGGCGCTGTGTCACTAACTCCTGTTACTGTAGGAACTCCTGCTTCGAAAGTAACAGTATAATATTTATTGCTATACTTTACAGTTACAGTTCCTGCTATTGTACCTGTTGATGAAGTACCAGCTAAAGTTAATCCAGTTTCCTGTGGCTCATAACCACTTGGGAAAAATAGTGTTACGTCAGCTAGCGATATAGTACCATCTACTAAATTAGCTACTTTTGGACCACTTGTAGGTTCAATTCCTGTTGCACTTTTAACAGCGTTTTGTGTCATATATGTTGCTTGTATTTGCCCTGCATAATCAAGAACTTGACTATTTATTGTTTGAGTTGCAGCTTGTTTTGCTGAATCAAATATACCTCCATCTGCCATTACATAAGTAATAGTAATACCTGCTAAAATTAATAGTACAACTATTGTTACTACTAATGCTATAAGGGTAATACCATTTTCTCCATTAGTTTTTTTCATAGTTTTTCAACTCCTTTCTCTTTTGATACTTGTTATATTTTATATTTATTTAAATAAATATAACCAAAATTTATTTAGACCTTGATCCTTTAAGAGTTTTTTTATTAAATTTTAATAATTAACTCATTGTTCTAAGTAAATCAAGGTCTATTATTAAAAATAATATTAATTTTGATACTATTCAGCTGCTACAACGCTTTCTATTACACCAGCTTTGAATGTAACTGTATAGGTTTTATTTTGATATCCTACAGTAAGTGTACCACTTATAGTTCCAGCTTCTGCGTCGGTTGTAAGGCTTGGGGCACTTACCGTATAACCTGATGGGAAGAATTTTTGTGCTTTATCAACAGTAATTGTGCCACTTGTTAAATCCTTGTCTGTATCTGTTGGTGTTATTCCAGTAGCAGTTTTAACAGCATTTTGCGTCATAAAAGTTGCCTGAATTTGAGAAGCATAATCAGCGATTTGACTTGTTATTGTTTGTGATGCTGCTTGTTTTGCTGAATCAAATATACCTCCATCAGCCATTACATAGGTAATAGTAATACCTGCTAAAATTAATAGTACAACTATTGTAACTACTAATGCAATTAATGTAATACCATTTTCATTAGTTTTTTTCATTGTTTTACTCCTTTCTCTTTTGATTATTTGTTATATTTTATATTTATTTAAATAAATATAACCGAAATTTATTTTAGACCTTGGTTTTCAAAGAATGTACCTGTTGAGTTTGGGTCTGCTACTTGATTTGTAGAACTTCCTGAACCTGAAGAACCAGATTGCCCTCCTGATGAGCCATTTCCTTCATTATTTTCGTCTAAAGTAGGACTTGCTGAAAATGGGTCAGGTTTTCCTGCATCATAGTCTCCTTCTTGCTCATATATTGAAAGTTCTGCTCCTGTAATATCATAAGTGTAGTTGCCTCCCTGAATATTTAAATCAGTACCTTCAATTTGTTGTTCTATTTCTGCTTTTATATTTTCAGGAGTTGAATATGCTTCTAGTTTGTTTGGTATTGCTTTATTAGCAGGGATATAGTCATAGAACACAACCCCTAATATTAAAACAATTGCCACACATAATAATAGCATTATACATATTTCTTTTAATACTGTTTTAATCATATTTTTCTCCTTTTATTATTTACTGCTTATTATTGCATAAGTATTTATTGGTTTGCATTTTCTGCATTTTGATTAGCATTTGTTTCTTCTGGTGCTTGTTGTGGGTCTTCTGTTGTAGTTTGTTCTGGTCCGAGTTGATGTTTCTTGTGTTTCTCCACTTGGTTGCTCTTGTGGCTCTTGTTGTTCTTGCTGTGGAATATCAACACTTCCACCACCAGTTAATTTTTCATTCTTAACACTGACATTTGTTACTAGGAATGTTGCCGTTAGGTTTTCTCCATTAGGTATTAGTTTAAAGTTTCTAATTCTAAATCCTAGTTTAGCATCATCTTCTATATCTGATAAGAATGTTATAATACGGCTATATCTTCCATCAACTGTAAAGTTAATGTTGTTAGAGTCTGATGCTGAGGCAGTTGTAATTTCATATTTTAGGTTTACGCCATTTGAAGTTGAATATCTACCAAATTTGGTTAATAAAAATTCTACTGTATATTCTTCTTTAACTGTTGCTTGTTTTATTTCTTCTTCTGTACTTACACTCGCTAGATCTAGATAGCTGTCTTTTGCAGCTAATAAATATGAAACACTACTGTTTAATTCATTTGTTTTAGATGGATAGTTAGTATTCATTAATGTTTCAGTTTGTGCAATTTCTTGCTCAAGCTTTTTATTTTCGTATTTTATTTGTTCTATACTTAATATTTTTATACTACCAATTTCTATTCCTCTAGCTATTACTAGGTATGCCATGACAATTAATAATATAATTAAAATACTCATTAAAATTTTTTTCATGGCAATTCTCCTTCTATTGTAATTTTAATTAAATTTTCACTTTTTGTTCCCGGTGTTGAAACAACACTTTCACTTTTTAGTATGCCTTGTGTTTTTAATACTGTTTTGAAGTAACCTAATTGCTCATATTTTTCAGCCTGTGCATTTATAATAATACGATTTCCACTTACATTTTCAATAGATGTTACTTGTACTCCTTTTGGAATTGAAAACATTATATTGGTTAATAAGTTCGGAATTGCTTTTTTTGCTGCTTTATTTTCATCTACTATTGCTTTAATATTGCTTAAGTTTTCTGTTAGTTGTTCATATTCTGCTGTTTTACTAGCAGCTTCTCTAATGTCTCTTTCTACTGATGCAATTTGTGCTAAAGTGTCATCTTTAACTTCTTTTGCTTGTATACTCTTAATGTTAATAGAATAATTTAAGTACATTGAGAATATAGCATATATTACAATTAAAAATAAAAGTCCACCTGCGCTGCGAAGCATCCACCTTTCAGTAGCATCTAAACTTTCTTTTAAGTCAAATCTAAAGAATTTAGATAAATTTACAGAAGGCTTTTTATTTTCACCATTTTCTTCATTATTTTTTTCTGTTTTATCCTTAATTTTTGTTATAATGTTGTTTAGGTCATCCTTCCAATTTCTTTCTATGAAGTTCATTTCTTTTATGCCATATTCATCTAAGCCTTGAAGTGCCAAAGCTATTGCAGAGTTTACCTCAATGTAATCTTTCATATTTATTTTTAGGCTTTTTTTGATGAAGAATGGTTTTAATATTTCACATTTTTCCGTCTTGAAAAATTCTTGGAAATATAAATCTATATTATTAACTACAGACAACGTACCAGTTAAATAAATTCTGTCTATTCTAACTACACTGTTTGAAAGTATTTCCTGTACTCCACTTGCTATTTTATATAGTGTTGGCATAATATCTTCTAGATATTCATTTTCTTCGTTTTGTAGTTCTTTTCCTTCCATTGTATAAATAGTGCTGTTTTTACAGATTTCATAGGCTTTTGAATAAGAATTTTCTTTTGTGTTGATACTATCTAGTACAGTTTTAGATCCTTCTTCTAGCTTTTCTACTGAATATATTTTGTTGCTTACTATAGTAGTTAAAGTGGTGTTTTCCTCCATGTTAATAATTAGTATATTTTCTTTATTTTTTAAATTTGCAATGTTCGAAATTGAAACTCCTATTGGAGAAATTGTTGAGACTTTATATTCTGAAAATGGTTGTAAAATGGTATTTATTGTATTTTTGTTTGCAGAGATGTGTACAACCTTTATTTTTTCTTTGTCAACTATATCATTTACTAAAACATATCTGCTTTGTAATGCATTTTTGTTAAAGCCTTTTCCTGCACAAAATGCTTCAAATTCTGTTTCTATTGCTTTTTTTAAATCTTGCTTGCTTAATAAACTGAACATAGAAAAATATTGATAGCTTTCTTCTGATAAGTTGATACTGATTGGTACTTTATAACTGTAGGTGTCTGCTATAATTTGTTTGATTGCATCTCCTAGTTTGTCATAAAATTTTATTCCAAAGGAATCAACTACCAAAATGTCACGCTCTTTTGAAACTTTGGCATATTTAATTATATTTGGTTCTACATATATTCCTAGGCAACTAGACATTATTTTTCTCCTTTGTTTATTTTTTTAAGCTATTATTATATTTGACAAAAAGCGACAAAACATACTTGTATTTTTTGTTTTATTTGACATATTTTTGATTTTTATATTTTTTTCTGTATTTATTTTATATGTTTAAAAATAAAAGTCAATATGTATGTTTATTATTTAATACAATTGTAAAGTTTTTGTAATATTCTTGTAATATTCTTTTCCTTTTTTCCATTTCCGTGAATTATTCTTGTTTTTGGTAATTGCATTTTTTAATTAAATGCAAAATAAAAATTGGAGATGTTTTCCCCAATTCTTATTTAACTATCTAATAAAAAATATTGTAAGTATTACTATACCAAATATTACACGGTATATTGCAAACCATTTGAAGTCTCCTTTTTTTAAATAATTTAGTAAAAATTTAATTACAAAAAAGCCAACAATAAAACTTGCAAACACTCCTATGAAAAATGGAATACTAAATACGAAGTCTTTTACTTTGAATATTGTTGCAGCTAGTACTATTGGTGCTGATAGCATAAATGAATAACGAGCTGCTGCTTCTCTTTTTACTCCCATAAGTCTTGCTGTTGTCATCGTAACTCCTGAACGTGAAACTCCTGGTATAAATGCAAGTGCCTGTGATAGTCCTATTAGAAAGGTTTGTTTTAATGTCATATTTTCATAATCTGTAACAGATTTAGATTTTTTGTCTGCTATGTATAATATAATTCCCATTATAATTAGGGAAATTGCTATAATTAAAGGTGTAGTTAGAGCATCTTCTAAAAATTTATCTAATATGAAGCCAATAATTCCTCCTGGAATTGTTGCTAGAACTATGTACCAAAACATTCTTCCTTCTGTTGTTTTTTCCTTTTTAACAACTTGATTAAATCCACCTTTTATTAAGTTTAACCAATCTTTGAAAAAATAAATTCCAATTGCTAGTAGTGTGCCAAAATGAAGTGCTACATCGAAGCCTTCATAGGCCAATTTAAAATCTGGATTGTTTATCCATCCGAATATCCATGGTATTATTGCTAAATGTGCAGAACTAGAAATAGGTAATAGTTCTGTTAAGCCTTGCACAATTCCTAAAATTAATGATTGATATATTTGCATTTTTGTTTTCTCCTTTTTTAATTTTTAATTTTCATTTGTTTTTGTTTTTTGCGTTGATTGTTGTTTTTTTATATTATTATGATGATTTTATTTTTTGTTTTTATGTTATAACATTGGTTTTTATTTTTGTTTTTATGTTATAACATTGGTTTTTATTTTTGTTTTTCGTCTTTTTCTATTTGTTTTTCTTTTGATTTTCTAATAACTTGTAAGTCCTCATTGCTTAAGTTTTCTACTAACATGCACATTTTGGTTAGATGTTTATTTACTTTTGTTTCTTTATTAGTTAGTATTTTCTTTATTTCTTGCTTTTCTTCTTCTATCACTTCTTGTGGTAGTGAAACTTTTTCTTTAATAGGTGTAAATAGTGGGTCTTTTTGCATTTGTTTATATGTTCTTGGGTCTAGTTCTACAGCAACGTTCATATAATTTTTTGCTTTGTCTTCATCACCTTTTAATAAGGCAATTTGTGAAAGATAGTAATATGAGCCTGCTTCTAGGTCATTTTGTTTTAAAGATTGCATAAAGTATTTTTCTGCTTCATCTAAGTCTCCGTATATTAATGCAATTTGGCCTAAGTTCAATTTTGCATTATATGCTAAGGAGTTAACTTCTGCTGCTTTTTCGTAAAATTCTTTTGCCCTTCCAAAGTCATTCATCATTGTATATGCCATTCCTAAACTATAGTATATGTCAAAGCTTCCCGGATGATAGCGAAGCGCTGACATATAAACAGATACAGCCTCTTTATATCTTTCTTGTTCAAAATAAATCTCACCTAATAAGTTTGTAATTTTACCGTTTTCTGGCATTTGTTTTATAATGTCTTGAAGTATTGTTATTGCCTCTTCATTTTGCTTATTTTTGTTTAATGCTACTGATAGTTGGTAATAGTCATCAATATTTTTGGTTTTAAGTTCTGTTGTTCTAATATATTCATTAACTGCTAAGTCATAGTTTTCTTGCTTCATATAAATTTGTGCTAATAGTTTATGAGCTATATAGCTGTTTTGATTTTTATTTAGAAAATTTGTTAAAATAGTTTTTGCCTTATCTGTTTTGCCGAATTTTTCTAGTGTTGGAATTGTGAAAGCAATGAACAATTCAGATATTTCTACATTTTTGATTTTTTCTATTGTAAATAATAGAATTGGTAATATTATAGATAGTAAGTATGTTATTAGTTTTAAGCTCCAATTAAATTGGGCTTTTAGAAATAATTCTATAAAGTTAATTGCAATTCCTATAAATTCTATTGCTAATACATAAATATATGTTGTGTCATTTTTTTTAATCAATTTCAAGAAAGTAATAGTAAATAAGGCAATTGCTATTGTAGTAAAAAATATTTTTTCAATCATAATTTTCCTCTTTATTTTATTGTAATTTTTGTGTGTTTTGGTTCAGTTCTTCGCATAGGTTTTGGAATTTTGTTCCAGATAAATAACTTAATGTTTGGCTTGTTAATAACTCCTTTTCTGCTGCGATTTTGTTCCATACTTTTTCTGTTGGTATTTTTTTGTTTTCTTTAATGTACTGTTTTAATGCATCCACGGTTTTTTTGTAATATTGCTCGTAATTTGACATATTTATAACCTCATATTTGTTTTTACCTATTTTATCATTATATTGTTTCTTTCGTCAATTACTTTTGATGTCATTATTTGTTTTAAGTTATTATTTATTTTATGAATTTTTTTTAGTTTTAGTACTTGACATTTTATATGTATTTGTAGTACAATAATTTTTGTCAGTTCAGAATTTTGCTTTTATTTGCAAAATTACATTCATGCAGATGTGGCGGAACTGGCAGACGCACAGGACTTAAAATCCTGCGGTTGAATAAACCGTGCCGGTTCGATTCCGGCCATCTGCACCAGATTGATACTAAACTCGGACTTTTGTAGTTCGAGTTTTAAAATGTTATAAGTTATGCTAAGTATGTATAGATTGGAATTGATATACTTGTCAATTTAGAAAACACACTTGCATATTGACAATGACTATATGCAAAAGAGATGATAAAATATGGCTGAAATATATAAATAGGATACATTAAATCATTACTTAGTCATAAAAATATAATTAACCAATTATATTGTTTTTACACGATTTTTGACAAACTAGTGTAAATATGCTATAATTTAGTTAATTTTGAAAGGGAGAGATTATTATGTTAAAACAAATAATTATATTTAATCATCATCATAATAGTCTGCACTTGTTAATACGACATTAATAAATTGTTGTAGGTACAAGTGCTATTTGTGGTGCTTGTATCTAGCTTATAAATAACTATTATGCTATACAGGTACTACTTGTATAGCTTTTTTAATTAAATTAAGTAAGAAAAGAGGATTATTATGAAAATACAAAATGTTAAAGGTGGTTATGATTTTTTACCTAAAGAACAAAAAATCAGAAATTATATAAATAGTATTTTAAAAGAAATATTTGAACAATATGGTTTCAAATCAATCGAAACTCCAATACTATGCTATTATGACATTTTAAGTGATAAATACGATGAAGAAAATGATATCTTGAACGAGATATACAAACTAAATGATCAAGGAGAAAGAAAACTTGGTTTAAGATATGATCTAACTGTACCATTTGCTAAATTCATTGCTCTTAATAAAAATCAAATTAAATTTCCATTTAAAAGATATGAAATAGACAAAGTTTTTAGAGATGGACCTGTTAGAGTTGGCAGAGATAGAGAATTTACACAATGTGATGTAGATGTTGTAGGTTTATCAGGACAACTAATCGAAGCTGAATTATTATCTTTATTTGTTAAAGCATTTAATAAGTTAAATATTGATGTTATAATTAAATACAATAGTCGAAATTTAATGACTGGCTTACTTTTGGAAAGCGGTATTGATAGTACACTTATACAAAATGTTACAACAATTATTGATAAAAAAGATAAATTAACTAAACCAGAATTCGAAGATAAATTAATTGAAATAGGATTAACTAAGAGTCAAATTGATAATATAGTTAATTATTTTGATTTGTCTTTAGAAGAACTTAATATTATGTTTGCAAATACTTCTAATGAAAAGATTAAAATTGGATTGAAAGAATTAAATAATTTAGAAAAAGACTTAAAAGGAATCAATATATGTTCAGTTTGTGATTTTTCATCATCACTTGCTAGAGGTCAAAATTATTATACTGGTAATGTTTTTGAGGTATATGATAGAAACGGCGACATTAATGGAAGCATTGGTGCTGGTGGGCGATATGATAAAATGATTACTGAATTTATTAATGATGGTAATGAATATCCAACAGTTGGAATCAGTTTTGGTTTATCTGCAATTTATGAATTATTAAAAGACAATACAATATTCGATGATAAATCAAATACAGATATTTATATTATTCCTATGGATACTGAAATTGAGAGTTTAATGTTAGCAAATAATTTGAGGGATTTAGATTATAATGTTGAAATAGAAATGAAAACTAAAAAATTAAAGAAAAGTTTGGATTATGCAAATAAAGAAAAAATACCTTATGTAATTATTTTAGGTGAAAACGAAATAAAAAATAATACTATAATTGTTAAAGATATGTTTAATAATAATAGTATTGAATTAAAATTAAATAATTTAGAAAAAATAAAAGAATATATTTAAAATAATAAAAGAGGGTATGTCAATAAAAATGTGTAAGTTGAAAAACGAACACACTTTATATTACACTCTCTAAAAAGATATATTTAGATAATTAATATTAATTGTTTTTTATCCAAAAGTTGTTGTACGTCTTCCTTTAGGGCACCAACAACGTATCTGTTCGAACTTTATGGAACAGATAGATATAAAAATCAATCAGTAAAATGGTTGATTTTTTTCTTTTGCAAAGAAATTATCCTAAATCTATAAGATAGAATGGTTAAGTAATAGACAAATAAATATGTTTAATATTTAGAAAACTGTTGAAATATATTGAACCTTAAAGTATAATAGACGCATCCTTTTCAAAGGAAATCTTTAGGAAAGGAGGTGTTGTTTAGAAATAACCAGCTTTATGCTTATATGGATTCTGCTTCAGAAGATTGAAAAATTGGAAGAAGAATTGAATACATATAAAAACAACAAAGATAAAAACTGATTTTCAGTTCAGAGCAGTTCTTCACCTGCTCTGTTTTTAGATATAAAAAAAGATATGTGTCTTCACTCACATATCAGTGTTGCTTAGATGACCAGCTTCATCACTTAAGCTATTATTAGTATAGCATTATTTTTTATATTTGTCAAACAATTTTGAAAAATTGTAATATTTGTAATATGAATGTAATATTTAATATGAAACAAATAAAAAATTGTAAGTATTGGCATTTTTAAATAATTCAAAAAATATAGGTTTAAAAAATATATTATATGTGTTATAATATAATATATAAAATTAAAAAGGAGATTAGAATTATGTCTATAGAAAAACAAGAATTACTTAAATCAATAGAAACTTTACCAGAAGAACTTATAGTTCAATTACTTGATTATATGGAATATTTAAAATTTACTTCTGTTATAAATAATGCACCAAAAGATTTAATAATAAAAGATGAGAAAGACTTAATAGAAAAATTAGAAGAAGGTTTGCAAGATATCGAAGATGGTAACGTTTGCTCTCTTGACGAGGCTTTTGAAGAAATAGAAAAATCTTTATAAGGAGACAAACTATGACAGGAAAATATAAAATACAATTATCTATAAAGGCAAAAATTGATTTAAAAAATATCACATCATATATTAAAAATAATTTGCAAGAGCCTAATACAGCCAAAAAATATGCAAAACTAATAAAAGGAGAAATTAAAACATTAGAGTATAACCCACAAAAGTTCTCTATTATAGATATTAAAATTAAAAATAATTTTAGTATAAGAAAATTAGTTATAAAAAGTTATATTGCTTTTTATATAATAAATGAAAAAGATAAAATTGTAAGTATAGACAGAATTTTATATGGAGCTTCTAACTGGCAGAATAAAATTTAAAATAAATTTATATTATTAGGCTATTCACACGTAATATGCACGGAACGAATTGCGTAAACCTATTAAAATAGCTACTTTGATGAATTTGTATTTTAACATCTGCACCAACAACGTATCTGTTCGAACTAGAACAGATAGATATAAAAATCAATCAGTAAATATGAATAAATTTAAAGATTTCATTTATAGAAATAAATAATGAACGATTTGGTAAAATTACAATAATGTGAAAGGGAAAGCATTTTTGGCAGGTCAATAACTAGATATGATTATTATTAAAAATAATAAAAAGTGTAGTTCTTTCTACACTTTTTATTTATTTTATTTGAAGTTATAATATTTTATTTTCTTATAGCTTATAATTCCAATAATACTTAATGATATTATAATAAAAATAGCGATATAAGTTGTTACTCCAGTTTTTGGTAGTTCCCCTGTTGGAACTGTTGTATCATCACTTTTGTTATTATCAGATTTTGTTTCATCTTCTTTATTATCCGTTTTTTCTGGAGTCTGTGCTACTTTATTGACAGTTACTTTACAAGTAGCAGAATAATTACCATCTACTGTCGTAACTGTTATTGTAGCAGTTCCCTCAGATACAGCTGAAACTTTTCCATTAGATACAGTTGCAACTTTTTCATTATCACTTGTCCAAATTAGAGATTTATTTGTAGCATCAGAAGGATTTATAGTTGCAGTTAATGTATAGCTACTCCCTTCGTTAATAGATAATGTTGTTTTATCTAAAGTTACTGACTTTACACTAACATCTGTTGGTTTTGAGCCTACCATCTTATAGATTCCTTCATCATAATATGTACCACTAGAAGTTACTAATTTTACCCATACTACATAAGGGTGTTCCCCGGAAAATTGCGTTACATCTATTGAAATTTTATTATCTGTAGTTTGAGTCCAGTTGCTTTCTACATAAGTTGGAGTTAACTCTTTTATTTTACCGTTAACTTCATTAACCTTATTATTATATTCTGTTACTTTATTATTATATTCTGTTACCTTAGCTTGATAATTACTTTTTGCAGTTTCGTATGCAGTTTTTAATGCTTCTAATTCTGTTTCACTTACATTGTTTGTTATTCCAGTTTGGTATGCTGTTGAAGCTGTATCAAAATTTGTTTTTAAATTATCTATTTCTGGTTCTAATGCTGTACATGCTTTTTTTAAAATATCCAAGTCTTTCTCGCCATCTGATTGAGTTTTTTCTATTTCTGAATAAACTGTACTAGGAATTTGAACTCCTTGAAAATATAGTGTATAATTTGAAACACTATTTGCAATTGTAATTGTTCCACTTCCCCCATATATCATCATGGGCATTGAAATTAGCGACTCTGGATCTAATTCAACAGAATGTCCCTTTACATTCCCAAAAGGTATAACACTAATTATTAAAAATAAAAATAATGTAAGTAAAGCTTTTGTTCTTCTCATAAAAACACCCTCCTGAAATTATGTTTTTTGACTCTTTTGTATATAATTCTACAGTAGTATTATTACACAATTAAATAAAAAAGTAGATATCTTAAACAATAATTATATGAAAAAAAATCAAAAAGATGAAATCGTTATTATTTTTTCTTAATCTCGCTTTAATAAATTAATTTCGAAATAAATAATCAAAATTAATTTCAAAACAAAGAATAACAAATTTTTCAATTTTTTTGAAATTATTCATTATTTTTCACTTCTGCATGGAATATGCACGGGAGATTTGCACGGCTTCATACTTTTCATTGACATAATGAATAAAAAAATAGTACAATAAATATATTAAAAAGAAAGCCATAAGAAAAGAGACGGGAAATGTAATTCTAAATACAAGGAGTGATTTTATACCAAATACTGAAGCAAACAGAATTGAATACAAACAACAATAAATATTTTTAAATAAGGAGTAAAAAATGTTAAAAGCATGTAGTGTATCTAAAAGTATAAATAGACA